>NZ_LSJM01000091.1 GCF_001557215.1 Sphingomonas sp. CCH9-E2 | reverse complement strand
GATGAGCTTAATGCACTAACAAACCAATCGGTCCACTCGGTGGGGGCAGACCAATTGTCTCCTCTCGGTTGTCTGAAGATCTGAGCCTTCAACTTGGGCGAAATACATTGGCGGTCAGGTGTGCGTGGAACGCACCTCCGCGCACTCTTTACTTTCGGTCTGGATGGTCGCGTGCTCGATTTGAAAGGCCTGCGCGAGCATCTGTGCCACGCGGTTCCGTGTCGCCTCCGCTTGCGCGATGTCATCGACCACGACGTGAACAGAGCAGCTGACATTGCCGCTTGTGATCGACCAGACGTGAAGATCATGGGCACTTTGCACGCCCGGGACCGCGCCGATCGCCCTGCGCACCTCATCCAGGGACATGCCACGCGGCACGCCCTCCAGCAGGACGTTCGCCGTATCGCGCAGCAAAATCCAGGTCCGCGGGAGCACCCAAAGGCCGATGCCGACCGCGACGACCGGATCGATCCAGGTCATACCGGTGAAGCGAATGGCTATCGCCCCGGCGATGACCCCGATCGAGCCGAGCATGTCAGCCCAGACTTCGAGATATGCGCCTTTGAGATTGAGGCTCCGCTCCTTGCCGGACTGCAACAAGCGCATCGACACCAGATTGATGATCAGACCGGCTATCGCGACGGCGAGCATGCCCCCCGACTGCACGGGTTCGGGATCGCGGAAGCGGTTGATTGCTTCCACCAAAACATAAATCGCGACGGCAAAGAGCATGAGCGCGTTGAATGCGGCCGCCAAGATCTCGAAGCGTCTGTAGCCGAAGGTCCGTTGATCATCGGCCGGACGCGCTCCGATCCGGATCGCCATGAGAGCGATGGCCAGCGCTGCGACGTCGGTCAGCATGTGGCCGGCGTCCGAAAGAAGGGCGAGGCTGTTGAAGACAAATGAACCGATTACTTCCACGACGAGGAAAGTGCTGGTGAGAATGAGGGCGAACACCAGCATCCGGCTGTTCGCATCTTTGCCGTGATCATGCGCCGGCGGTGCCGCAATATTGGGCTTGCCGGTCACCGGATTATCCAGCTTGTCGGACATGGACGGTCTCCTTTTGCGGATCGGCGCTTTGCTCCGTCATTGGATCACCGCTCTGTCGGCAGCTCGGCGTCTGCAAGGGCATGCCGGAGGAGTCGAGCATGGCATCGCGGCGCAGCATTGGTCCGTTCGTGCGGCGAAAGGTTCGATCAATAAGCCTTAGACCCTGGCCCTCAGTTCCGAGGTCGGAACCTGTGCATTCCCTCAATCGCTCTTGAGGCCGAGCTAACGTGCATGAGGCAAAGGTCTTCATGGTCTGTCCGCGCTATCGGGAGCGCGCAGTTCCAGTGGTGCTGGACGCACGGCCGTGGGCGGCACACCGTCATCGACAGAATGACCGGGCGCCGCCGGAACAAATTCGATGCCGCTGTCGGGATCAATGTCGAGCGCTGGCGGGCCAGGCGTCGTCTTGCGGCTGAAGCCCGGTTCGAACAGCGTCCCTCCGAAAAGATTGAGATCGCGCGCTTCCGCCCGACCCATTGCCGCGAGCAGGGTGAAACCTGCGACATAGGCATCGCGCTCGGCGGTCACGAGTTGCACGCGGCTATTGAGAAGCTCCTGCTCCGCATTGAGCACGTCGAGAACATTGCGGGTACCGACTGTGTTCTCGGCACGGACGCCCTCCAGTGCGAGCTCATTCGCCGCGATCGCGGCCCTGGATGACTGGATCACGGCCTGCGTCGCCTGATAGCGCGAATAGGCGGCACGGGCTTCCGCGACGACACGGCGCTCGATGAATATGGTCTGCTCGAGCGCCTGGCTTTCAAGGGCGGTAGCGCGCCGCACTTGGGCCGCGGGCAGGCCCCCTTGATAAAGGGGGATGGTTGCCGAAAGCCCGATGGTTGCCGTCGTTTGCGCCTGTTGAAAGACGCGCCCAGGCAGTGTGCTGGTGAGCGAGCCCAGATAATTGTTGTAGCCGCCGCTTCCAACCGCCGAGAGCCTGGGCAGGCGCGATGCGCCCGCCACGCGGACATCGTAGCGCGCGGCCCTTGCGTCTGCCTTTGCGGCGAGAAGCTGGGGATTGTTCTCGACCGCGATCGCGACGGCCTGGGCAGGCGTTCCGGGCAACCCCGGCAAGGCCGGCGGCTGCTCGAGGTCGCGCGCGGGCAGGCCGACGAAGCGGAGATAATTCTCAAGGCTGGTATCCAGCTGTGCCAGTGCCGTCTCCAGCTGGCCTCGCGCCACTGCGAGACGCGCTTCGGATTGGGCAACATCGGTGCGGGTCAGATCCCCCACTTCGAAGCGGTCTTGTGAAGCCTGGAGGTTCGTCTCGAGGACAGCGACATTGCGGCGGTTGAGTTCGACGACCGCATCGTCGCGCATGACGTCCATGTAGACCGAGACAATGGCCGTGAAGACATCGGCTTCGGTGAAACGCAAGTTCGCCCGCCCGGCCTCCACGCGCGCGTCGGCGGCGCGGATCGAGTTCTTCACGCGGCCGCCTTGGTAGAGAGGAAATGTCAAATTCGCGTTGGCATTTGCAGACCGCAAAGGGGCGGAGAAGCTGTTGGCGGATCGCACAACGAATTCCTGATAATCTGCGGTGGCGCTCAGTGTCGGACGCCCGGCCGCCTTGGCGATGGGCACGCCTTCGTCGGTGGCACGCAGCCCAGCTCTTGCCGCCGTCAAGCTGGGGTTGGTGCGATAGGCATGGATCAGTGCTTGCCGCAGGGTTTCGCCGTGGGCGGCGCTGCTAGCGACCAGTGGCAGCGCCGCAATAAACCATTTCGAGAATCCGTTGCTCACTGAGAACCCCCGTTGTCGCGATAGGCCAGCAACCGAAGCGCATTAAAAACGACAAGCAGCGTCGAGCCTTCATGGGCCATGACCGCCGGTCCTATCCCGAGGCCCATGATCGTCGCCGGCACGAGCAAGGCGACGACGCCCAGGCTGACGACCAGATTTTGCCGGATGATCCAGCGGGTGCTGCGGCTGAGGCCGACCGCGAACGGCAGATGCGCGAGATCGTCGGCCATCAGCGCGACATCGGCGGTCTCGAGCGCGACGTCCGAACCAGCGGCCCCCATGGCGATGCCCACCGTCGCATTCGCGATGGCAGGTGCATCATTGACGCCATCCCCGACCATCGCGACCGGCGTTTGGGCGCGGAGCTTTTTGATTGCCTCGACCTTGTCCTCGGGCATCAAGTCGCCCCAGGCTTCCTCGATGCCGACTTCCGCAGCGACCGCAGTGGCTACACGCTGATTGTCGCCCGACATCATGATCATGCGCTGGATGCCCAGCGCCCTGAGGCGAGCGATTGCGTCCTTTGCGGCAGCGCGCGGCGTATCCATGAGCCCTATGGCGCCCAGGTCGCGATCACCGAGGCGCACGACCATTGTCGTACGACCCTGTTCGCGCAGGCGCTCGATTGTTTGCGCCGTCTCATCCGAGAGAGGCGCGAAGCCATCCCGACCGAACATTTCGGCCTTGCCGATGAGCACCGTCTCGCCGTTGACCCGGGCCTTTACGCCGCGGCCCGTCAGACTGGCCATATCCGTTGCTGCGGGGATCGGTTGCTCGTCGAGAAATTGCTCACCATCCCGCGCAATGGCTTCAGCGAGCGGATGATCGCTGAGCCGCTCGACGGCTACGGCAATCGCCATGAGTTCGTCGTCATCGACACCCGTCGCCGGCACGATGTCGGTGATGCGCGGCCGACCCGCGGTGAGCGTCCCGGTCTTGTCGAACGCCAAGGCATTCAGAGACCCGAGTGCCTCAAGCGGCCCGCCGCCCTTGATCAGTACGCCCCCGCGCGCCGCGCGCGCCACGCCCGACAAAACGGCGCTCGGCGTGGCGATGGCGAGCGCGCAGGGGCTAGCCGCTACGAGCACGGCCATCGCCCTATAAAAGCTGTCGCGGAACGGTTCGTCGATGACGACCCAGGCGAACAGCAACCCGACCACTAGAGCTAGGACGGAGGGCACGAACACCCGCTCAAAACGGTCGGTGAATCGCTGGGTTGGCGATTTTTGCGTCTCCGCTTCGCTCACCATTTTGACCACCTTGGCCAGCGTCGTATCGGCGGCAAGGCGAGTGACGGCGATTTCGATCGCTCCCGGACCGTTGATGGTGCCGGCGAATACGCGATGCTGAGCGGAAACCTTGTCAGGCTGGGCTGCCGCCTGGGCTCGGTCCGGCACCGGCTCCTTATCGACGGGGACGCTTTCGCCTGTCACGGGGGCTTGGTTGACGCTCGATCGCCCGACCACGACGAACCCGTCTGCTGCCAGCCGTTCATTGGGCTTTACGACTACGGTGTCGCCAATGACGAGTTCCTCGACGGGAACTTCGCTCAGACCGCCGTCGCCTCGCCGAACCATGGCAGTGCGCGGCGCCAATTCAGCCAAGGCCTCGATCGCGCGTTTGGCCCGGCCCATGGCGTAATGTTCGAGCGCATGCCCGAGGCTGAACAGGAACAGAAGAAGAGCGCCTTCGGCCCAGGCGCCCAAGGCACCCGCGCCCGCTGCCGCCACGAGCATCAGCGTGTCGATTTCGAAACGCTTTAGCCGTAGATTCTCGATCGCTTCGCGGAGAGTGAACCAGCCGCCGAAGACATAGGCGGCTAGAAAGCAGGCGAGCGGAATCCACGCAGGAGCCGTCGTCAGCTTCTCGATCGCAAATCCGGTCGCGAGCGCTCCGCCGCAAATCAGCGCGAAGATCAACTCGGTATTGGCACCGAAGATTCCACCATGGGTATGCTCATGTTCCCCTTCGGCGTGGTCGTGCTCGGCATGATCGTGAGCTTTCGTCGCGGCCGTCGCCGAAGCTGCACCGATTTCCGGCCGTGGGCGGACACTCATCTGGGCCAGCGCCTTGCGAATTTCCGCCTCCGTCAGTTCGGATCGGCTGAATTCGACACTGATGGCGCCAACTGCGCTCGCCTCGGCTTCGACGATCCCCGGCATTTTGCGAAGCCGATCGGCGACCGTGCGGGCCTTGCGGGCGTGGGTCAGTCCATCAACCGACCATTGGATATGCTGATATTTTTCGGTGAGCGCAGCGCCAGCGCCATTGGCGATTTCCCGTACCCGCTCGAGCGACAGGATGGTCGGATCATAGTGAATGCAGAGTTGTGCCGGCGTATCGTCGTGGCTCGCCACGACGTGCGCTTCCTGGACGCCCGTGCGGCCTTGCAATTCAATTGTCAGCCTGCCTATGCAGCGGTCAGCCTCATCTTTGATTTCCGGCAGCAGAAGCGGAATATCGAGGCGCACTTGGTCTTTCATTGCTGCTGTCCTCTTCCCATCAACCCGCGCATGAGTGAGCGCGCAGCTACGGAGGCTGGTCTTCGCCGATGGTGAGGTGCGGGCGCGACGAACGCCCGCACCTCAAGACGCCGACGCTGGCGGAACCAAAGATGGCGGGGTCGGCCTTCGCTGAACGAATCCTCCGCATGGACGGACGGCGGAAAGCTCATCGAGGACGGGCATTTCGCTGCGCGTAGCGCGATATCACCGTACCCCGTCGAAGATGGCGCTCGAGCGAGTCGCCAGTCCTGACGAGCTGACGTCGCAAGAATGGACTTGTGACAATCCCTGGCCACGAGCCGATGCCCGAACAGCATAGTCGATGCGTAAGCCGGGTGCCTTCGGGCGACTTCTTCAAATGAAACCCTTCCTCGATCTGGAGCAGCCCTTTGATGCCCACGCGCCAGGCGAAGTGGCAGGGCCGTTCGAGGCAAACGATCCTTCCGTCGGCCGAAATAACAGGGTCGGTCCAGCCCGGTCGCCAGTAGGTACAGAGGAGTTTTTTCGGATCGGCGGGGTCGCTCTCGAGCCCGACAGTCGGATGCCAGTCGCGATAGCGATCGACGTCGACTAGTACCCGCCACACCCGCGCCAGAGGCGCAGACAATGATATCGAGTTCGCTACCGTAAACATAGCTCGTCATCCCACGAGAGCCGGAAGCCGCCCGTGTTGCGCTGGTGGCCACATCGGACACGCGAAGGTAGTGCCGCCTGCCGTGCGCGATGCTTGAAGGATCGCGCGATTCACGTGGGGATCCGATGCGGGTCATGGATTTGTACCCGGCAGTCCCTGCTTGGCCTTCCCGCCAAGAATTTCCACAGGTTCCAGTGTCATCAGTCCGATGTCGGGAATATCGTCGAGTGCCACGGCAAAGCTTCTCAACTTGGCGTCGTCATCGACGATCTCGATAAGGAGCGCCCGGTCGTTTTCGAAAACATGGCGCCGGTGCATGTGCGCCGAGCGGCCGAACCCCAACCGCGCCTCCAGAACCGTGACGCCAGCCAGGCCCGCATCCCTTGCCCGGGATGCAATAACTTCAAATACCCTGCGATCACCCAGATAGGCGCCTTCGTCAGTGTAGATTCGCAACAGCTTGATTGCTTCAGTCATGATCTTCTCCTTCACGCCGGCTCGGGTGCGTTCGGCTCGACTTGTTCTTCGCGCTTGCGGCGCTTGCCTTCGGTTGCACCGAGCACCACCTTTGCGATCGCCGGCAAAACGAGGAGGGTCAGGATCGTCGCCGCGATCAGGCCGCCAATCACTGTGGTCGCCAGCGGCTTCTGGACTTCAGCGCCGGTCCCCGTGGCGATCGCCATTGGTATGAAGCCGATTGCCGGGACGAAGCCGGTCATGATGACCGCGCGCATTTTCTCGGCCATGCCTTCCCGGATTGCCTCAATCAGAGGTAGCCCATGTTCCTGGCGTTCACGAATGGCCGTCATCACAACGAGGCCGTTCAGAACCGAAACACCGGCCAGCACGATAAGCCCAACCGCTGCCGAGACGGAGAAGTTGATCCCGGTTAAGATGAGGGTGAAAATCCCCCCGGCGAGTCCCAGCGGTACGGTCAGGAAGACCGCTGTCGCGCGGCCTGCCGATCCAAGGGCCATGAAAAGCAGGACGAAGATGGCGACAAAAGCCAGCGGAACCACAATCGACAATCGGGCGGTGGCCGCTTGCAAATTCTCGAACTGTCCGCCCCATTCGAGATAGTAGCCAGCCGGCAGCTTCACCTGCGCGATCTTCGCCTGCGCTTCCTGGACGAACGAGCCTGCATCGCGCCCTTCCAGGTTCAACTGGACAACAACGCGGCGCTTGCCGTTCTCGCGTCTTATCTCGTTAAGTCCTTCGGTGAACCGTATCTGGGCCACTTGTGCGAGCGGGACCTGTCGGCGCATTGCGCCCGGTTCTTCGGGCAAGAGGACCGGCAGCGAGCGGATGTCGTCAAGGTTGACGCGGGTTGCATCCGGCACGCGTACCGTGATGTCGAAGCGCCGATCGCCTTCGTAGAGCAGTCCCGATTCTCGCCCGCCCAGTGCCGCAGCGACCGTGTCGGCGACTTCCTGTACGGTCAGCCCGTAACGCGCGATCATCGCGCGATCGAGTTTCACGTCGAGCACCGGCGCACCGCCGACCTGGTCCGCCTTCACGCTGCTCGCTCCGGGGATCGCTTGCAGCACCCGCACCATCTCGTTGGCGGTCTGCGACATCTTGTCGAGATCGTCGCCGTAGAGCTTGATCGCAACGTCGCCGCGTACGCCTGAGATCAGCTCGTTGAAGCGCAGCTCGATGGGCTGGCTGACCTCGTAGAGCTGGCCAAGCTGGCCGCGAGCGGCCTTTTCGACGCGCTCAATCACATCGGCTTTGGTCGCGACGCCTGCCGGCCATTGGTCCTGCGGCTTCAGGATCACGAAGGCATCGGAAACGTTCGGCGGCATCGGGTCGGTGGCGACCTCGGCGGTACCGGTCTTGGAAAACATGAGCTCCACTTCCGGAAGCTTTTTGACCGCTTCCTCGACCTTGCGCTGCATCGCCAGGGATTGTTCGAGGCTCACCGAGGGCACGCGCGTCGAGGCGAGCGCCAGGTTCTTTTCATCGAGTTGGGGAATGAACTCTGAGCCGAGAAGGCCAAACGCCGGTATTGCCGCCAAAAAGAAGGCGAGACCGCCTAGAATGAACGGCCACGGCCGAGCGAGCGCCTTGTCGAGCAGCGGCAGATAACGATCCTTGCTCTTGCGGATCAGCCACACCTCCTTCTCGGCAACACGTCCGCGAATGAGCAGCGCCACCAGTGCGGGCACCAGCGTGATCGAGAGGATGAACGCGGAGACAAGCGCCAGCATGATGGTGATCGCCATGGGCGAGAAGGTCTTGCCCTCGACACCCGTGAACATCAGAAGCGGTGCGAAGGAGAGGAGGATGATCACCTGGCCGAACACGGTCGGTTTGATCATCTCCTGCGAAGCACGCATCGTTTCTTCGAGCCGCTCCCGAAGCGTCAGCAGCCGTCCTTCGTGTTCCTGACGATGCGCCAGTCGCGCCAGGCAGTTCTCGATGATGATCACGGCGCCATCGACGATCAGACCAAAGTCCAATGCGCCAAGGCTCATCAGATTGCCCGGCACGCGAAACGCGTTCATCCCCATCGCCATCATGAGGAATGAAAAGGGGATGACGAGGGTGGCGATGATGGCCGCGCGCCAGTTGCCGAGCAGCAGAAACAGCGACGCCGCGACCAGCAGCGCACCCTCAGTGAGGTTGCGTTCAACCGTCCCCACCGTCGCATTGACCAGCTTGGCCCGGTCGAGAACGATCTTGACTTCAATGCCCGGCGGCAGCGTTTTCGAAACCTGATCGAGCTTGGCGGAAACATCCTGGGCCACGATACGGCTGTTCTCGTTGATGAGCATGAGGACGGTACCAATCACCGCCTCCTCGCCGTTCATGCTGCCCGCGCCCGTGCGCAGATCACCGCCAATCCTGACGTTGGCGATCTGGCCGACAGTGATCGCAACGCCGCCGCGCGTTGCCGCAACGGCGTTCCGAATCTCGTCGACGGAACGCGCGCGGGCATCGACGCGGACGAGGTAGGCTTCGCCGCCACGGTTATAAAAATTGGCGCCAACAGCGAGGTTGGCTTTTTCCAGCGCCTCGCCGAGCTCGCTGTAGGAAATTCCGAAATTGGTCAGCTTGGTCGGATCGGGTTCGACGACGAAGTTTTTCGCGTAGCCACCGATCGAGTCGACACCCGCCACGCCCGGCACCGCCTTCAATTGCGGGCTGATGATCCAGTCCTGCACGGTTCGCAGATAGCCGGCCTTCTGAACCTCGTCGGTCAACCGGTCCCCCTCAGAAGTGAGATAACTTCCGTCGGGTTGCCAGCCGGGCTGTCCGGCAATCTTCTTCGCGCCCTTGCCGTCCGGATTGGTATAGCCGACAGTATACATGACGATCTCGCCGAGACCGGTTGTCACCGGCCCGATCTGCGGTTGGACGCCGTCAGGCAGGTTCTCGGTCGCCTGCCTCAGCCGTTCGCCAACCTGCTGGCGCGCAAAATAAAGATCGGTGGATTCCGAGAATATGGCGGTAACCTGGCTGAACCCATTGCGCGAGAGGGACCGCGTCGTTTCAAGCCCCGGAATGCCGGCGAGGGAAATTTCGACCGGGTAGGTGACGAGCTTCTCGATTTCGACCGGCGACAGACGAGGATCGACGGTGTTGATCTGCACCTGGTTGCTGGTGATGTCCGGCACCGCGTCAATCGGCAGCTTGGTCAGCTGCCAAATGCCGAGGCCGGCGACCGCGAGGAAGATGAACAGGACCGCCCAGCGTGCGCGGACGGCGAGCGCAATGAGACTTGCAATCACGGTTTATTCCTCCTCGCCCGCGCCCTTGCCGAGCTCGGCCTTGAGCAGGAATGCATTTTGAGTTGCGATCATCTGGCCTGGCTTCAGGCCTGAGAGGACCTCGACGCGGCCGGCACTGCGTCGTCCGATCGTCACCTTTTGCGCGCGGAAGCCCTGATTGGTCCGCACGAAGACAACATCTCGTCCTTCAAGGGATTGCAGCGCGTCCTCCGAGATGACGATCGCATCCGACACTTCACCGCGGCTCGGCAGGAGGCGAACGCGCACGGCAAGCCCAGGCTGCAGACTTCCCGTAACATCAAGCACAGCCGTGGCGGAACGCGTCTCACCGCCAAGACCAGGCGTAACGGCACGCACACGAGCGTCTATCGTTCGGCCGTCGGGTAGCTCGATGATGGCCCGGTCGCCGGGAGCAAGCCGCTGGGCGTCAATTGGCCCGACGGCAGCTTCGATTTGCACTTTCGAGGGGTCGGCGATGCGAAACAACTCGGTCTCCGGTTGCACGAAAGCGCCAAGGCTGACGCTTTCCGCCGTCACCCGCCCGGAGATCGGGCTGGCCACTATCGCGCCGCTGCCATCGCGCGTGACGTTCGCAGCACCGGCCGCAACCTGAGCTCTTCGGGCTTCGGCCGCAGCGGCCGCGGCCTCTGCCTGCGCCTGCTCATAGTCGGCGCGGGCGGTTACCTTCTGCTCATAGAGATGGCGCTCCCGCGCGAGCGTGCGCTGGGCCAGAACCGAGCGCGCGTCGGCCGCCGTCCGGTCCGCGGCGATCTGGGCGGCATCTCGACTCTGCACTATGGCCAGCGTCTCTCCCGCGCGTACAGGATCGCCCAGCCGTTTGAGCACTTGCGTGACCGCGCCGCCGGCACGGGCAGTCACGATCGCTTCACCGGCCGGCGTCGCGGCAACTGTGCCCTGCGCAAGGATTTCGGAGCCAAGGCCGCCCGGCTGCACCGCTTCTACACCGATGGCAGCTTTGCGGATCGCCTCTGCAGTCATCGCGAGGCTATCGGTGGGGGTTTCCGTCGTCTCTTCGGCCTTTCCAGCACTTGGCGCTTCCGCAGCAGGATCCGCGGTGCAGCGCGCGACTGAGAAGCCACCGACTGCGGCGAGCAGAACGGCACCAGCCACCCCGCCGAGGAGGCGTTTATCTTGTGTGATCATTCAACATCTCCGAATATCGAGTGGGCTGGCTGCGGGAGGGCGCGCGTCCCGGCGAGCCGCGAGGCAGAGGCTAAGAAAAGCGGAGTGGTGCCGCCTGTCGGATCCGGCACGGCGGGCAGGGCGCGTGTCTGGTCAGGTTCGACGTAAGCGTCCTGAGCCCGCAGGCGTGCATGAAAAACAGCCGGTCCAAGCGGCAGGTGGTCGCCGTTCCTTGAGAGAAGCTGGTTCATTGTTCCAAGTCCACTTCGCTCGCCGCCGCTGCCTGGCGCGCCAGCGTGGCTTGAGCTTCCGCCCGCGCGCGTCGCGCCGCGATGAGTTCGGCCTGTGTCGAGGCATAGGCCTGCTGAGCATCGAGCAGTTCGATCAGCGAGGATTTGCCGGCCCGGTATGATAGCTGCGCAAGACGCAGCGCCTCGCGCGCCTGGCCGATGCCGCTGCCTTCAAGGGCCGTGACGCGTGCCTCGGCGGCGGCCAAGGCCGCACGCGCGTTGGCGATTTCCGCCTGGGTGTTGGCGAGAACACTGTTGCGCCGCGCTTCAGCCGATTGAATTTCGGACCGCGCGGCTGCGATGTTGCCTTGGTTCCGATCAAAGACCGGCAGCGGCACCGAAAGGCTGGCAATCAGTGCCCGGTCACCTGTTTCGCGCAATTGGCGCACCCCCACACCAATGGACGGGTCAAGACGACCCTCCGCGCGGGCTTGGCGCAGTTGCGCATCAGCAATGACCCGTTCGGCTTCGGCAAGACGCACGTCGAGCGTCGCCATCGCATCGACATTCCTGGGCGGCGCCAGCAGGTCGCTACCGCTAAGCTCAGCCGGCGGGGTGTCCACGCCAAAGAGCGCTGCGAGCGAGCGGCGGGCATTCACTTCATCGGCTTCGGCCGCGCGGAGCGCCGCCGTCGCCTGTGCAAGGGCCGCGTCGGCGCGCAGCCCCCGCAGAGGGGGCTCCTTCCCCGATTCCACAAGTTCGCGCGCGATGCGAGACAACTCGCGCGCGCGCTCTTCATTTTCCCGCGCAAGCGCCAGGTTGTCGCGCACGGCTATGCCGAATGCGAAGAGAGAGCGGACCTGCTGGCCGAGCTCGGCACGAGCGATCGCGAAGCGGTATTCCTGTGCGGCAAGTTGGGCTTCGGCAAGCGTCATCCGCGCCTTGCGCCTGCCGCCGATGTCGAGCCTCTGATTGACCGAGGCCGTCGTTTCGGTGCCGTTGAAACCCGAATAGGGGCCCGTGCCGGCGAAATTCTCGACTTCGACGTTAAGGATGGGATTGTACCTAAACCGTGCCTGGCGCAGGCGCCCGCGCGCCGCTTCGACATCGGCGCGGGCCGCCACGAGAGCTGGAGAGCGGGCTTCGGCTTCCTCAAGCGCCTGAGGGAGTGTCAGGACCGGGGGTAAGGGGCCGGTTCGGACCTCGGGCGGCACCGATTGTGCCATGGGACCGGCGATAGGCCGATTGTCCGCCTGAGCCGAAGCGGGCGTGACCGATATAGCCACGAGCGCCGCAGCCATGGCGGGCGCAAACATAGGATGCATGTATGAAGAACTCCTGACAAACCGAAGGCGCGCGCCTGGGCACAGCCAGGCGAAGCTTCAGCTGTCAGGCAATCGGAGGTCGGAAAGTGTCGGAACGGGTCGGGGGAGCGAGACCTGCACGATTCCGCAGCAGCACGACTCGGACGGGAGCTATGCGCTCGATCTCGGGCGCGGACGCAACCGGAATTCCCACATGATGGCCGTGACAGCCATGAAATTTCACCGACATCTTTGAGGGATCGGATTGGCTCTTGTCGCTCTTCTTCGAGTAGCTCCCGCAAGCGTCCATGGACGCCAATACACGCGTGCCCGACCCCGGCTCAGCGGCATGGGCCATAGCTCCCGCCGTCACGCCGAAGGCGAGCAACAGGCTGAGAACTATGGAGAGCCACCCTTTCATCGGTTGACCATCTAGCCTCTCTCAAGTTGAAAAGGAAGAGGTAAATTCCAAACCAGAGTGAATTCGCGTGGCGGGCATCGACGGCTCGCCTCGATGTTATGTTGTTACATCCTATGGGCCCAACTTGCGTCGATGTTTATCTTCATTCAATTGCATTTATCCGGCGGCTTCTAAGAGGAAGACCCAAAAACGTAAAATATGGACAATGAAGTATTGGCTGGCTATTCACGTGTTTAGATGGAGAAATGTACCTACCGAGGTGCGGATTCTCGTATGATACTTTTCTTGAGTGGCCAGGTTCGCCTGCGATCGCCTGAACTGGAGCCAGCCGCTCGGCCCAAGCGTCGTCATAGTTCCCGGCGCTCGGGCCTAGCCGCTGTCGGCGGAGCGAAAACGACGGGGAGATTGCTGATTGCATCGTCGCGCGCCGCGACAGAACGCGACCGGGCTGTTGGCAGCGCTCGCCACCCGGTCTAATTCGTACCAATGACATCGCGACGCCGTTCGCTCCGTACTTGCAGCCCGCGAACGCGGACGGCGAACGGGAGCCAAAGTCGAGACTCGGGGTTCTTGTATACATCAGGTCCGGACGCCGTTGTCTTTGGCGGACGAGGAACTCGTGATTGTGCAACTACCGACACAATTGCATCGACACATCTGGGGGAAATCGATCATAAGCTTGCCGATCTTGCCGCCCTCCGCCGAGAGAGCGCCGCGCTGGACGCTCTTTGCGACGGCGGTACAGGCGGTCAGTGCCGAATACTGGAGGCGGTTGCTCCGATGCAAGAAGGCGGTCGCCCAATAGCCGCGCGCGGCAGGCTCGATTCCCCAACCGCCATCTTGGGGCGATTGGCATGAAGGCTCTGATTGCCTTCGATCTTGACGGCACACTTGCCGACAGCAAGCAGCCGCTGGACGAACGAATGGGACAAGCGCTCGCCGACCTGCTGGCCGTCGCCGAGGTCGCGATTATCTCAGGCGGGGACTGGCCGCAATTCGACAAGCAGGTTGCAAGCCGGCTCCCTGCAAGAGCGTATCGTGGCAGGTTGTGGCTGCTGCCGACCACCGGAACCAAGCTCTATCGGTATGACGGGACATGGCGGCGGGCTTACGCCGAGCTTTTCGGCAAAGAAGAAAAGAAGACAATTCTCGATGCTTTCGATGCGGCACTGGAGGCGACAGGGTTTCAGGCGGAGCGGAGTTGGGGCGAGCGGATCGAGGATCGTGGGAGCCAGATAACCTTCTCGGCGCTGGGGCAGCAAGCGCCACTGGACGCCAAGGAGCAATGGGATCCCGACTTTGCCAAGCGCAAGGCGATCCAGGCCGAGTTGATTCAGCGCCTACCGGGCTTTTCGATCAAAATGGGGGGGACGACGTCGATCGACGTGACTCGGGAGGGCGTGGACAAGGCCTATGGCCTCGAACGCCTGAGCTGCGAAAGCGGCATTCCGCTCGATGCGATGCTGTTCGTGGGCGACGCCATCTTTCCGGGTGGAAACGACTATCCCGCAAAGCTGCTGGGTCTCGATACGATCTGTGTCCGCGATCCGCGAGAAGCGCTTAGCGTAATCGCGGCAATCGTCGCTTGCCTCGCCGACCGTCACGCATTCCCCGAAGGCATCACCCCTCCCGATCAATGATGCTGGCGCGCACGATGATGTCGTTCGCGATGGTGGCGCGGCCGGTCGTGGCGGTTATAGGGGTGACGGTCATAGCGGTAAGGCCGCTCGTATTGGTGTGCCGGATACGCCGGATAGGAATAGGCGTAAGGCTCCGAATGGCGGTAATAGGGCTCCGGCTCCCGATATCCATGGCCGCGGTCGCCCAAGACCTCGTCACCGTAACCGCCACGATATCCGCCATCGTGATGTTGGGCCATCGCCGACGTCGGAACCGCGATCGTCAACGCGGCCAGGCCGGTCCATATGATCTTGCGCATCGCGTTCTCGTTTTGAATGCCGCCCCTCTGGAAGGGCCGAAGCTTATATGAAAAATTGCTTTTGAACGCCGAGTGAACGTTAGGAACAGTGAAATTGCCCCTTCGCATCGCCGAGTCCGGCGCGTCGAGCTGGACATTGGCACACCGCAAACAGTTGTCGGCGTCCCCGTAAGGCAGCAGCACTCGGCCACGCAGCGATCCGCCGTAAATGTAAACGACATTTGGGCCATGGTCGTCGCGATCTCCCGCGCGCCGTTCGATCAACGGCCCCGTGGGTGAAGCCAGCTCTTCTCGATATCGATCAGTGAGCCGCATTTACCGAACTGGGCGAAGCCTGAACGGGCGCTAGAGCAAGAATGCGTGTCCCGCCGTTCCAGGTCGCAAGATCCGAGGTGTGAGCAACCAGAGATTCGCGCCGACCTGGCAGACGGCGGGCGACGTGTTCCGCTCGCTCCGGAGCGCCCTCCCCGCCCACGTTGCGGATGCCCCCGACACCTGGGATCGGTTCACCACCGCCTTGACCCACGAGACCGGCGTCGATCCGGCAACGATCACGCCGGACAGCCCGCTGCTCGACGAAGCGCTTCCGTGGCGAGGCCTTAGCAATCTCAGCCGGATGATGGCGGTGCTGCTGATCGCCGGCGCGGCGATCCTCGTCCTGCTCGTGCTGGTCCTGCGTTAGGCTCCAGCCGCGTCCTTCGGCACGTAGCGCTTCGCCGCGAGCCGCCCGAAGCCCTCCGCCGCGCGCTCGACCCAAAGCGGCCCCAGCCGGTCGCTGCCCGGTGCCGGAACCGTCCCGATCATGAAGCTGTCGCGGAGCGTGCGGATCGACAGGCCCGCATACCA
The DNA here is from genome assembly GCF_001557215.1 of Sphingomonas sp. CCH9-E2. Lineage (GTDB taxonomy): Bacteria > Pseudomonadota > Alphaproteobacteria > Sphingomonadales > Sphingomonadaceae > Sphingomonas. Next base: position 25,989 of record NZ_LSJM01000091.1, on the reverse strand, counting down.
TTTGAGCGCGACCGGCACGATCGGCACGAACATCGGCTTGCCCTGGACATTGACCACGCGCATCTGGTCGCCCGACTGCGTCACCTGCCCCTTGAGCATGTGGATGCCGCCGGGCGCGATGCTGAACGGCTCCGATCCCGGCGCCATACGGGCCGCGCCGTGGAAGGCCGCGATCTGGGCGTCCTGATCGGGATTGGCGGCGAACAGGCCCAGCACCGCGCGGACATTGTCCGCCGTCTCCGGTCCGCGATTCTGGATATAGAGTTCGAAGTCGACGCTCACCACACCGTCGCGGATCGTGGCACGCAGCGGGCGGATTTCGGTGACGAGCGGTCCGGGCGGCGGCGGCACCGGAGTGACCGGAGCGGATTGCGCGGCGGGTGCTGCTGGCTCGGGCGCAGGGCGCAACGGCACGGTCGTGGTCACCGTGCCCGTGCGCGCGGGCGGCCCCGGCGTCGGTGGTGAGGCGATCACGAGCGTTTCGGGGGTATCGACCTCGGCTGCCGCTTCACGACTGCGCCGACGGCGCAGCATGACCAGTGTCGCCACCAGTCCAACCAGCAATCCACCTGCACCACCGAGCGCGAGCCACACCCAAATTGGAATCTCCCCATCCGTCGCAGCCTTGGGCGCCGCCGTCGGGGCTGCAGCGCCCGGCATCGGCCCCGCCTCCGGCGTCGCTACCGGTGTGAAATCGGACGGGCCGAAGCGCGTGGGGCTCGGCTGAGGTGTCGGCTGCGCGGCGGGCTGCGCACCGGGGCGCGTCGTGGGCTGCGGGGTGACGCGCTGCGTTGGTGCAGGCGTCGGCGTCGCACGTGGCGGAATTGGAACCGCCGTCACCGTCGGCTGCGGTGCAGGGGTCGGCGTCGGCGTCGCGCGCGGCGTCGGGTTGGGGTTGATGTCGAAATTGCCGATCGGCGGCGTGATCACCGTCGGCTGCTGGCCGGTTTGCGCGACAGCCGGGGTCGCGAACAGCAGAATTGTGGTCAGCGCGGTCGTCGCGCGAAGGGGCGTCGCAGTCACGCGCCGCGCCTAGCATGGAGAAGGCGGACCGGCGCACCAAAAAATGCGCAAGCCCGCCCGAAAAGCGACCCGCCCCGGCGCAAACCGGGGCGGGAGTTGGAGAAAGACGTCACACCTTGGCCGGAACGCCGACCAGTTCGGCCTCGACATCGGCATACATCGACGGATCATCCTGGATCGCGATCGGCTCCAGCTGCGTCCCACCATTGCTGCGCCCGATGCGGAACGCAGCGGCGGTGCGCCCCTCACGCCCGTCGGGCAGCCGATAGCGGGCATCGGCGACCAGCACCGGCGTGAAGCCATCATCGTCGCCGATGATCGCATCGACCTTGTCGCGGGGCATGGTCAGCATCGCCTCCAGCGTGGCACCGTCACCCGGCGCGATCGTCTCGGCCGACAAGCTCGAGTCGCTGGGCGGGTTGGTGAGCATGCGCTCGATCTCGCTCTGCTGCGCGCTATGCTCGCCCAGGATGAACGCGCCGATCCGCACGTCCTCCGCGGGCGCGCCACCGGCATTGGCAACCGTCAACTCGAAACCGACACTCGCACCGCGACGGCCCATGCCTGCCCGGATCGGACGCATCGCCAGCTCAAGCTGCGGACGCGTGCCCGACGGCGAGGCACCGCCAAGCACAGCCGCAACATCCGCCGGATCGGCGTCGGACAGAGTCGCATTCTCGAGCGCGGGCTTATCCGCGTCACGCTTGGGCGTCGCCGGCTTGGCCCTTGCGACCGGCGCGATCCGCGCGTCGAGCTCCGGCTCATGGCGTGGCGCGACGAAGGCGGGCGCAGCAGCGACCGGATCGGCAACGGGCCGTTCGACCACAGGATCGGGCATGCGGCGTGCATCAACCGGCTCGACCGGTGCCGCGACGGCGACTTCCTCCGCGATATAGGGTTCATCCTCACGGCGACGGCGCAACAACATCGCACCGGCGATCAGCGCCGCGACACCGCCCAGCGCGGCCAGGATCAGCCAGACGGTGCCGCTGCCCTCGCCATTCGTCTCTGCCGGCGCTGCGACCGGGTCCGCGACAGCCTCGGTGACGGGCGGAGGCGTCTGGGCAACGGGCTCGGCTGGGGTCGGTGCCGGCTCGGCCACCGGGGCCGGGTCAGCGGCAACCGGAGCAGCCACCGGAGCCGAACGCTGTGGCGTCTCGACCGCGCGGGTCGGACGCGCCGGGCGCGCCTCGGCCTGGCGGGCAGCGGCACGCTCGCGCGCCTCCTGCTGCGCCTGTTCGGCCACGCCGGGGGCGATGGTCGTGCGCGATTCACCCGAGGGCGGCGTCTGCGCGACCGGGGCCTGAACCGGCGGCGGGGTCACCGGCTGCGGAGCCGGAGCCGGTGTGGTTGGGACCAGCACCGTCGGCGGGGTCACCGTCTCCTGTGCCAGCGCGGTTGCGGGGAGAGCGGCGGCGGCGAAAAGCAGCGCCACTGCTCGGCGAAGCGCGGGTCGCGCATGATGTGCTGTGTGGGTCATAACGGGGGGTCAACAAGTGGAACCCGCGATTCGTCGCAACCACAGCTCAAAATTGCGGCGAGTTGTTTGCAGCCATCGGCCAGTCGATGATTCGGCATTACTCCAAAACAAACGGGGACGACTTGCGCCGTCCCCGTGTTTAGTTGGCATTCAAGCTGAACGATTGTTCAGGGAACGGTTACCGTCTTGAATTCGATACCCTTTAGTTCCGGCAATGCCTGGAGCTGCGGCGTGACGACCTTGAGGTCACCGACGACGACCAATGTCAGCTTGTCGAGCGGGAAGCGCTTCGCCGCCTCGCTGATCTGCGCATTGGCGACCGCAAGCGTCGACGGAACATACTTGTCGAGCCAGTCGCGCGGCAGGCCGAGCGCGTCGCGCGTCGCCAGCGTGTTGACCAGCGCACCCGGGGTCGAATTCTGGATCGCGAACAGTCCGGCCATATATTGGCGCATCCCGTTCGCTTCCTCGTCTCCCGGCGGGGTCGTTTGCAGCTCGCGGATTTCCTTGAACACTTCGGTCAGCGAGGGGCCGGTCGCGGTGGTCGTGACATCGGCGTTGAAGGTCCACAGCGCGTTGGTCGGCAGCAACGACACACCCGAACCCGGCGAATAGGTATAGCCCTTATTCTCACGGATATTGCGCGTGATGCGCGAGCTGAACGATCCGCCCAGCAGCGCATTCATTACCCGCGTCGGGATATCGCCCGGCGTCCCGGCGTCGGGCGCGGGGAAGACCAGGTTGATCGTCGATTGCGGCGCACCCGGACGGTCGATCAGCAGCACCTGCGGACCCTGCTTCGGATTGACCGGGATCAGCGCCCGCTCCGGCCCCGCGGCCCAGCCGCCGAACGCCTTCTCGACCGCCGCCTTCACCGCCGCCGCGTCGAAGCGCCCGGCGATGTAGAGGTGCGACCGCTTCGCCCCGAAATTGGCCGCATGCCACGCCTTGAGCTTGGCCGCGTCATAGGCGTTGAACTGCGCCGGGGTCGGCAGCACCCGGCCATAGGGATGGTCGGTGCCGTAATAGGCGCGCGTCACCGCCGCATTGGCCAGCGTCCCCGGCTGGGTCAGCGCAATCGCGAGGCGGCGGTTCCAGTTGGCCTTGACCCGCGCCAACTCGGTCTCCGGAAAGCTCGGCCGCTGCGCGACATCAGCGACTAGTCCGATGGCATCGGCAATCCGCTCCGACAGGACGTTGATCGACACGCTGGAGGAGGTCGCACCCGCCCCGGTCCCGATCCCGCCACCCATCTCGGCGGCCTTCTGCGCGATCTGCGCGGCGGTCATGCCGCCCGCGCCCTCACGCATCATGTCGAGCGTCAGTCCGGCGAGCCAGGTGTCCGGCCCTTCATTGATCGACCCGGTATAGGTCTGCAGCGACACCACCGCCTTGGGCACGACGCCATAGGGGATCAGCGTCACCTTCATCCCGTTGGCCAGGACATAGGTCTCGCTCGCCGGCACCTTGAACGGCTTGGGCGCGGGGATCGGCGGCGGGGTCGAGGGAAGCTCCTGCGCGGCGACGCCCATCGGCGCGGCGAGCAGGGCGGCAGCCGTCAGGCTGGCGATCATGCGGCGCATCTCACTTGCCTCCTTGCTGAGCGGCGGGCGCGGCCGGCTGGGCCGCACCGGGATCGATGACATAGATCGAGCGGTTGGTGGGGCGCAGATATTCCTGCGCCGTCTTCTGGATCAGCTCGGGCGTCACCTTGGCGAACCCGTCTTCCAGCGTGTTGACCTTGTTCGGGTCATTGTCGAACAGCGCATAGACGGCGAGCAGGTCAATGAGGCCGATCCGTCCGGTCCCGTCGATCGTCGAATAGAGCGAGGAGCGCATCTTGGTCCGCGCCCGCGCCAGCTCCTCCGGCGTCACCTTCTTCGTCCGCAGCTCCTCGATCACCGCATCCACCGCCGCCTTGATCTCGTCGCGGCTGCGATTGGCGTCATGCGTGAAGTTGAAGCTCCACAGCATCGGTCCCTGATAGTTGAACATGTTGCCCAGCGGGAAGTTGATCCCCCCGCTCACCTCGCCCGCGATTCCCGTCTCGGCGACCAGCTTGCGGTACAGGCGGCTGTCATTGCCCTTGACCAGCATCTGGTCGATCAGCCCCATGGCGAACCATTCGGGCGTGCCGCGTGCGGGGACATGATAGCCTGCTGCCCAGCCGGGCTTGGGGGCGAGCCTGTCGGTGCGCGCGCGGAACTTCTCCGCCGTCTGGCGCGGCTCGCTGATGTCGGGCAGCTTGACCGGCGGCGCCTTGGGCATCCAGCCATAATATTTCTCGACCATCGCCTTGGTCGCGGCATAGTCGATGTCGCCCGCCACCACGAGCACGGCGTTGGACGGCTTGTAGAAGCTGTCGAAGAACTGCTTGGCATCCTCGACCGTCGCCGCCTCGATCTCCTTCAGCTCGCCGTAGAAATTGTGGCTGTTGTACCAGTTGGTATTGGCCAGCATCGGCAGGTCGATCCACGGCCAGGTGCTGTAGGGCTGGTTGAGGACGTTGACCTTGACTTCGTTCCCGACGACGCCCTGCTGGTTCTTCAGCACCTCGTCGTTGATCACCGGCGCGGACATGCGATCCGCCTCCAGCCACAGCATCCGCTCCAGCGCGTTGGACGGCACCACCTCGAAATAGTTGGTGAAGTCGTAGCGGGTCGATCCGTTCAGGATGCCGCCGGCATTGCTGATCGTGCTGATATGCACGCCCTTGGGTGCGTTCTTCGATCCCTGGAACAGCAGATGCTCGAACAGATGCGCAAAGCCGGTGCGCTCGCGCGGTTCGATGCGAAATCCGATGCCGTAATAGACACCGACCGTCACCGTCGGGCTCAGCGTGTCCTTGGCCAGCACCACGCGCAACCCGTTGGGCAGCGTGAAATACTGCATATCGACCTGCAGCTTGGCCGGCGCGGTCTGCGCCGCGGCGGGCGTCGCGGCGAGCCCGAGCGGCAATGCCGCCCCGGCCAGCGCAAGCGCGGTCATCCATCGTTTCACTGTCATGGCGATCCCCTCTGACTCACTCACTGTATTACCCTATCAGTACAGCGTGTGAGGGCAAGGGGCGTTGGTCGAATATCGCGGCTGGATCAGATCCCGCCCTGCACCACCCCGCGCCCGCTCGCCTCCAGCTGGGCGGTGAGGTCGGCCAGGCATGCCGCGACCGCCGCATCATCGGTCGCGCGAACGACGAAATTCGCCCCCACCCGCCCCTCGCGGAAGAACGGGTAGCTGCCGATCGCCACACCTTCATGCGCCTTTTCGGTCGCGCGCAGGATGTCGGCGACCTCGCTCTCGGCGACCCAGCATCCGATCGTCCCGCTGACCACCGGCTTGCCGCCCTCCAGCGTGCCGGTCAGCGCGTCGAGCATGCCCGCCGTGATGTGCGGCACCCCGGCCATGATGAAGATATTGCCGACCCGGATACCCGGTGCGCCCGACATGCGATTGGGGATCAGGTCCGCCCCCTCCGGCACCCGCGCCATGCGCAGCCGCGCCTCGGTCAGCCCGCCGCGCGTCTCGTAATAGCGCTCCAGCACCGCGCGCGCCTCGGGATGCACCACCACCGGCACGCCCAGCGCCGCCGCGATCGCATCGACGGTGATGTCGTCATGCGTCGGCCCGATCCCGCCGGTGGTGAAGCAATAGTCATATCCGGTGCGGATCGCGTTCACCGCCTCGATGATCCGCTGCTCCACGTCTGGCACCACCCGCACTTCGGACAGGCGGATGCCCTGCACGTTCAGCCAGATCGCGATCTGCGCGACATTCTTGTCCTGGGTGCGACCCGACAGGATCTCGTCCCCGATGATGACCAGCCCGGCGGTCCAGATGCGCTCGCTCATGGGGTTGCCATAGCGTGCGTCTCCGCGCTCGCAAAGCTGCCCTTTAGGCCCTATATGGTCGCGATGACCGAGTATGTGACCGTAACCGCCGACACCAATTTCGCCCGCGACGGGGCGATCAAGCTCTATGGCCCGGATGGCTTCGCCGGGATGCGCGCCGCTGGCCGCCTCGCCGCCGAGATCCTCGACGCGCTGGTGCCGCATGTCGTGCCCGGCGTGACCACGGCGGAGCTGGACGATATCGTCCGCCGCATGACGCTCGACGGCGGCGCGGTCCCCGCGACGCTCGGCTATCGCGGCTACACGCACAGCTGCTGCATCAGCATCAACCATGTCGTCTGCCACGGCATTCCGGGCAACAAGACGCTGAAGGACGGCGACATCGTCAATATCGATGTGACGCCGCTGCTCGACGGCTGGCACGGCGATACCAGCCGCATGTACCTCGTCGGCGACGTGCCGTTGAAGGCGAAGCGTCTGGTCGACGTCACCTATGAATGCCTGATGATCGGCATCGAAATGGCCAAGCCCGGCAACACGATGGGCGATATCGGCCATGCGATTCAGCGCCATGCGGAAAAGCACCGCTACGGCGTCGTCCGCGATTTTTGCGGCCACGGCCTGGGCCGCGTGTTCCACGATGCGCCCGAAGTCGTCCATGTCGGCCGCCCCGGCACCGGGCCTGAGCTCAAGCCCGGCATGTTCTTCACGATCGAACCGATGATCAACATCGGCCGCCCGGACGTGAAGCTGCTCGACGATGGCTGGACGGCGGTGACGCGCGACCGCTCGCTCTCGGCCCAGTTCGAACATTCGATCGGCATTACCGAGACCGGCTGCGAGATCTTCACCCAGTCGCCCACCGGCCGCCACAACCCGCCGTATCTGTGAGAGTTGGCGCCTAATGGCCGAAGGCAAGTTCGAACGCCACCGCCAGCCGTGGCGGCAGGACGAGATCCAGAAGCTGCACACGCTGGCCAAGAAGGGCATGGCGCTCAAAGCCATCGCCAAGGCGCTGACCCGCAGCGAGGAATCGGTCAAGGACCGCGCCAAGCAGGACGGCCTGACCATCGCGAAGCTGCGGTAATCACCCTCATTGTCACCCCGGCCTTGTGCCGGGGTCCACTGTGCCGCACATCCGGCGCTTGAGCCTCTCGCTTCGCGCCTGCTGCCCGGTGGACCCCGGCACAGGGCCGGGGTGACAAATGTTGGAAAGCGCCGCCCTGTCCACCCCCACCTCCTACGACGCCATCATCCTCGGCGCAGGCGCCGCTGGCCTGATGTGCGCGCTCACCGCCGGTCAGCGCGGCCGCGGCGTGCTGCTGATCGACCATGCCGAACAGGTCGGGAAGAAGATCCTGATCTCCGGCGGCGGGCGCTGCAACTTCACCAATCTCGGCATCGCGCCCGAGCGCTACCTCTCTGCCAACCCGCATTTTGCCAAGTCCGCGCTGCGCCGCTACACACAGCATGACTTTATCGAAATGGTCGACCGGCACGGCATCGCCTGGCACGAAAAGACACTCGGTCAGCTGTTCTGCGACGGCAGCGCGAAGCAGATCGTCGCGATGCTTTTGGACGAATGCGACCGGGGCGCAGTCGAAATCGCGCTCGGCCACGCGATCCGCGACGTGAGCCACGCCGACGGCGGCTACACGGTGACATGGGGCGACCGCACCGCCACCGCGCCCGCCCTCATCATCGCCACCGGCGGCCCGTCGATCCCCAAAATGGGCGCGACCGGCTTCGCCTATGACCTCGCCCGCAAATTCGGCCTCAAGGTGGTCGAGCCCCGCCCCGCGCTGGTCCCGCTCACGCTCGGCGGCGACGAGGTGCTGTTCCGCGAACTCTCCGGCGTCGCCGCGCCGGTTGCCGCACGCGCCGGAAAGACGACGTTCCGCGAAGCCGCGCTGTTCACCCATCGCGGCCTGTCCGGCCCGGCGATCCTCCAGATCAGCTCATATTGGCGCCACGGTCAGCCGGTCGAAATCGACTTCCTCCCCGACCGCGCGCCCGGCTGGCTGACCGAGGCGAAGCGCACCGCCCCGCGCACCACGTTGCGCAAGCTGCTCGGCGACGCTCTGCCCAATCGCCTCGCCGACACGCTCGCCGATCAACTCGCGCTCGACGGCGAACTCCACAACATCGCCGACAAGCGCCTCGCCGAAGCCGAGCGCACCCTCGTCGCCTGGACCTTCCACCCCAACGGCACCGAAGGCTATGCCAAGGCCGAAGTGACGATCGGCGGCATCAGCACCGCCGATCTCTCCTCGCAAACCATGGAAGCCCGCAACGTCCCCGGCCTCTACGCGATCGGCGAAGCGGTCGACGTCACCGGCTGGCTCGGCGGCTATAACTTCCAATGGGCTTGGTCGAGCGGCTGGGCGGCGGGGATCGCGATCTGAACCCCATTGATCTGACGCCTTTTCCGACACTTGCCCGATTTCGACCGTTGCCGCCCCCGCGCCCCGCTGCCACAACGCCGCACGGGAGGATCGCATGCGTATCACCGTCCTGGCCCTCGGCCTGCTGCTCGCCCTGCCCGCGCTCGCGCAGGGCGCGCCCGCCGCGCCTCCGGCGCAACTCCCCGCGATCCCGCCCCAGGCGCAGGCCCGCGCCGACACGCTGCTGATCCAGGCGACCGAACACCTCATCGCCGGGCGCCGCGCCGACGCCGCCCCGCTGATCCGCGAAGCGCTCGCCCTCGCCGGCCCTGCCGACGATGTCGCGAAACTGCAGGACCAGACCCAGTTCGACGTCTATTCGCGCTGGCTCGAAGCGCGCAGCGCCGCGATGAAGGCACGCGACTTCGCGACCTTCGCCCGCTGGGCCTGGCTGACCTCGGCCTATCGCATGAAGGGCGCGGCGGAGCGCACCAGCGAAACCGGCCCGGTCGCACCGGACGATATCGACGACCTGTTCTTCATGGCCTACGGCCTCGTCCTCGCTGGTGACGAGACGCGCGCCCGCGCCTTCCTCGCCCCGTTCCTCGCCGCCGCCGACCCGGCATATGAACGCGCCTTCGCCAAGGACATGGCGCAACGCGCGGTCAGCGTCCAGAATTGGGGTGGGCAGGACAAGCCCCGCGCCGCCCGCCTCGTCGCCTTCGCCATCGCCGCGTTCGACCGCCCCGCCGCACGTGCCCCCGATGCCGTGCGCGACCTCTACCGCGTGCAGGGCCAGATCCTGCGCACCGCCGGAGACTTTGCCGGTGCCAGCGCCGCCTATGCCAAGGCGCGCGCGCCCGGCACGCCGCCCGCCGACGCCGAACTCGCGCTGATGTTCGCGATGGGAGAGGTCGAGGCCGGCATCCGCGCGGTGCAGCAGGCGGTGGGCGACACCCCCGGTGCGCCACTCTCCCGCCGCGCCGCCGACCGGCTGATCGAAGTCGCGGGCCAGACTGGCAGCGGCAATGCCGCCACGATCGCGATCTATGAGCGCGTCTGGCCGCTCTATCGCCGGACGATGAAGATCGACGATCTTGCGCTGCAAAATGCCGGATCGGTGCTCGCCAACCTCTATGTCGAAACCGGCGACCCGGCCAAGGCCGAGCCGATCCTGATCGACCTGCTCGCCCTGGCCGAGAAACGCTGGGGGCCGGAATCGAATGGTGCGCTGATCTATGTCATCGAACTTGCCGGCGCGGTGGAGGCGCAGAACCGCATGGCCGAGGCGGAGCTGCTCTACCGCCGCATCTGGGCGCTCTCGCTGCGCTATGACAGCTTCGACGAGAATGACTCGCGAGAGGCCTTTGCCGGCATCACCCGCACCCTGCTCGCGCGCGGGCTGGTCGCGGACGCGCTCGCCTTTACCGCCGACGGCATCGCCCGCGTCCGCAAGGCCAAGGACGTCAACGAATGGCGGCGCATGTTCTACCTGCTCACCCGCACCGACGCGCTCGAAGCCTCGGGCGCGCTCGCCGAGGCGGAGGCGCATGCGCGCGAGGCGCTGGCGCTGGGCGACAGCGACGACAAGATGAACATTGCCGCGATGTTCGACGACCCGAATGTCTTCGCCCGCGCCCGCCTTGCCCATCTGCTGGAACGTCAGGGCCGCGCCGGGCAGGCCGAACCGATCCGCCGCCTGTTGCTGGCAAAGATCGAGGGCAACGACATGATCCCGTGGGAAGGCGAATACCGCACCGAAGCGTTGCGCGCGCTCGCCGCGAACCTGACGCTGCAGGGCAAGGAGGAAGGCGCCCGCCTGTTCGCCGAACGCATCGCGGCGGCTTCGCGCATCTACGGCGCGGACAGCCCGCAGCTTCTGGACGTCGCCGAACCCTTCGCCCGCGCGCTGCTCCAGTCCGGCCGCGCCGGTGCCGCGCTTGCCCCCGCCCGCATCGCGCTCGCCGCGCGGACCTCGGCCCGCTTCACCGGCGACGCCGCACGCGCCAATCTCAGCGACCTCGCCCTCGCCCGCAAGCGCACCGAAGCCGCGCGGCTGATGGTCGAGGCGGCGTGGAAAGCGAGCCGCTAGCTAAAGTGGTCACCCCGGCCTTGTGCCGGGGTCCACCGGGATGCTGAGCGCCAAGCAAGAGGCTCGATCGCAGGAAGCGAGGCAGAGTGGACCCCGGCATGGAGGCCGGGGTGACAATAATGTGGGGAACACCCCCTACTTCACCCCCGCCACCCAATCGTCGATCTTCTTCTCCAGCACCGGCATCGGCAGCGCGCCCGTATCCAGCACTGCGGCGTGGAAGCCGCGCGGATCGAACTTCGCGCCCAGTGCCGCCTTGGCCTTGGCCTTTGCCTTCAGGATCGTCAGCTGACCGATCTTGTACGCCAGTGCCTGGCCCGGCATCGCGATATAGCGCTCGACCTCGGCAATCGCGTCGGTCCGCGACATCGGCGAGTTGGTCACCATGTAATCGATCGCTTGATCGCGGCTCCACCCCTTGGCGTGCAGCCCGCTATCGACCACCAGCCGCATCGCGCGCAGCATCTCGTCGTTCAGGCCGCCCATGCGCTGATACGGCTCGACCGCGACCCCCAGCTCGTCGTGCAGCGTCTCGGCATAGAGCGCCCAGCCCTCGACATAGGCAGTGTTGCCACCAAAGCGCATGAAGGCGGGCAGCGCCGCATTTTCCTGTGCCAGGCTGATCTGGAAATGATGCCCCGGCGCGCCTTCGTGCAGGTACAACGTCTCCATGCCCCAGGTGTAGCGCGTCGGCAGGTCATAGGTGTTGAAGTAGAACACCCCCGGCCGCGACCCGTCCGGCGTGCCCTGCGAATAGCTGCCCGCCGCATCGGTCTTTTCACGATAGGCGGGGACGGGCCGAATCTCGAGCGGGCTTTTCGGGATCAGCGAGAATTGCTCGCCAATCCGCGCATCCACGCGCTTGCCGATCGCCTCGAACCCCAGGCGCAGTGCTTCGGCGCTTTCGGGCTGGAAGCGTTTGTCGGTGCGTAGGTGGGTGAAGAAATCCTGCAGCGTACCCGTGAACCCGACCTTGGCCTTTTGCGTCTCCATTTCGGACAGGATGCGCTTGACCTCCGACAGCCCCAACTCATGGACATAATCGGCGGTCAGCGGCAGCGTCGTGTTGCTCTCGATCGCATAGGCATAGACCGCCGCCCCGCCCGGCAGTGCCGAGGTGCCCACGCTGTCGCGCGCGGCGGGCAGATAGTCATTGGCCAGGAAATCGCGGATCTTCTTGTGCGCGGGCAGGATCACGTCGCGGACCTGCGCGGCATAGGCGGCCTTCAGCCGCGCCTGATCCGCCGCCGAAATCCCGTCGGGGAATTTGGTGACGGGCGCGTAGAAAACCGACCCTTCCACCCCCTGCCCGATCAGATTGTCGAACTGGCCGACCATGTTGGTGACGACCAGCTTGGGCTGGACGATCCCGCGCTTCATCCCCTCGCGAAACAGGCCGATCACGCGGTCATAGGTCGCGGCATATTGCGCGTTGCGCTTCAGATTGTTCTCGTAATCCGCCACCGTCTTGAACGGTGCCGCGCCCTCGCCCGACGCAAAGCTGGGGTAGAATGCCTGAAAGCCGGTGAAATGGTCGATCGGCAGATACTTCGTCACCGCCAGCAGCCTGTCGTCGAACCCCTTTTGCGCGCGCAACTGATCCGCCTCGAACACGTCATACGCGATTTGGTTGACCTTGGTCAGCTTCGCGCGGTCGATCTTCCGCAGCGCCGCCAAGTCCGCCGCATTCGCCGCCTTCTCCGCCGCGATGAAGGCATCGGTGTAATATTCGCCCAGCTGGTCGGCATAACGCATGTCGCCACGGAACAGCGCCATCAGCGGCTGGCGCTTCAGCGATGCCTCGTCGCTGGCGTGGAACAGCGCCTTGAGCTTGGCATCCTCCGCCCCCTCGCCCGGCTGTGCCGCCGGGGCGGGTTGCTGCTGCGCGGCGGCGGGCATGGCGAAGACGCCGGCAAGCAGGGCGGCGACGAGAAGCGGAACGCGCATCGGGAAATCCTTGGACCGGTGTGATAGGCGGACATTACACCCGCTCCCCGCTCGCGCAAGGCTGCACCGCAATCGCGCAACCTGAGCGCTGCGCTGCCCATTTGTTAGGCAGTTGTTAACCCGCCGCCGCCGCCGCCCTTCGCATTTGCGCGGCTCGCCAAACTGGCACGCCGCATGCAAGTCGCGCGACAGGGGCGTTCCGCTTGATCGTGATCCATTCCGCCGTCAGCTTGGCCGCGGAACCGGGCCGGTCGGGATTCGCTCCGGCGTCACGAAGGGAAAGAACCGTGAAAAAGATCGAAGCCATCATCAAGCCGTTCAAGCTGGATGAGGTGAAGGAGGCGCTGCACGAAGTGGGCGTGTCGGGCATCACCGTGACCGAAGCCAAGGGCTTTGGCCGGCAGAAGGGACATACCGAACTGTATCGCGGCGCGGAATATGTCGTCGACTTCCTGCCCAAGGTGAAGCTGGAAGTGGTGGTCGAGGACGCGCTGGCCGACCGCGTGGTCGAGGCGATCGCCAATGCCGCACAGACCGGCCGCATCGGCGACGGCAAGATCTTCGTCACCGCCATCGAAACCGCGCTGCGCATCCGCACCGGCGAGCGTGACGAGAACGCGATCTGACGGGCTGCAGCGCGCCGAATTGACGCACTGCAAAAATTTCACGAAGCTGCAATGCAGCGCAACATGATTCTCCGCACCCGGATCTCAACCGGGGCGGACCAGGGCAAAACAGAAAGGGCTTGGTTCCATGGCTAATACCGCCGCCGACATTCTGAAGATGGTCAAGGATCAGGAGATCGAATGGATCGACCTGCGCTTCACCGACCCCAAGGGCAAGTGGCAGCACCTCACCATGGTCGCATCCGTGCTGGGCGAGGATGAGCTGACCGACGGCCTGATGTTCGACGGTTCGTCGATCGAGGGGTGGAAGGCGATCAACGAGTCGGACATGATCCTCAAGCCCGACCTCGACGCAGTCTGGACCGATCCGTTCTCGGCCACCCCGATGCTGATCCTGGTGTGCGACATCGTCGAACCCTCGACCGGTGAGCTCTATGCCCGCGACCCGCGCTCGACCGCGAAGCGTTCGGAGGCATATCTCCAGTCGCTCGGCATCGGCGACACCGTCTATGTCGGCCCGGAAGCCGAATTCTTCATGTTCGACGATGTCCGCTTCGAAAACAGCTATTCGACCAGCTATTACGCGATCGACGACATCGAACTGCCCGGCAATTCGGGCAAGGAATATGAGAGCGGCAACCTCGGCCACCGTCCGCGCGCCAAGGGCGGCTATTTCCCCGTCGCGCCGGTCGACAGCGCGGTCGACATCCGTGGCGAGATGGTTTCGACCATGCTCGAAATGGGCCTGCCCTGCGACAAGCACCACCATGAAGTCGCCGCAGCGCAGCATGAGCTGGGCCTGACCTTTGGCACGCTGGTGCAGACCGCCGACCGCATGCAGATCTACAAGTATGTCGTGCATCAGGTCGCCCATGCCTATGGCAAGACCGCGACCTTCATGCCGAAGCCGATCAAGGAAGATAACGGCTCGGGCATGCACACCCACATCTCGATCTGGGACAAGGGCACGCCGCTCTTCGCGGGCAATGGCTATGCCGGCCTGTCGGAAATGTGCCTCTACTTCATCGGCGGCGTGATCAAGCATGCCAAGGCGCTCAACGCCTTCACCAACCCGACCACCAACAGCTACAAGCGCCTGGTGCCGGGCTACGAAGCCCCGGTGCTGCTCGCTTATTCGAGCCGCAACCGCTCGGCCTCGTGCCGCATCCCGTACGGCGCGGGTGCGAAGGCAAAGCGCGTCGAGTTCCGCTTCCCGGACGCTCTGGCCAACCCGTATCTCTGCTACGCCGCGCTGCTGATGGCCGGCCTCGACGGCATCCAGAACAAGATCCATCCGGGCGACCCGATGGACAAGAACCTCTACGACCTGCCGCCGGAAGAGCTGAGCCAGGTCCCGACCGTGTGCGGCTCGCTGCGCGAAGCGCTCGACAGCCTCGAGGCGGACATGGACTTCCTGCTCAAGGGCGACGTGTTCAGCAAGGATCAGATCGAAGCCTATATCGAACTGAAGCGCGCCGACGTCGCCCGCTGGGAAATGACGCCGTCGCCGGTCGAATACGACATGTACTATTCGGCCTGATCAGCCGAATCTTCGTCGCCGCTTCGGGGGAGGCGGCGCCGGACAGCAACGCCCGGGTCGAAAGGCCCGGGCGTTTTTTTGATCCGGCCGGCAACGTCTAAAATGTCGTTTCGGATCGGGATCGTTTCGGGCATGATCCAGGCTGAACCGGCGCGCGATCCCCGCCCGGCCGTGTTGGAGACGATGATGCCAGGTCCAAAGCCACCGCTCCCACCGATGCCGCCGCTCCCTGACCCGCTTTCCGCGATCAACACTCAGGGCCCGAACGACGTCCTCAGCGCTCAGCTTCGCGCGGCGACCGATGTCGGCGCGCAATCTGCATATCAATCTGGCGTTCAATCTGCGCTTGACCAGGCAAGCTTCGCAGTGTCGTCGGCTCTTTCCGTCACTAGCGCGGTGTCCACCCGCACGATGGGGATTGAGACGACATATGTTGCCACCGGCGCGGAGGCTGACGCGCGGGTCGTGGTCAACACCCTCGGAGGACCTGCCCCTCAGCCTGCGACGCCCGCTACGCCCAAGGGACCCAAGCGCTGAACGCATCGCGGCCGCCAGCTCTCCCGCACCGTTACCGCAGCGCAACGTCACGAAAGAGTCATCGTTACGCAACCGTTCTGACACCCGAATCGCGCGGAACTGACACGCACGTCACCTAGGCGCGCCCTCGACTCATCTCGGGGGATAACATGCTGCACCGTTCGATTCGCCGCGCGCTTGCCGGCGCCAGCCTGGTTCCGTTGACGCTCGCCTTCATCGCTCCGGCCCATGCCCGGGACGAAACGCCGACCGCCGATGACAAGGATGAAATCGTCATCCTCGGTTCGCGCCCGATCGCCGAATCCGAAGCCGCCGCGCTCGAAACCCAGAAGAATTCTGACTCGCTGGTCTCGGTCGCCGCCGCCGACGGCGTCGGTCGCCTGCCCGACCAGAATATCGCCCAGGCCGCCGGCCGCCTCCCCGGCCTCGCGGTCGAGCGCGATCAGGGTCAGGCGCGCTATGTGTCGATCCGCGGCGCGCCGAACTATTGGACCACGCTGTCGTTCGACGGCATCAACGTCGTCAGCCCCGAAGGGCGCGATGCGCGCCTCGATTCGATTCCGTCGGCGATCGCCAGCAAGATCATCGTATCGAAGGCGGTGACCCCCGACATGCCCGGCGAAACCGTTGCGGGCAATGTCAACGTCATCACCCGCTCGGCCTTCGACTATTCGGGCTTCCACCTCGCCGGCAAGCTCGGCACCGGCTATGCCACACTGGGCGAGCGCCGCGAATATGAAGCGTCGGCGGTCCTCTCCGACCGGTTCGAAACCGGGATCGGCGACATCGGCCTGCTCTTCTCGGGCAGCTTCTATCAGCGCGACATGGTCACGGACAATTTCGAGACCGATTACGAGCGCGTGTCGCAGGATCAGCGTCCCGGTGCCACCACGCGTTTCTGGGCGGCTGAGGCCGAGAACAAACTGTATCGCCTGACGCGCAAGAACTGGTCGGTTTCGGGCCGCGCCGATTGGCGCCCCGACGACAACAACGAAATCTCGATCCGTTCGGTCTACACGATCTTCACCGACGACGAGGCGCGCGACAATTACCGCTTCGACCTCGACGACCGTCAGGGCGATCTGGTTGCGAACACCGCCGCCTGCTCGACCGCGTTCAACCCGTCGCCGACGACCACCGGCTATGCCGATATCTGCATCGGCAACACCCCGGCATTCGGCACGATCTACGGCATCGACATCCGCCAGCGTTCGACGCTGCGCGAGTTCCGCCAGTCGATCTTCACCAACACGCTCGAAGGCACGCACGAGTTCGGCGACGGGTGGAAGCTGAACTGGCTCGGCAACTACACCGAATCGAAGGATGACCGTTCGGTCGTCGGCGAAGCGACCTGGGAAAGCCCGAGCACCCGCACGCTCCGCCCGACCGTGATCTACGATTTCCGCGATCCCAACACCAGCACGCTGCTGCTCTACAACACGGTGCAGCTCAGCGGCCCGACCCGCTATCAGGCGGGTACGCGCGTGACGAATATCGACAGCTTCACCAAGCCGCTCACGGGGCTGACGATCCTCGACGCGGTCGACACGACCAAGGCCTATACCGGTCGCCTGATCCTCAGCCGCGAAGCCGACTTCCTCGGTGCGGAAGCGACCTTCAAGCTCGGCTTCCAGTTCGACCAGCGGACCAAGGTGGCGGACGAGAAGAACCTCGTACTCAATACCGCGGCGCAATTCACCGCGATCGGCATTGCCACCGACTACAACCTCTTCTCGCTCAACACGCCGTTCCAGGGCGCGCTGCCGATGGGGTATGACTTCCGCTATTTCGACACTGGCCAGATGCGCTCGGCCAGCGCCAATGCGCGGAACCTCTACACCTTCAACCCCGTCACCGCGAACAACTTTGACGTGCGCGAGCAGGTCTATGCCGGCTTCGCGATGGGCACGCTGCGCTATGACTGGGGTTCGATCGTCGGCGGTGCGCGGATCGAGCATGTCACCAATCGCGGCATCGCGGTGGCCACGGTCGGCGCGACGACCGGCCTGGTCACGGCCGAAGCCGACAGCACGCTGGTCTTCCCCAGCCTGCACGTGAACTACAATCTCGACGACTCGAAGAAGGTGCGCCTGTCGTTCAACAGCGGCGCGGCCCGTGCCGACTATGATCAGCTGCGGCCGAACGTCGTCGTCAACGACACCAACGCGACGATCTCGGGCGGCAACCCGGCGGTGAAGCCGGAGCGCGCTTATGGCGTGGACGCCTATTTCGAATGGTATGTCCGTCCGCAGGGCTACCTGTCGGTCGGCCTGTTCTACAAGCGGGTCGAGGATGTGCTGTATCGCCAGACCCGCACCTTCAATTCGGACGCGCTGAACAGCGGCGGCATCGATCGCTCGGCCTATGTGTTCACGGGCATCACCAATGGCGGCGACGGCCGCGTGTTCGGCGCGGAAGCTGCAGCGCAACTCCAGCTCGAGCCGTGGGCCGAGCAGCTCGGCCTGCCGGAATGGATGGGCGGCTTCGGCATCTCGGCCAATGTCACGGTCAACGACAGCGAAGTGACCAAGCCGGCGATCGGCGCGGTGCCGGACCGCAAGGTCCGCCTGCCCGGCACGTCGGACGTGGTGTTCAACGTCGGCGGCTATTACGAGAAATACGGCCTGTCGATCCGCGTCCAGTTCCAGAAGCGCAGCACCTGGCTCGACGGCATCGCCGACGATCTGAGCGATGCCGGCGACACCTATTGGGCGGCGGACGACGAACTCGACATCTCGGCGCGCTACGCGCTGAACAAGAATGTCGAGCTGTATGTCGACGGATCGAACCTGCTCAACAATCCGGGCCGTCGCTATTCGGAGCCGGGCAATCTGCTCACCGCGACCGGCACGCCGACGCCAACGACCACCAATCAGACGATCGAGTGGGAGCGCTTTGGCAGCCGCTTCAGCGGCGGTATCCGCGTCACCTTCTGATCGGTTTCCGCTGCCGCCTGATCCCCGGTCGGCAGCGGACCCATCGCTGGCGCGGCACCTTCGTCCCGGGCAGGATCGATCGGCCGGAGCTGGGGAACCCTCTAGCCGCCACATCCCGATCGTGGCACGGGCGTAACGACTATGATCAGGCACCTCACCCTCGCGCTGCTGCCGCTGCTGGCTGCAGGTTGCGCTTCCTCCGGGCGTCCCGTCCCGGTCATCCCCACCACCCCCGCAGCGAGCGTCCAGGCGCGCGGTGAGACCGATGCGGTCGCGACGGCCAATGCCGATGCCGCGGACGATCCCGCGATCTGGCGCAACCCGGCGAACCCGGCGGCGAGCCTGATCGTCGGCACCGACAAAAAGGCCGGGCTGCACGTCTATGACCTGAGCGGCAAGGACCGCTTCTTCATCGACGCGGGGCAGGTGAACAATGTCGACCTCAAGGACATGGGGGCAGCTGGCATCATCGTCGCGGCGAGCGACCGCAACGACCGCAAGAATGCCAAGCTCGCGCTGTTCCGGCTCGACACAACGACCGCAAAGCTGATCCCGCTCGGCATCGTCCCCGTCGGCGCAGGAGAAGCCTATGGCGTCTGCCTGATGGCCAGTGGCGGCACGCTGCATGCGTTCAACGTGATCAAGGACGGCACGATCCGTCAGGTTGCGCTCGACCTGTCCGGCGCGGCTCCGACCGGCAAGATCGTCCGCACGATGAAGCTCGGAACGCAATCGGAGGGCTGCGCCGCCGACGACCGCACCGGCCGCCTCTATGTCGGTGAGGAAAATGTCGGGCTGTGGCGCTTCGACGCCCGCGCCGATGGTCCGGTCGCCGGCACGCTGATCGCGCCGGCCGATGGGCAAAAGCTGGTGATCGATGTCGAGGGCGTGACCCTCGTCCCCGAAGGCACCGGCAATGGCGGTTACGTCATCGTCAGCAGCCAGGGCGACCACGCCTATACCGTGTATCGCCTGTCCGACGATTCCTATGTCGGCCGCTTCCGCATCGCCGCGGGCAGCACGATCGGCGCGACCGAGGAAACCGACGGGATCGACTTCATCCCCGGCGATTTCGGCCCGGCCTATCCCGGCGGGCTGTTCGTCGCGCAGGACGGCTACAACCCGCCCAAGGCCCAGAACTTCAAGTTCGTCGCCTGGGCGGACATCAAGGCGGCACTGGGCATCCAGTAAAGCGCACTGACCGGACATTGCGCGGCACAAGGTGAAACGCCGGTAACGACCGGCGGCGCGTTGTCCCGCGACATGTTCGCTTTGGAATTTTCCGCGCTCCAACAGCGATTCGATACCGCACATTCGAACTCCGCTGCGGCTGGCGGAGCGGGTTCAATTGCTCCAGTCGCCAAGATCGGCGGTCTCCAGTGTCTCCCGCAGCGCCGGATAGTCCTGATCGATCACCGCCAGCGTCTTGCGAAACACGCCGCGCAGATAGTCTTTCAACTCGGCCTCCGCATCCGCCGCCTCGGCCCCCGCCATGCGGACAAAGATCGCCAGCGCCGCCGTCAGCGCCTCTTCGCTGAGATAGCCCTGCCGCCGCATTTCCCAGCCCTGCTCGCCATCGCGGTGAAACTGCGCGAAATTTTTCGCGCCATTGGCCATGAACACGCCAAAGCCCAGGAACACCGCCGCGACATCGGTGGCATGTTCCTCCAGCGCCGCGCCGCCCGGCGGCATGCTGCCATCGGCATGGATCAGGTAATGCGACAGCTCATGCGCGAAGGTCGCGACCAGATCGGCCGGACGTGCCAGTGCCGACGGGTTGTACGTGATGATCACCCGCTCGCCATCATGGCCGAACGTCCCGCCCGGCGGGCTGTATTCGTGCTTCAGCGCATGGCCCGGCGCGATCCAGGTCTCCCGCTCCCCCTCGCCCGGCACCAACGCGCAATCCCATCCCGCCATGCCGGCATGCGCGCGCACCTGTTCGAACAGCTCGATCGCGCGATCATGCCCCTCTGCCGCGCTGGGCGGGAAGAAATCGCGCGTCGGCAGGATCAGCACCGCATCGCGATACGCCTTGTCGCGATCGACCGTCTGGATCAGCCAGGCGAACACGGCGAGCAGCCATTCGAACTCGTCGCGGTCGATCGGCAGCTTCGGCCCAAACCATCGAAACATCGGCACCCCCCGCGCTTGGTCTAACGCGGAGAGCCCCGCTCGCCATTCCTTTTGGATGTGATCGCATCCGAAGTGAAGCAATCGCATGCCCTTGCCGAGCCGTGCTGCAGCGGCTTTAACGGCGGCATGTTCCGCGCCCTCGCCCCGCTCGCCCTGCTCGCCGCGCTCCCCGCTGCGGCGCAGACCCCCGTCGAAAGCAAGATGGCGTCGACCATCACCGCGGAGACCGACCGCCACGTCGCGCTGCTGGAGAAGCTGGTCAATCAGAACTCCGGCTCGCTCAACATCGATGGCGTGACCAAGGTTGGCCAGATGGTGCGCGCCGAGCTGGAGCCGCTCGGCTTTGCCGTCGAGTGGATCGACATGAAGGAAACCGGCCGCGCCGGGCATCTGGTCGCGACGCACAAGGGCAATGGCAAGGGCAAGCGCATCCTGCTGATCGCGCATCTCGACACCGTGTTCGAACCCGAAAGCCCGTTCCAGACCTTCGTCCGCACCGGCGACCGCGCCACCGGCCCGGGCATCGGCGACGACAAGGGTGGGATCGTCGTGATCATCGCCGCGATGCGCGCGATGCAGGCGGCGGGGACGCTCAGGAGCGCCGATATCAAGATCGTGCTGACCGGCGATGAAGAGCGCACCGGCGCGCCGATGGAGATTGCGCGCCGCGACCTGATCGCCGCAGGGAAATGGGCCGATGTCGCGCTGGAATATGAGAATCTCGCGCGCGAGGATGGCAAGGATCTCGGCACGGTCGCGCGGCGCAGCTCGGTCAACTGGACGCTGCGCACCACCGGCAAGACCGGGCACAGCAGCGGCGTGTTCGGCGCGTCGCTCGGCTATGGCGCGGCTTATGAACTGGCGCGCATCCTCGACGAATTCCGCCGCACGCTGCCCGAGCAGAATCTGACCTTCAACGTCGGCGTGATGGCAGCCGGCACCCCCGCGACGCTCGCAGAGAACAATTATCAGGTCAGCGCGGGCGGCAAGACCAACATCGTCGCCGCCGAAGCCATCGCACGCGGCGACCTGCGCGCGCTCACGCCCGAGCAGGAGGCAAAGACCCGCGCCGCGATGACCGCGATCGTGGCAAGGAACCTGCCCGGCACCACCGCGACCATCGACTTTCAGGAGGGCTATCCGCCAATGGCCCCGACCGACGGCAACCGCGCGCTGCTGGCCAAGCTCAACGCCGTCAACCGCGACCTGAAGCTCCCCGAAATGGCCGAGATCGACCCCGCCCGCCGCGGCGCCGCCGACAGCGCCTTCGTCGCGGCGGATGTCGACACGCTCGCCGGCCTCGGCGTCGCGGGCGGCGGCGCGCATGCCGAGGGTGAGTGGATCGACCTGACCTCGATCCCGCTTCAGGCGCTGCGCAGCGCTGTGTTCATCACCCGCCTCAGCCGCGAAAAACGCGACTGACGGAACGCTTCGGCATCCCCGCGCGTCCTGCGGGGATGCTGAACGCTCTAGCTCTAAACTGCACGCTCAAGGCCGATGAGTCCGAGCGGTCCTCCACCGATGCGATGATCGCGGTCCTTGCCGACGCTTTCGCCAGGCATGACGTCACCATCACCGAAACCGTCCGCGTCGCCGCGCTCGATATCAAGCCCGGCGTGACGTCGGACGAGGGCGATGGCGACGCCTGGCCTGCGCTGCGTGAAAAGATCCTCGCCGCCGATATCCTGATCTTCGGCGGCCCGATCTGGATGGGTCAGATTTCGAGCATCGCCAAGCGCGTACTCGAGCGCATGGACGCCTTCATCTCCGAAACCGACGACCAGGGCCGGATGCCGAGCACTTCCAAGGTCGCGGTTGCCGCGATCGTCGGTAACGAGGACGGCGCGCATTTCAGCTCGGCCCAGCTGTTTCAGGCGCTGAACGATGTCGGCTACACCATCCCCGCCGTCGCCGCCTGTTACTGGGTCGGCGAAGCGATGGGCTCGACCGACTTTCAGGACCTCGACAAGACGCCGAAGAAGGTCAAGGAAACCGCCGCGATGGTCGCTGGCAACGCCGCACACCTCGCCAGGCTGCTCAAGACCAAACCCTATCCCGGCGAAGGCTGACGCTCACGGGATCAGCAACGTCGCGCCCATCGTCTCCCCGGCGGCGATGGCGCGATGCGCTTCCGCTGCGTCCTCAAGGGCATAGCGCCGCCCGATCTCGACCTGCAGCACCCCGCGCGCGACCAGATCGAACACCCGCGCCACGCCCGCCGTACGCTCCTCGGGCGTCGCATAGTAATGATAGAGCGTCGGCCGCGTCACGAACAGCGAACCATGCTGGCTCAGCGTCCCGAGGTTAACCCCCGTCACCGGCCCGCCAGCATTGCCGAAGCTCACAATCATCCCCCGCCGCGCCGCGGACTTGAGCGACGCCTCCCAGGTCAATCCGCCGACCCCGTCCAGCACCACCGGCACGCCTTCGCCCCCGGTAATCTCGCGCACCCGCGCGGCGATATCCTCGTGCTTGTACTCGATGACATGATCCGCTCCGATCGCCCGCGCGCGCTCGGCCTTGTCGGGTGAGCCGACCGTGCCGATCACGGTTGCGCCGATATGCTTGAGCCACTGGACGATCAGCTGGCCCGTCGCGCCAGCGGCGGCGTGAACCAGCACCGTCTGTCCCGGCTGCACCCGCGCGCAGCGTTCGATCAGATATTCGGCGGTGCACCCTTTCAGCGTCACCGCCGCCGCCACGTCGAAGCCGATGCCATCGGGGATCGCCAACAGCGCATCCGCCGCGACGTTGCGCGCGCTTGCATAGGCGCCGAGCGCGGGGCCATAGGTCGTCACGCGATCGCCGACCGCGACGGCGGTGACGCCCTCCCCCACCGCCTCGACCACCCCGGCCGCCTCGCTGCCGAGGCCGCTCGGCAGCGGCACCGGATACAGGCCCGATCGGTGATAGGTATCGATGAAGTTCAGCCCGACCGCTTCGTGCCGCACGCGCGCCTCGCCGGGGCCGGGCGGCGGCAGATCGACCTCGACCCACGCGATCACCTCCGGTCCGCCGGTCGTTCGGATCACTGCCTGCCGCGCCATTGCCTCATCTCCAGTTTCAGGTTGCAACCCGTGCCCCCGCTCGCCACATAAGCCTCCATACCCGAACCTCAAATTTTTCGGAGACCAGGATGCGCAGCTATCTCAAACACTATATCGGCGGCCAATGGGTCGAAAGCGAGGGTGGAACTGTCCATCAAGTTATTGATCCTGCTACCGAAGCTGCCACCACCGAAATCACTTTGGGGTCGCAGGCCGATGTCGACAAGGCGGTCGCCGCTGCCAAGGCCGCGTTCGAGACCTTCAGCCGTACCAGTGTCGAGGATCGCCTCGCACTGATCGAGCGCGTCATCGCCGAATACAAGGCGCGCATGGACGACATGGCCCAGGCGATCAGCGCCGAAATGGGCGCCCCGCTCAGCCTCGCCAAGACCGCGCAGGTCGGATCGGGCATCGGTCATTTGATGTCTGCCGCGCGCGCGCTCAAGGAGTTCGAGTTCGAGGAGGCGGTCGGCAACAGCCTGGTCGTCCATGAACCGATCGGCGTCGTCGCGATGATCACGCCGTGGAACTGGCCGCTCAACCAGATCGTGTCGAAGGTCGCGCCCGCGCTCGCGGCCGGCTGCACCATGATCCTGAAACCCAGCGAGGAAGCGCCGAGCTGCGCCGCGATCTTTGCAGAGGTGATGGATGCCGCGGGCGTGCCCGCGGGCGTGTTCAACCTCGTCAATGGCGACGGCCCCGGCGTCGGAACCGCGCTCAGCCGCCACAAGGACGTCGACATGGTGAGCTTCACCGGATCGACCCGCGCCGGCATCGCGGTTGCCAAGAACGCCGCCGACACGGTCAAGCGCGTGCACCAAGAACTGGGCGGAAAATCGCCCTCGCTGATGCTGGAGGGCGCGGATGTCGCGGCGGCGGTGAAGGGCACGTTGTTCAGCGTCCTGCTCAACTCGGGCCAGAGCTGCATCGCCCCCGCCCGCCTGCTCGTCCCCGCCGCGCTCGAAAAGGAGGCCGCCGCTGCCGCTGCCGAGGTGATGAAGGCGACGACCTGCGGCAATCCGTCCGAAGAAGGCCGCCATATCGGTCCGGTCGTCAACAAGACCCAGTGGGAGAAGATCCAGGGCCTGATCCGCAAGGGGCTGGAGGAAGGCGCGACGCTGGAGACCGGTGGCCCGGGCCGCCCCGACGGCATCGACACCGGCTATTTCGTCAAGCCGACGCTGTTTTCCGGCGTTCGCAACGACATGACGATCGCGCGCGAGGAGATCTTTGGCCCGGTCGTCACAATCATTCCCTATGACAGCGAGGAAGACGCCGTCCGCATCGCCAACGACACCGATTACGGCCTGTCGGCGGTGGTGTTCGGCAGCCCCGAAGCGGTCAAGCGCGTCGCCCCACGCCTGCGCGCCGGCATGGTCTATATCAATGGCGGCCAGCCCAACCCCGACCTGCCCTTTGGCGGCTACAAGCAGAGCGGCAATGGCCGCGAGCACGGCAAATACGGCCTCGCCGAATTCATGGAAGTGAAGGCGATGGTCGGCGCGCTGGCGTGACTTAACATTCCTCCCCTGCTCCGCAGGGGAGGTGGCAGCGCGCAGCGCTGACGGAGGGGCCGCCGTCGTCAGACGGCGGAATTTGCCGAGCTGTTCACGGCTGTCTACGCAGCCGCCCCTCCACCACCGCCTGCGGCGGCGGTCGCCCTCCCCCAGCGAGCTGGGGGAGGAGTTGGTTTAGTCGAACAGCTCTTCCAGAAAGCTCTTCTTGCGCTTGTGCTTGTAGTAGCGCGGGTCGTGGCCCTGATGGCCGTATCCGCCACCATAGCCCGGCTGCTGCGGATAACCGCCCGGCTGCGGCCACGGGCTGCCCTGCGGTGGCATCGGCGGCTGGGGCGGCATCGGCGGTTGCGGGGCCTGCGGAGCGGCGGGGGCGTCGGCGACGCCGCTACGTTCGATGATCTTGTCCAGCTCGCCGCGATCGAGCCAGATGCCCCGGCACTGCGGGCAGTAATCGATCTCGATCCCCTGCCGGTCGCTCATATGGAGGCCCACCTTGCACACGGGGCACAGCATTCCGGCAACGGCTTCGGGGGTTCGCATCGGCTACTCCTGTCGTGGTCGATAGGGGGCAGGTAGGAAGCGCCCCATCCTTACGCAACCGGCCAGACCCACAGGATCAGCGGCGTGCCGACCACCAGCACGATCAGCGAGAGGGGCGCGCCCAGCCGCGCATAGTCGCTGAAGCGATAGCCCCCCGGCCCCATCACCAGCGTGTTGCACTGGTGCCCGATCGGGGTCAGGAAATCGCAGCCCGCGCCGACTGCCGTCGCCATCAGGAATGCCTCCGGCCGCAGCCCCAGATCGCCCGCGAACGTGGCGGCGATCGGCGCCATCACCAGTACCGTCGCGGCATTGTTGAGGAACGGCGTCACCGCC
>NZ_LSJM01000090.1 GCF_001557215.1 Sphingomonas sp. CCH9-E2 | reverse complement strand
CTCCACCACCCGCTGCGCGGGCGGTCCCCCTCCCCTGCTGCGCAGGGGAGGAATGATGTCAGTACAGCAGGAACCGCTCGCGCATCGCGACCCACGCCGCCTCGTCTGCCCCGGCCGCCGCATCCAGATCGCCCGGCGCCGCGCCCGCATCGTCCACCCATGCGCGCAGGCCCGGACCGCCATTGATCACATCGATCGCCAGCTTCTCGAACTCATATTCATACGGAAAATCGCGCCACAGCTCATAGTCCGGGTAAAGCGACCGGATCGCCTTGAACCCCAAAGCCTGCAACCGCCACGGCCGGAACGCGGCGTGGTCGTACCCCGCCCCCTCGGCATGGATGAACACGCCGCTGCACAAGTGCCCGACATGCTTGTGGAAGGTCGGCTGGAACCAGAAGTCGCGCAGCGTGCAGCCTGCGGTCCATGCCGGCGCGATCCGCCGCATCTCCGCAATCACCGCCTTGCCGTCGATATCGGGTGCACCGAACAGCTCCAGCGCGCGCGTCGTCCCGCGCCCTTCGGACAGCGTCGTCCCCTCCAGCATCACCGTTCCGGCATAGGCGCGCGCCATGTTGACGTTGGCGGCATTGGGGCTGGGATTGATCCACACCCGCTCCGGCGGCCAGCCATAGGCAGGCGCGGCGTCGGGCGCCCACCCCTCCATCGCAATCACGCGATAGGCGACATCCAGATTGAACTGGTCGATGAACCACGCGCCCATCTCGCCCAGCGTCATGCCATGCCGCATCGGCATCGGCCCCGCCCCGACGAAGCTTTCCCACCCGGGGAGCAAAGTCAGCCCCTCGACCGGGCGGCCCGCCGGGTTGGGCCGGTCGAGCACCCACACTTCCTTGCCATGCGCCGCCGCCGCCTCGAGCATGTAGAGCAGCGTCGTCACATAGGTGTAGATGCGGCAACCCAGATCCTGCAGGTCGATCAGGATCACGTCGAACGTCTGCATCGACTGCCCCGTCGGCCGCCGCACTTCGCCATACAGGCTGAACACCGGCATCCCGTAAGTGGGATCGGTAAAGTCCGGCGATTCCATCATATTGTCTTGCAGGTCGCCGCGCACGCCATGCTGCGGCCCGAACATCGCCGAGACATTGAGCCCCGCCGCGACCAGCGCGTCGACGCTATGCGTCAAATTCGCCGTCACCGACGCCGGATGGGCGAGCAGCGCAACGCGGCGCCCCTTGAGTTGAGCCAGCAAAGCGGGGTCGGCGATCAGCCGGTCGATACCGAAGTTCATGGCGCTTCAGGTGCCGGGAGTTGAGGGGCGACGCAAGCCCCATGCCCATAACGCGTCACCCCGGACTTGTTCCGGGGTCCACTCGTCCGCGCGCGCAAACCTCAAACCTCTTGCGCCGCGCCTGCCGCACGGTGGACCCCGGCACGGAGGCCGGGGTGACGATATGGTAGCGTGCGGCC
>NZ_LSJM01000089.1 GCF_001557215.1 Sphingomonas sp. CCH9-E2 | reverse complement strand
ACCGCCGAAGCCGCCGGCCGCCTCGAAAACCTGTCCGAACTCGTCCGCGCAATGGAGGAGTATGAAACGCTCGGCGCGTTCCTCGAACACGTGTCGCTCGTCATGGATAACGAAAATAACGTCGACGAGCCCAAGGTCACGATCATGACCATCCACGCGGCCAAGGGGCTGGAATTCGACACCGTCTTCCTCGCGGGGTGGGAGGAAGGCCTGTTCCCCAGCCAGCGTTCGCTCGACGAAGGTGGCCTCGCCTCCCTCGAGGAGGAACGCCGCCTCGCCTATGTCGCGATCACCCGCGCCCGCCGCCAGGCGACCATCCTCCACGCCGCCAACCGCCGCATCTACGGCCAATGGACCAGCAGCATCCCCAGCCGCTTCGTCGGCGAACTGCCCAAGGAACATATCGAAGAGGAATCCACCCTGTCCGGCGGCGCATCGCTGTGGCGCGCCAACTGGAGCGAACACAGCGACCCCTTCGCGCATGTGGACCGAGGCACCGGCCGCGGCCCCGGCTGGCAACGCGCCGCCGCCCCCAGCTCCACCTTCACCACCGCCCCCAAGCGCGTGGTCGAAAGCCGCGGCAGCGCCGTCAGCCTCGGCAACAACGGCCGCGACGACCTGTCACTGGGGATGCGCGTCTTCCACCAGAAATTCGGCTATGGCGAAATCGTCGAGATCGAAGGCAACAAGCTGGAGATCGAGTTCGAGACGAGCGGGCGGAAGCGGGTGATGGATAGTTTCGTCACCAAGGAAACGTGACCCTTCTTCTTCACCCTTTCTCCGCTCGCGGGGAGAAGGCCGGGGAGAGGGGCCTATAAGAAAGGGACCGCGGCGAACATGAGAGACCCCACCCTCCTCGCCCGCGCCCGCCACATGCGCCAGAACCCCACCCCACCCGAAGCGCACCTCTGGTACCACCTCCGCGCCAAGCGCTTCGAAGCCACCAAATTCCGCTTCCAGACCGTCCAGGGACCCTACATCGTCGACTTCACCAGCCGCACCTCAATGCTCGCGATCGAAATCGACGGCGACACCCACGCAACCCAACAGGATTACGACGCCACCCGCACCCGCTACCTCGGAAACAAAGGCTTCCACGTCCTGCGCTTCACCAACAGCGACGTTATGACCAACCTGGACGCCGTCCTCGCTACCATCGCCGATGCGATCAGCGAACGACGGAAATAGCCGCACCTTCTCCCTCCGCTCGCAGGGGGAAGACCACTCCCCTTCTTCACCCTCTCTCCGCTTGCGGGGAGAGGGGCCTATCCAACCAGAAACACGCCAGAGCCTGAGAAACCCCACCCGAACGCAAGGGGGCCTATCCAAGCCCGACAACGCCCGGAACCGAACCAGCCCCCTCCCCCGGCGCCGCTTCGCGCGCCACCCTCTCCCCGCAAGCGGAGAGAGGGTGAAGTACCAACTTGCCCGTTCGGCATCACCTGAGCGCGATCCAAATTCCAACGCACCGCATATGCGTGAAAGCCACTCCCTGCCCTCGCGCTTCCGCCCGCCCGTCGGTACGACTCCTCGCGCAGCCAAGGCTCGACCTCGGCATCCCTGGCCGGATCAGCGTCGCGCCCCGCCAGCGCCCGTAAACACGAGATGCAGCCCTAGGAAAAGAACAAACCACAAACAAACCCCTTTCCTACAAGCCCCCTCCCAGCACATAAGCTGGTGGA
>NZ_LSJM01000088.1 GCF_001557215.1 Sphingomonas sp. CCH9-E2 | reverse complement strand
GCGGTCACCACCCGCCCCGCCAATCGCGACACCGCGCTGCGCCCGCATCCGCCCTATCGCCTGCTGCGCAACGTCATGGCCAAGTCGCCGGTGCGGATCGGCCCCGCCGCCGCGCAGGGCCATATCCGCTACCGCTTCGGCTTCATCGACGGCATCGCGTTCGCCCCGCCCGTAACGGGCGAGCAGCGGGTCAGCGCCGGTGCGACCGGCGTGACGCTCGATATCTGTATCCGCTGCGGCCCCGGCCTGCCCAGCGATCCGGGAACCCTTGCCGGTGCCCGCCGCGCCACCGCCTGGCTGCAGCATGACCATCCGCGCGTCCTGGCGCTCGCCCGCCCGGTGATCCGCCGCCAGCTATCGCCTGCGCGCACGATGGAGGAACTGGCGGTCCGCGCCCGGACGGTGATGCAGCGCATCGACTTTACCGGCCATCGCAGCGCCGCCGATGCGCTCGCCTCGGGCAGTGGTGATTGCACCGAAGATGCAGTGGTGCTTGCGGCACTCGGACGCGCGGCGGGCATCCCCACCCGCGTCGCCAGCGGCCTCGTCTATTCGCGCGAACGCTATCACGGGGTCAGCAACGTGTTCATGCCGCACAGCTGGACGCTGGCTTATGTCGACGGCGCCTGGCGAAGCTTCGACATGTCGCTGGACGGGTTCGATGCCACGCATATCGCTCTCACCATCGGCGATGGCGATGCGCGCTCGATCGCGGCGGCGGGACAGCTCGCCAGCCTGCTCGACTGGCAATCGCTGGCGGAGGTCAGGACGCGGGCTTCACCGTGACCGGCTGCGGCGCGTCGTCATAGACCACCGGCAGTTCGGGCAACGTCGCATCGGCCGGATCCTCGACCATCGCCACCGCCTTGGGATCCTTGATCCCACCGACGATGATCATGTCATAATCCTCGTCCGGGGTCGCAACCTCGATCGGCGTCGGGGCGACATCCTGCGCTGCCGCCGGCAGCCCGACCACCGCCGCTGCCAGCGCCGCAGCGGCCAGCGCCGGCCGCACCGGCAGCGTGTAGCGCACGCACACCTCGGTCTCGCATCCCTTCAGGAACGCCACGCGCTCGCCATCGCTCCAGCCGGACAGGTCGAACACCTCGCGCTTGCACATGCGACAGAAATCGCCGTCCATGATCGCGGCCAGATCGGCCTTGTAGGGACAGGGGCTGTCGATCTTCGGGAACTTGGCCATGGCATGCGCTCCGGTCGTTTCCGCGAGCCTAACCCATTTCGCGCCGCGAGTCAGGCGCGATCTCAATGGCATTTCGATATTTCAACTATTATCAAAATAACGCTTGCACCCTGCGCGTCGATTCGATATTTCCACAAATATGGAAATCAAGGACGACATTGCTGCCGTTGCCGCCCTGTCCGCACTGGCGCAGGAACATCGCCTCGCGCTGTTCCGCCTGCTGGTTCAGGCCGGTCCGGACGGCCTGCCCGCAGGTATCATCGCCGAAAAGCTGGGCGTCCCCGCGTCGTCGCTGTCCTTCCATCTCGCCCATCTCAACCGCGCGGGTCTGGTCAGCCAGACCCGTCAGGGACGGTCGCTGATCTATGCCGCCGACTATACCGCGATGAACGGCCTGCTCGGCTATCTCATGGAAAATTGCTGCGGCGGCGCGGGATGCGCGGCCCCGGCAGAACAGCCCGAAAGGAAATCCGCATGAAGCGCATGCATGTCCATGTCGGCGTGACCGACCTCGATCGCTCGATCGCC
This sequence comes from Sphingomonas sp. CCH9-E2, assembly GCF_001557215.1. Taxonomy (GTDB): domain Bacteria; phylum Pseudomonadota; class Alphaproteobacteria; order Sphingomonadales; family Sphingomonadaceae; genus Sphingomonas. The sequence continues at coordinate 6,639 of NZ_LSJM01000088.1, read as the reverse complement.
TTCTATTCCACCCTGTTCGGCGCGGAGCCCAGTGTGACCAAGCCGGACTATGCCAAGTGGATGCTGGAGGATCCGCGCGTCAATTTCGCGATCTCGGCGGGCAACCACGCCGCCACGGGAATCGAGCATCTCGGCATCCAGGTCGAGGATGGCGACGAGCTGGTCGAGGTCTATGGCCGCCTGCGCGCCGCCGACCGCCCCGTGCTGGAGGAAGGCGCGACCACCTGTTGCTACGCCAAGAGCGAAAAGAGCTGGATCGCCGATCCCGATGGCGTGGTGTGGGAAGCGTTCCTCACCGAGGGCGAAGCGACGGTGTACGGCGACTCCCCTGCCCTGTCGGCGCTGTCGGACAATGCCCGCCCCGATGCATGCTGCGCGCCGCAAATCGCGCCACCCGTGCCCGGCCCCAAAACCGCCTGCTGCTGAGGACCGCGCGATGGCACCGGTCGATATCGTCATCTACCACAATCCCGATTGCGGCACGTCGCGCAACACGCTGGCGATGATCCGCAATGCCGGGATCGAGCCGCATGTGGTGGAGTATCTGAAGACCCCACCCAGCCGCGCGCTGCTGGTCGATCTGCTCGCCCGCGCCGGTGCGACCCCGCGCGAGTGGCTGCGGGAGAAGGGCACGCCCTATGCCGAACTCGGCCTCGACGACGCGGCGCTGTCCGATGACGCACTGCTCGACGCGATGATGGCGCACCCGGTGCTGATCAACCGCCCGGTGGTCGTCTCCCCGCTGGGCGTCGCGCTGTGCCGCCCGTCCGAAGCGGTGCTCGACCTGCTCCCCACCGCCCAGCGCGGCGCCTTCGCCAAGGAAGATGGCGAACAGGTCGTCGACGCCGCCGGCAACCGACTCTCCTGACAGGATCATCATGCAACCGCAAACCTCCCCGCTCGGCCTGTTCGAGCGCTGGCTTTCGCTCTGGGTCGCGCTCGCGATCCTCGCCGGTCTCGCCCTCGGCCTGATCGCGCCCGGCGTCACCACGCTGCTGGCGGGGCTGGAAGTTGCCTCGGTCAACCTGGTCGTCGCGGTGCTGGTGTGGGCGATGATCTATCCGATGATGGTCGGGGTCGATTTCGCCAGCATCCGCGATGTCGGGCGCAAGCCCAAGGGACTGGTGATCACTTTGGTCGTGAACTGGCTGATCAAGCCCTTCACCATGGCCGCGCTCGCAATCCTGTTCTTCGACTTTATCTATGCCGGTCTGATCCCCCGCGACCTGGGCCAGCAATATATCGCCGGGCTGATCCTGCTCGGTGCGGCCCCCTGCACCGCGATGGTGTTCGTCTGGGCGCAGATGACGAAGGGCGACCCGGCCTATACGCTGGTGCAGGTGTCGGTGAACGACCTTGTCATGATTGTCGCCTTCGCCCCGATCGTCGCGCTGCTGCTGGGCGTCACCGATATCGTCGTGCCTTGGCAGACGCTGCTGCTGTCGGTCGCGCTCTATGTCGTGGTCCCGCTGGTGGCCGGAGCCATCACCCGCAGCCGCGTGGTCGCCACGCATGGCGGAGATGCCAGCGCGGTCGATACCTTCACTGCGCGGCTCAAGCCCTGGTCGATCATCGGCCTGCTCGCCACCGTGGTGCTGCTGTTCGCGTTCCAGGCGGAAACGATCGTCGCCAACCCGCTGCTGATCGCGCTGATCGCGGTGCCGATCCTGATCCAGTCCTATGCGATCTTCGCCATCGCCTATGCCGCGGCCAAGGCGTGGCGCGTGCCGCACAACATCGCCGCCCCGTGCGCGCTGATCGGCACGTCGAACTTCTTCGAACTGGCAGTCGCCGTCGCGATCGGCCTGTTCGGCCTGTCGAGCGGCGCGGCGCTCGCCACCGTGGTCGGCGTGCTGGTCGAGGTGCCGGTGATGCTCAGCCTCGTCGCCTTCGCCAACCGCACGCGCGGCAGCTTTCCGTGAGTTAGCGCGGAGCTTGGTTCCAGAGCCGATCCGTCCAGTACCTGACCAAGCGTGCTGCCGATCCTCTGGATCGAGATCTGCAGATTCAAGGTCGCACAGTTGAAGGCGGTATCGTTGGTCGGGAAACTGTAAGCGACCAAGCTGTTGTGATCTCACCCAAGAAAACCGCGCGATACTCTCGCAGTTCCGCGCGAACGGCGATGTCCGAAGTGGGAAACGACTGCAACCGCACCAACACGCCGCGCTGCGCCTCTCTGAAGAGGCTGCGCGCTTCGGCACCAGGCTTTCCAGCCAACACCAACGTCTCTCCTAGCAAACCAATCGCCGAGATGCGCAAGGGCGAATTGGGCGGGCGGGCGGCCAAGATGGACACGGCTTTGCGGTATCGGTGTTCGGCGGAGTCCAGTCGCCGTTGGCTGCGTGCGACTGATGCAAGATTGATATAGCCTGTCGCAATGCTTGAGTGCGTCGCGGGCAGCGCCGATTCCCAGATGTCCAGCGCCAAGTTGAACATCGTCTCCGCCTGATCGTATCGACCCGCGTTGCTCAGCGCGTCGCCCAGATTGTTGTAGCCGGTGGCGAGCGTCGGGTGTGTCGCTGGCAAAATTTCCTGCCAGATTTTCACTGCATTAACATGCAGTGCGATTGCCGATTCCGCGTCACCGATCCGCATCATCGTCACGCCCAAGTTGCTGAAGGCTATGGCCGTATCCGGATGGTTCTTCGGCAGCGCTTCGGTGCGTATCTTCAACACGTCCAGTTGGATCGGCCAGGCCAGGTCGTAACGCCGCTGGGAGGCGAGAACGTCCGCCAGATTGGCTAACGTCACCGCGACTAACAGGTGACGCGGTGGCAGGGTTCTGGTTCGGATCTCTAGGACCTTGCGATAGAGCGCCTCCGCTTCCTCGAAACGCATCTGACGCGACAGATTATAGGCGAGGTTGTTGTAGGCAACGATCAGACCCGGCAGCGTCGGGTCTTTGGCCAGCTCGAAAATCGCTATGGCCTGCCGTGCCTCCGCTTCGCCCTCGCGATAGCGCTCTTGCTCGGTCAGATTGGCGGCCAAGCTGGAGCGGGTAGAGGCAATGTCGCCCAGCGGGGGCGGGTTCAAACTTGACCGAAACGCGATGGCCTTCCGATACCACGTCTCCGCCTCGCTATCGCGGCCATTCTCATCGATGGCGACCGCGAGATTGTTATAAGCGAAGCCCCGATCCGGATCGTCCGCCGGCAAGAACTTTTCGGCAATTACAACGGCCTTGCGGGCGACGATTTCGCTTGCCTTGGCTTGGCCGGCACGTCGCGCCGCTCCCGCCGCTGCAAGCAGCAGATCAAGGCATTCGTCCGCCGTTGAGGCCGTGGCTTCGCAGCGCTCGATCTCGGGTGCTATCAGCTCCCATGCGCGCACATCATCGGCCTTGGCGCGGGCCAGTTCGAACGCTTCGCGGACGCGCCAGCGTTCCGCCAGCGCGGGAGCCACAGTCCAGACCAGCGCAAGGACGACTGCGGCGACACGGAACACGACCATGGTCCAAGAGACTATGCCGACTCGCGCGAGTGCGCCAGCGACATCAGTCCAGGTTCGGCCGCAGATACCGCTCCGCCAGCTCGACGCTGATCCCGCGCCGCGCGGCATAATCCTCCAGCTGGTCGCGCCCGACGCGCGCCACGCCGAAATACTCGCTCTGCGGGTGGCCGAAGTAAAAGCCGCTGACCGCCGCCGTCGGCAGCATCGCAAAGCTCTCGGTCAGGCTGATGCCGGTCGCCTTGTGCGCGTCAAGCATCTCGAACAGCACCGGCTTCAGGCTGTGCTCGGGGCAGGCGGGATAGCCGGGTGCCGGGCGAATGCCGCGATATTGCTCCTTGATCAGCGCCTCGTTGGTCAGCTGCTCGCCCTCGGCATAGCCCCACAGGGCCGTGCGCACGAAATGGTGCAGCCGCTCGGCGAACGCCTCGGCCAGACGGTCGGCCAGTGCCTTGAGCAGGATGTCCGAATAATCGTCGATCGCCGCCTTGAACCGCGCCAGATGCGGCTCGATCCCGTGGATCGACACCGCGAACCCGCCGATCCAGTCGCCCGAAGGATCGATGAAGTCGGCCAGGCACATATTCGCCCGACCTTCGCGCTTGGCGATCTGCTGGCGCAGCATCGGCAGCGTATAATGTTTCTCGTCCTCGACATGGACGATGATGTCGTCACCCTTGCGACGGCACGGCCACAGCCCCGCCACGCCGCGCGCGGTGAGCCAGCGTTCGTCGATGATCTTGTCGAGCATCTTCTGCGCGTCGTTGAACAGGCTGGTCGCGCTCTCGCCGACCACCTCGTCCTCCAGGATCGCGGGGTAATTGCCCGCCAGCTCCCACGCGCGGAAGAACGGCGTCCAGTCGATATATTGGCGCAGGTCCTTCAGGTCCCAGTCGGGGAATGTGTGGACGCCGGGCATGCGCGGCTTGCCGGGCTTCAGGCTGAAATCCGCCTCGAACGCATTGGCGCGTGCATCCTCCAGGCTGCGCAGCTCACTCTGCCCCTTGCCCGCGCGCGCCTGCCGCACCGCTTCATATTCGTCCGCGACCTTCGCGACATAATCGTCGCGGATCGTGTCGGAGACGAGCGTCGTGGCCACACCCACCGCGCGGCTGGCGTCGAGCACATGCACCACCGGCCCGTCATAGGCCGGCGCGATCTTGAGCGCGGTATGCACCTTCGACGTCGTCGCGCCGCCGATCAGCAGCGGCATGGTCATGCCTGAACGCTTCATCTCCTCGGCCACCGTCACCATCTCGTCGAGCGAGGGGGTGATCAGGCCCGACAGGCCGATCATGTCGGCGTCATTCTCGTTCGCCGCCTGCAGGATCGTTGACCACGGGACCATCACGCCCAGGTCCACCACCTCGAACCCGTTGCACTGCAGGACGACGCCGACGATGTTCTTGCCGATGTCATGCACGTCGCCCTTGACCGTCGCCATGATGACCTTGCCCTTGCCCTTCGCCCCCGGCTCCTTCGACGCCTCGATATAGGGGAGGAGGTGCGCGACCGCCTTCTTCATCACGCGCGCGCTCTTCACCACCTGCGGCAGGAACATCTTGCCCGACCCGAAGAGGTCGCCGACGACGTTCATCCCGTCCATCAGCGGGCCTTCGATCACCTCGATCGGCTTGGCGGCCTTCTGGCGGCACTCCTCGGTATCCTCGACGACATATTGGTCGATGCCCTTGACCAGCGCATGCTCCAGCCGCTTCTCGACCGCCCAGCCGCGCCACTCCGCCGCCTGCTTCTCCGCCACCGCATCGGTGCCACGGAACTTCTCGGCCAGCGCGACCAGCCGGTCGCCCGCCTCGGAATCGCGGTTGAGGATCACATCCTCGCACGCCGTGCGCAACTCGAGATCGATCGTGTCATAGACGTCGAGCTGACCGGCATTGACGATCGCCATGTCGAGGCCGGCGGGGATCGCGTGGTACAGGAACACGCTGTGCATCGCGCGGCGCACCGGCTCGTTGCCGCGGAACGAGAAGCTGAGGTTCGACAGACCGCCCGAGAAATGGACATGCGGGCAGCGCGCCTTGATCTCCTTCACCGCCTCGATGAAGTCGACGCCGTAATTATTATGCTCCTCGATGCCGGTCGCGACCGCGAAGACGTTGGCGTCGAAGATGATGTCCTCGGGCGGGAAGCCGATCGCCATCAGCTCCTTGTAGGCGCGCTCGCAAATCTCGACCTTGCGCTCCTTGGTATCGGCCTGGCCGACCTCGTCGAACGCCATCACCACGACCGCCGCGCCATAGGCCATGCACTTGCGCGCATGCTCCAGGAATTGCGGCACGCCCTCCTTCATGCTGATCGAATTGACGATCGGCTTGCCCGAAACGCACTTCAGCCCCGCTTCGATCACGTCCCATTTGGAGCTGTCGATCATCACCGGCACGCGCGCGATGTCCGGTTCTGCAGCAATCAGCTTGAGGAAGGTCGTCATCGCCTCATGCGCGTCGAGCAGGCCTTCGTCCATGTTGACGTCGATCACCTGCGCGCCATTCTCGACCTGCTGCCGCGCGACCTCGACCGCAGCAGTATAGTCGCCGGCCATGATCAGCTTCTTGAACTTGGCAGATCCGGTGACGTTGGTGCGCTCGCCGATATTGACGAAGGCGGTGGAGGTGGTGGTCGAGGTCATTTCAGTCTTTCGTCGCCCCGGCGAAGGCCGGGGCCGCTAGATTGGGTGCAGAAACATGGCAGCCCCGGCCTGCGCCGGGGCGACGGTCAAGCCGCCATCACGAACGGCTCCAGCCCCGCAAGCTGGGTCCGCACCGGCGGCGTCGGGATCGCGCGCGGCGGCAAGTCCTTCACCGCATCGGCAATCGCCTTGATATGCGCCGGGGTCGATCCGCAGCAGCCGCCCAGGATGTTGACCTGGCCCTGATCGGCCCAATCCTTGACCAGCCCCGCCGTGGTGTGCGGCGCCTCGTCATAGGCGCCCAGTTCGTTGGGCAGGCCCGCGTTCGGGTACACCATGATCAGCGTGTCGCAGAGCTTGGACAGCGTCGCGACATGCGGGCGCAGCTGCTCCGCGCCGAACGAGCAGTTGAGCCCGATCGTCACCGGCTTGGCGTGGCGGATCGCGGCCCAGAACGCTTCGACCGTATGGCCCGATAGGTTGCGGCCCGACAGGTCGGTCAGCGTCATCGACATCATGATCGGCAGGTCGCGGCCCAGCGC
>NZ_LSJM01000087.1 GCF_001557215.1 Sphingomonas sp. CCH9-E2 | reverse complement strand
GCATAGGGCAGATGCCGCCCCGCGCTCGCCTCGCGATCGATCACCCGCCGGTCGCGGGTCAGGGCCGGTAGGAGTTGCACCGCCAGATCCGGTAATTGGGGACGCGCGGGCAGCGGCTCGCCCGGGTGATCCACAGGTCGAAGAAACGCGGTTCGCGCAGGCAGGCGAGCATGCCGGCGGCGTGGATCACTAAAGCTGCGACCAGCACCCACACCGAGCGGAAGATCAGGAACAGCTCGGCCGCCAGCACCGCATTGGCGATGAACCAGGTATAGGTCACGCCCGCAAACATCTGTGGTCGCGTCAGCGCGACGAACACGGTGTCGCGGTCAAGACCGTTCATGCGCGCTTAGCCCGCGCCGGCCGTCGCCTGGATGCCGGCCACGATGCTGGCGGCGCCAAACAGGATGAAGCAGCCCAGGATGACCGTCGCGCCATAGCGCCAGTTGATCCGACCAGTCAGCATCAGCAAACCGACTGCAGCGACCGCGATCACCGCCACCACCGTGGCGACCGTACCGAGCAGCGTCCCCTGCAGCCAGCGTACCGCGCCGACGATCGCACCCGAACCCTGCGGATCGGCGAGTTCCTGCGCCCCAGCGGCGCCGGACCAGATCAATGCAGTTGCGGCCGCACCGATCGCTGCGGCCCGATGACACAAGGTTGCAATCACGCGTTCAACGCCTCACGCAAAATCCGGCGTCGGCAGCTTTCGCCGGACGCCGTGTAATTCAGGCCGCGACAATCGCGACCTTGCCGGTCTTGCGCACCATGCGCTTGAAGCGGGGAAGGTCGCCGTTCAGCGCTTCGATCATCGCCTGCTTGTTGCCTGCCGTGCCATCATAGGTGGCGGGAAGGTCGGGCACGACGGCCAGCCAGCCGGACGCCGCATAGCGGCGCGCGGTCGCCTCAGCCGCGGCGTCGATTGCACCATTTTCGGACACGACCAGCACGATGTCGGAATATGCCTTGCCGCGCGGGCCCGCGACGAAACCTTGGATCACACGGTGCGAATCGATAGCATATTTGCCCTTGTAGGTGCGTACGCCGTTGCCGCCGAGCGCCAGGGCCGGAGTCACGGTGCTGGCGGCGACGACGCCCGCTGCAGAAATGGCACCTGCACGGCCCAGAAACGACCGGCGGCTCACCTGGCCCGATTGATCCTTGTTCATTCGCGAATTCCCCCTCGCCTGATCAGACGTGATGAATGCAGCGTAACCACTTGCGCGATCGGAAACAACGATAGATCGCAGTGTTTTGGAATCGCCGCCGATCAGGGCGGTGCAATGGGGGCGTTGAGGCGTGACGGGGCATTCCGACGAAAATAGCGAATCGCAGCGGCTGCGGGAGGCAATTCTCGCTAGTCCGGCACTGCAGGAGCGACTCGGCGTACACTTCGACCCGGCGCTGTACGAGGCGGAATTGCGGGTGATCGCGCAGGAACTCGGGCTGGATCCCGACAAGGTATCGATCGACGCGCCCGGCCCCGACCCGCTGGGTATCTCGCGCTTTCAAAGTGCGCCGGTGACGCTCGATAGCTGGCCGCAGATCGGCTGGATTCCGGTCCGCTCGGTGCCGGGGCAGCAGGAGCCCGCGTTTGACTGGGCCTGGTTCGGCGATCGCCCGCTCGCCGAGCCGTTGTTCGAGGACAGCGTCATGGTCATGGCGTCGCGCCCGTTCAGCCGCAGCTTTCGCACGCGCACCGACCTCGACGCGCTGATCGCCGGTGCGGCGCAGGAAACGACGCTGGAACCCGACGGAATCGTCTTTCACATGTCGCGCTGCGGATCGACTCTGGTGGCGCAGATGCTCGCCGCAGTGCCGCATCACATCGTCGCGTCGGAAGCCGCGCCGATCGACGATCTCGTGCAATGGTGCGTCACCTCCGGCGCGCCGTTCGACAGGCAGGTGGCGGCGCTGCGGGCGCTGGTCCACGCGATCGGGCGCAACCGTTCCGGCACGGCGCGGCGCTATTTCCTGAAGCTCGACAGCTGGGCGGTGCTGGCGCTGCCGCTGTTCCGTGCAGCCTTCCCGTCGACGCCCTGGATCTTCCTGTATCGCAAGCCCGAGGAGGTCATGGTGTCCCATTTGGGGATGCCGGGAATGCATTTCGCGGCAGGAGTCGTGCCGGCACTGGGCCACATCAACGGCGGCGAGATTTCGTCGATAGAAGATCAGGGAGCCGCCGTTCTTGCGGCATATCTCGACTGTGCAATCGATCACCACGCGGTCGGTGGCGGAATGCTGGTCAATTATGCCGATCTGCTCGCCGCCATGGAGGGCGCGATTCCCCGGCATTTCGGGTTCGAGCCCGATGCGGCGGAGCGCGCGGCGATGCTAGCGGCGACCCGGCGCAATTCGAAGGTGCCGGATCAGGCCTATGCCGACGATACCGAACGCAAGCGCGCGGCGGTTACGCCCGCCGTCGTGGCGGCAGTGGCCCGTCATCTCGAGGCGCCCTATGCGCGGATCGAGGCGCTGCGGATCGGCGCTGCCGCAACGGTTTAAGCGTTTTTCGTCATGTTGACTTGATGTGCGCCCCCGCTAAGGTCCGGTGCAGAAAGCTGGTCGGTGCTGACGCGCGGGGAGCTTTGAATGTTGCGCAGTTTGCGCGTTCATTGCGGGCCGGATCACGGGGATCGGCTTGCTGGCATTGGGGGGATCTTATGGCGACGCCGTTTATTGGTGAGATTCGGACCTACGGGTTCAGTTTTCCGCCGCGCTTCTATTCGACGGCTGCGGGCCAGATCTTGTCGATCGCCCAGAACACCGCGCTGTTTTCACTCCTCGGCACCACTTACGGCGGCAATGGCCAGACCACTTTCGCCCTTCCCGACCTGCGCGGTCGCGTTGCCGTCGGTCAGGGTCAGGGCCCCGGCCTGTCGAACAACGTGATCGGCCAGCAAAGCGGGGCCGAGAACACAACGCTGACGACCAGCAATCTGCCGCAGCACGTGCACTCGTTGTCGGGCGTGACGGGCACGCTGAGCGCGGTGGACGTCAAGGCGACGCAGCAGTCGCCGACCACCGGCGCTTATCTCGGTCGCGGTACGGATGGTGCGACGGCACCCGACTCGATTCCGCGCATCTATGTGCCCGCCGCGACGGGCGGCCCGGCGACGAAGGTGCCGCTCGCGGGTGTGAACGTCGCTGGCAACACCGCGATTGCCGGCGGCAGCATCCCGTTCTCGACTATGCAGCCCTATCTGGTGCTCAATCAGTGTATCGCGCTGTCCGGGATTTTCCCGTCGCGGAACTGATGCTTTCGGGGTCGGCATGGCCGACCTCGGCAACTGTGCGGATTGGCTGGGTCCTCTTGGATGACGGTCAACCGGACGCAAATTTGGTTCAGGGCCGTCCGTCGGTGTGGCGTTCGGCTTCTTGATACAGGCGGTGAATGCCGGCGCAGGGTGGGTTTGATCGCCTGCCGACAAGTGGGGGATACATATGGCAACGCCAATGATTGGCCAGATCATGACCGTCGGGTTCAACTTTGCCCCGCGGGACTATGCCCTTTGTCAGGGGCAGACCATGGCGATCGCGCAGAACACGGCCTTGTTCTCGCTGCTCGGGACGACCTATGGCGGCAACGGCCAGACGACCTACGCTCTCCCCGATCTGCGCGGTCGCGTCGTGCTCAACCAGGGTCAGGGTCCCGGTCTGTCGATGCGTACCCTTGGCGAGCAGGGCGGAACCGAAACCACCACGCTGACCAGTTCGAACATGGCGCAGCATGTACACGCGGCCACAGGCGCGACCGGCACGGTCGATGCCGTCGACGTCAAGGCGCTGCAGCAGTCGCCGACGACGGGTGCCTATCTCGGTCGCGGCACCGATGGCGCGGGCGTGCCGGACATGATTCCGCGCATCTACGTGCCGGCCGCCACGGGCAACCCCGCGACCAAGATCCCGCTGGCCGGGGTCAATTTGGCCGGCAACACCCAGATTGCCGGTAGCGGCACCGCATTTTCAACGGTTCAGCCGACGCTGGTGATCAACCAGTGCATCGCACTCTTCGGAATCTATCCGTCGCGCAACTGATCGACGACATTGCGCCGGGGCGGGACCCCGGCGCCGCGCGTTTAATTGAACACCGCCTGATAATAATTGCCCGGCGGCGAATCGGGTGGCGGCATCGTCTGTTCGATATAGATCAGGTCGGGTCCGAACGACCCGCTGCGCATCGCATAGATGCCGGTGCCGAGCTGCACCATCGCGTCCGAATGGAACATCAGCAGGAAGGGCGGCCGCATCGATGGCCGGTGGTTGGTCATCGGCGTCGCCGAGACGAGCGTGATATCGACATTGTCCGGCTCGCAATCCAGCCGGAACAGCTTGCCGACATGCGGCGTGAATTCCTCGATCACCATCGGGCGGGGGATAAGTTCGGTTGTCATGCCGTGCACCCTAAAAGGAAATTCGGCGCGATCAACAGGCGTATCGCACTCCGTGGAGGCTGATCATTGACCCCGTCCCTGGACCCATTGGCCGACGCATTCGACCGCGCCTTTGCCGGCGATGCGAGCGCGTTCCATTGTCGACCGCGCGCGGACGCGGACGGTGCCTTTCTGCTCGACTGCGCCATCGCCTGCTCGACGATGGTCGGCTTGCTCCCCGACGCGATGCTCCGGCAACAGGCGGAGCTTCAGCGCGCCGCGCATGACGGCGGCTTTCCCGACGCCATGCACCGGATCGTCGTGCGCGACGGCGCGCCGATCGGGCATGCACGCATTGCGTGGAATGCCGCTGACACCCATCTGGTGGATATCGCCGTGCTGCCCGCGCATCGCGGGATCGGGGCGGCCGGTGCGTTGCTCAGGGCATGGCTGGCGGTCGCCGACGCGCAAGGCCTGACCGCCACACTCCACGTGTTCACCGACAATCCCGCGCGGTCAATCTACGCCCGGCTGGGCTTCGTCGAAACCCGGCCCGACCCCTATGCCGCGTTCATCGAAATGCACCGCCCGCCGGCTCAGCGCTGAACCCGCGCGGCCTCATCGGCGGGGACGAAGCAGGAC
>NZ_LSJM01000086.1 GCF_001557215.1 Sphingomonas sp. CCH9-E2 | reverse complement strand
CCCCGCCGCTGCCGATCCCGCCCTTGGTCGAGATGGCGCAATATCATGTGACGCGCAGCAACGATCCCGGCCTGCGCTGGCTGATCGACCTGATCCGGAGCTCCACCGACTGATTTCGCGGATATGATGCTTGCACATCCGTGAAACGATGCCATCACCGAATTTGCTGACAGGGAGACGGTGATGATCGCGACGACGCATGTGGGCAGCCTTCCGCGCGGTGATGAACTGACCCCGCTGCTGCTCGCCCGCGACAAGGGCGAACCCTCTGACGCGGCGCAGTTCGATGCCCTGGTCCAGGCCGCAGTCGATGCCGCAGTGGCGCAGCAGATCGCGTGCGGGGTCAGCATCGTCAGCGACGGCGAATTGGGGAAGGTCGGCTACTCGACCTACATGATCGAGCGGCTGGAGGGGTTTGGCGGGCATATCGACCGCCGCCCCGCCGCCGACCTCGCCGCGCATCCCGGCCTTGCGCGCAAGCTGTCGGCGATCATGGGCAGCCAGGAGTTCACCCGCGCATCCTGCATCGGCCCGGTGCGGCTGAAGACGCTGGCACCGCTGCACGACGATATCCGCCGCTTCCGCCATGCGCTCGACAAGGCTGGCGGCGGCGCGCGCGGGTTCATGAATGCGGCATCGCCCGGCCTGATCACCGCATTTCAAGTCAATCGCCATTACCCGTCGCATGAGGCCTATCTCGCCGATCTGGTCGATGCGATGCGCCCGGAATATGAGGCGATCGTCGCCGCGGGGTTCGACCTGCAGCTCGACTGCCCCGACCTCGCCATGTCGCGCCACACCGGGTTTCAGGACCAGAGCGACGCCGAGTTCTTGGCGACCGCCGCCGCCAATGTCGAGGCGCTCAACGCCGCCACCGCGAACATCCCGGCCGATCGGATGCGGATGCATGTCTGCTGGGGCAATTATGAAGGGCCGCATGATTGCGACATCGCGCTCGACAAGGTCATCGACATCGTCCTCGCCGCGCGCCCGGGCACGATCCTGTTCGAGGCGGCGAACCCGCGCCACGAGCATGAATGGACGGTATGGCGCGATGCGGCGCTGCCCGACGACAAACTGCTCGCACCCGGCCTGATCGACACCTGTTCCAACTATGTCGAGCATCCCGAGCTGATCGCGCAGCGGATCGAGCGCTATGCGCGGATCGTCGGCAAGAACCGGGTGATCGCCAGCACCGACTGCGGCTTCGGCACCTTTGCCGGCTATGGCAAGATCGATCCCGAGGTGACGTGGAAGAAGCTGCGCGCGCTGCGTGCGGGTGCGGACATTGCGGATGCACGGCTGTGACCCCGGAGGCCGTCCGCGCGATCGAGCATGACTGCGCCAAGCTGGTCGCACGCTACGCCAACCTCAACGACGCCGGGCGCTGGGCCGAGGTCGCCGCGCTTTATGTGGAGGATGGGCGGATGAGCCGACCCACCGCGCCGGATAACTGGATCGTCGGCCGTGCCGCGATCCTCGACGCGTTCCTCGCGCGCCCGGCGCGCACGACGCGGCACGTCTGCTCCAATGTCGTGATCGACGTGATCGACGCGGATCATGCGATCGGCGAATCCGCGATGCTGCTGTTCACCGGCGACGGCCCGCCCAAGGTCGGCAGCTTTCACGACCGTTTCGTGCGCACCGATGCCGGATGGCGGTTTGCCGAGCGCCGGGGTAGTCTGACCTTCTGAACCCGGACGCCGAATGACCAGAACCACCCAGCCAACCGTCAAATCCGCGATGCGCACGCTCGACATTATCGAGTATGTCGTCGGCAATCCCGCCGGGGTCGCGGCGCAGGACATCGCCGCCGCACTGCAGATTCCGGTCAGCAGCCTGTCCTACCTGCTCGCGACCCTGTGCGAGCGGACCTATCTGCGCCGCGAGGGACGGCAATATCTGGCCGGTCCGGGGCTCGAGCGGCTGCGCATGCCCGCCAGCGCCATGTCGATCGAGGATCGCGTCGCGCCGCAGGTGCGCGCACTGCGCCGCTCGCTGAACGAAACCACATCCTTCTTCACCCTGACCGAGTGGGAGATCGAAGCGCGGGTGACCGAGACTGCCGAGCAGGCGCTGCGCTATGCGGTCAGCGTCGGCGCGCGCGCGCCGTTGCACTGCATGGCGGCGGGCAAGGCGATCCTGTCGAGCTTCCATGAGCCGATGCTGACGCGCTATTTTGCCGAATCCTTCCGCCCGCTGTTTACCCCGCGCACGATCACCGACGAGGCGATGTTGCGCGACCAGATCGCGGCGGTGCGCGACACCGGCTTCGCCTTTACCGACGAGGAATATACGCTGGGCGTGTGCGGCATTGCGCGCGTCGTGCAGGTCGACGGCGTGGCTGCAGGCGCGCTCGCGGTCGCGCTGCCCAAGCTGCGCTACACCCCCGAAGCGCGCGCGCAGATCATGGAGCGGCTTGCCGCAGCCTGCGCCGCGATCGAAGCGGGTGGGTAGCCGGGCGAGCAACTATTCCTCCCCTGCCCCGCAGGGGAGGTGGCAGCGAAGCTGACGGAGGGGCCGCCC
>NZ_LSJM01000085.1 GCF_001557215.1 Sphingomonas sp. CCH9-E2 | reverse complement strand
GTCCCCTTGGTCGCGATAGCGCGCCAAGGCGTGCGCCAGCCCGGATGAGCCGCAGATGAACAGGTGATAATGTTACATCAGTTGACTGAAACTGTCAGAAAGCTGCGCAGGGGGCGACGATAATGGGTCAGCCCCGCTCCCGCGCCGCCTCGCGCCAGCCGATGTCGCGACGGGCAAATCCGCTGGGGAACTCGATCGCATCGACCGCGCGGTAGGCCGCGGTCTGCGCCTCGGTCACGCTGGTGCCGGTGGCAGTAACGGTCAGCACGCGGCCCCCCGCTGCAACGAGTTTGCCGCCGTCCAACCGGGTGCCAGCCTGAAACACCTTCGCGCCGGTCGCTTCCGCCGCCGCGATGCCCCCGATCGCTCCGCCGGTTTCGGGCGTGCCGGGATAGCCCTTTGCCGCCATGACCACGGTGAGCGCGGTGCCGTCGGCAAAGCGCGGTGCGGCGCGGTCGGCGAGCTCGCCCGCCTCGGTCGCCAGCATCAGCTCGAGCAAATCGTCCTCCAGCCGCATCATCAGCACCTGGCATTCGGGGTCGCCGAAGCGGGCGTTATACTCGATCAGCTTGGGCCCGGTGCGCGTGAGCATCAGCCCGGCATAGAGCACGCCCGAATAGGGAGTTCCGGCCTTCGCCATCCCCGCGATGGTCGGCTTGATAATCGTCTCGATCGCCTGGGCTTCCAGCGCCGGGGTCAGCACCGGGGCGGGGCTATAGGCGCCCATGCCGCCGGTATTCGGGCCGACATCGCCATCGCCGACACGCTTGTGATCCTGCGCCGAGCCGAAGGTGACGAAGTCGGTCCCGTCGGTGATCACGAAGAAGCTCGCTTCCTCGCCCTCCAGAAACTCCTCGATCACCGCCTCGCCGCCGGGCTTTTCGAAGATCGCGGCGATGGCGGCCTGGGCTTCCTCTTCGGTCATCGCGACGGTTACGCCCTTGCCTGCGGCAAGGCCGTCGGCCTTGATCACCACCGGCCGCCCGAAGTCGCGCGCCAGCACCGCGCGGGCGGTGTCGAGGTCGCGCACGCGGACATAGCCGGCGGTCGGGATATTCTCACGCGCGCACAGATCCTTGGTGAAGCCCTTCGATCCCTCGAGCTGTGCAGCCCGCTGGCTCGGGCCGAACACGGGCAGGCCGGCGGCGCGCAGCGCGTCGCTCAGGCCATCGACCAACGGCGCTTCGGGGCCGATCACGACAAAGCCGATCGCATGGGCGCGGCAGAACGCGATCACCGCCGCGTGATCGGTCAGCGGAACATCGTGGCAGGTTGCATGATCGGCGATTCCGGGGTTGCCGGGGATCGCATGCAGGCTATCGAGCCGGGGCGATTGCGCGAGCTTCCAGGCGAGCGCATGTTCGCGGCCACCGGACCCAAGCAACAGGACGTTCATGTCAGACCCCTTTGACGATATCGATATGCCGCGGCTCGTAGCCGAGGGGCGCGAAGGGGACAATGACGCGCCGCTCAGCATCGGCGAATTGTCGCTGCGGTTGAAACGGATGGTCGAGGGCGAGTTCGGCCATGTCCGGCTGCGCGGCGAGATTTCGGGCTACAAGCGCGCAGCGTCGGGCCATGTCTATCTGGCGCTGAAGGATGCCGATGCGGTGATCGACGGCGTGATGTGGCGCGGGGCCGCCGATCGCCTGCCCTTCCGCCCGCAGGACGGGATCGAAGTGGTCGCGACGGGCAAGCTGACCATCTATCCCGGTCGCTCGAAATATCAGATCGTGATCGAGCGGATGGAGTTGGCGGGCGAAGGCGCGCTGATGGCGCTGTTCGAACGGCTGAAGGCGCAGCTGAAGGCGGAAGGCCTTTTCGACGGGGAAAAGAAGCGGCTACCGTTTGCCCCGCAGGTGATCGGCGTCGTCACATCGCCCACAGGCGCGGTCATCCGGGACATTCTCCATCGACTTGCCGACCGCTTTCCCACGCGCGTGCTGGTCTGGCCGGTCAAGGTGCAGGGCGATGGCGCGGCGTCGGAGGTCGCGGCGGCGGTGCGCGGGTTCGATGCGATGCCCGAAAACGGCCCGGTACCGCGCCCCGATCTGGTGATCGTCGCTCGGGGTGGCGGGTCGATCGAGGATCTGTGGGCGTTCAACGAAGAACCGGTGGTGCGCGCGGTTGCGGCGTGCCGCATTCCGATCATCTCGGCCGTCGGGCATGAGACCGACACCACCTTGTGCGATTTCGCCGCCGACATGCGCGCGCCGACCCCGACCGCAGCGGCGGAAATGGCGGTGCCGGTGCGTGCCGACCTGTCGCACCATGTCGCGACGCTGGCGCTGCGCACCGAACGCTGCGCGCGACGCTATCATGAGCGCGGCAATGAGCGGTTGCAGGCGCTGGTGCGCGTCCTTCCACGCCGCGATGCACTGCTCGGGCCGCAGCGGCAAAAGGCCGACGACCTCGCCGCGCGGTTGGATCGCGGGCTGGAGCGGCGCGTGACGGTCGCGCGCGGCGTGCTCGACCGCGCTGCCGGCGCGCTCCGCCCAGCGGTGCTTGAGCGCAAGCTGGAGGGGTTGCGCCATCGGTTGGAGGGCGCGGGCAAGCTGCTCGAAGCGGTCAATCCCGACAATCTTCTGCAGCGCGGCTATGTTCGGGTCGGTGCCAAGGCGAGCGGCAAGGTGATCGCCAGCGCCGCCGATGCGCGCGCCGCCGGTGCGCTGACGCTGCATTTCCGTGACGGTCCGGTCGACGCGCGGGTTGAGCGCAGCGGCGGCAAGGCATATGTTGAGGACAAGCCGGAACAGCCTGGCCTGTTCTGACCCGCCCCAAATGCAAGAGTGAGCGTAGCCATGCTGATGTCGTCCAATTCCGCCCGCCCGGCGCGGTTGCACTATATGGCGAACGGCTTTCGCGTCCTCTCGTCGGGCGATCACGTCGTCTGCGCGGTGAGCGGCGAGAAGATCCCGCTCGACGCGCTGCGCTACTGGAGCGTTGCGGAGCAGGAGGCCTATGCCAGCGCCGAACTTGCGACACAGGCGATGACCGCGCGGTGAGGACGTCCGGGGGGGTGATCGTCGCGGGTGCATTGCTCACGCTGACGGGGATCGTGGCGACCGTCGCCGCTCCGTCGGCTGCAATGCCACCGGCACAATCGGCACAGTCGCGCACGGCATTCCGGTTCGATGGTCCGATGATCCAGGGCGGCACCGTGCTCGGCACGGCACCGGCACTGACCAGCGCGGTGACGCTGGACGGGCGCGCGGTGCCGCTGGCACCCGATGGCCGGTTCCTGATCGCGTTCGACCGTGACGCGGCGCCGCGCGCCGAACTGGTCGCGACCCGGGTCGATGGCAGCACGCTGCGTCAGACGCTGTCGGTCCAGCCGCGTGCATGGCGGATCGAACGGCTCAATACCCTCCCGCGCATCGCCCAGCCCAGCGCCGAGTTCGCACGCCGGCGGCCGGCGGAACTGGCGCTGATCAACGCAGCGCGCGGCCAATCGCACAGCGTGCAGGGGTGGCGACAGAAGTTCATGTGGCCGGTCACTGGCCGCATCTCCGGCCTGTTCGGATCGCAGCGCATCTACAAGGGCGAGCCGGGCGCCTATCATTCGGGCGTCGATGTCGCGCGCCCGACCGGAACGCCCATTATCGCTCCGGCCGATGGTGTCGTCACGCTCGCTGCGCAGCAGGATTTCACGCTGGAGGGCAAGCTGCTGATGCTCGACCACGGCATGGGCCTGAACAGCGCGTTTCTGCACCTGTCGCGGATCGACGTGAAGGTCGGCGATCTGGTGCGCCGCGGCCAGACGATCGGCGCGATCGGAACGACGGGCCGCTCGACCGGCCCGCATCTCCACTGGGGCATGAAATGGGGCGAGGCGCGCATCGATCCGCTGCTGATCGCGGGGTCGATGCCGGTGACGGCGGATTAGGCCCGCGCGCCCTACGCCCGTTATGTGACGTTTTTGTCACGGCATGACGACTTTGCGACAGTCTGCGTGTCAAACTCTTGTGCGACATATCGTTACAGACGTATCGATACCCAATCTGCGCGGCGTGTGTCGTGCGTGAACGATGGGGTGTCCAACGCGACGCCCAAAAACGGGGAGCTTCCAATGGTATCAAATGTTCGCAGGCACCTGCTTACCTCGACCCTGCTGATCGGCAGCGTGGTCGCAAGTCCGGCCTTCGCTCAGACTGAAGAGGCTCCGGCCGAGGGTGAGGCGATCGTCATCACCGGTTCGCGCATCCTGCGTCCGAACCTTGAGGCGAACATGATCTGCCCCCCGCTGAGTGGCCCAGAGACTATGATAGTCTGGACCATGAAAG
>NZ_LSJM01000084.1 GCF_001557215.1 Sphingomonas sp. CCH9-E2 | reverse complement strand
GCGGCGGGGATTGGCGGCGGCGTGGGGCGATTCTGCTGACGGGCTTGTCGGCCTATATTCTGGGTAATGGTGTGCTGACCGGGGTGGCGGAGGCGCGGACGACCGCGTGGGTGCGCGCAACCTATGGCGTCACGCCCGAGCTGGTGGTGGCGAGTCCGATGCCGTTGGCCTTCTGGCAGCGCGAGATGCTGTGGCGTGGCGATGGGCAGCGCGGACGGCGGGTGGTGAACATGGCAGAGGGTGTGCTGCCGTCGGTCTTCTCCCTCGAAACCACCGGACCCGAGCCGATCGGAATGGGCGATGGGCGCATTTTGGCGGCAGCTGCGCGTGACCCTGAGGTGCGCGCATTCCTGTTCTGGTCGCGTATGCCCTTTGCGGTG
The DNA here is from genome assembly GCF_001557215.1 of Sphingomonas sp. CCH9-E2. Taxonomy (GTDB): domain Bacteria; phylum Pseudomonadota; class Alphaproteobacteria; order Sphingomonadales; family Sphingomonadaceae; genus Sphingomonas. The sequence goes on along the minus strand of NZ_LSJM01000084.1, from coordinate 1,707 downwards.
GCCCAGCCCGATGGGAGCCTGATGCTGGGCGACCAGCGTTTCGGGAATGACGCGGTGCGGAGCCGCTTCAGCGTGCGGATCGCACCCGAGGGGGATGCCGAATGACGAGCATCCTGTGGTTTCGCCGTGACCTGCGGCTATCGGATCAGGCTGCGCTGATTGCTGCGGCGGGGGAGGGGCCAGTGGTGCCGGTCTATATCCTCGACGACGAGACGCCGAAGCATCGCGCAATGGGCGGGGCGTCGCGCTGGTGGCTGCACCATAGCCTGGCTAGCCTCGACGCGGCGCTGCGGGAGAAGGAATCGCGGCTGATCCTGAAGCGGGGCAAGTCGGCCGATGTGCTGGCGGCGCTGGCGGAGGAAGTGGGGACGAAGCGTGTCCACTGCATCCGCCATTACGAGCCGTGGTGGCGCAATGCCGAGCGGGCGGTGGCGAAGCAGCTGGAACTGGTGTGCCATGACGGCAATTACCTCGCCCCGCCGGGGTCGGTGACGACCGGATCGGGCGAGCCGTACAAGATCTACACCCCGTTCTGGCGCGCGTTGCAGCAGCGGATGCCGCCGGCGGCTCCGGCGAACCGGCCACGCGACATTCCCGCGCCGTCGAGCTGGCCCAAGTCGGACCGGCTGGAGGATTGGGGGCTGTTGCCGACCAAGCCCGATTGGGCGACCGGCTTTGCCGATTGGGAGCCGGGCGAGGCGGGCGCGCGCAAGCGGGTCGATAGTTTTGTCGACAAGGCGGCGGACTATGACCGCACGCGCAACTTGCCGTCGATCGAGGGCAGTTCGCGGCTCAGTCCGCATTTGCATTTCGGTGAGGTGTCGCCAGCGTATGTATGGCACCGCGTCGCGGATGCGGGCGGGTCGGTCGACGTGTTTCTGAGCGAGATCGGCTGGCGCGATTATGCGCAGAATGTGATCCTGCAATTCCCCGACTATGCCGCGAAGAATGCGCGCGAGAAGTTCGACGCGATCCCGTGGCGCGATTTCGGTTCGTCGGCGGTGCGCGACGAGTTCGATGCGTGGACCAAGGGGCGGACCGGCTATCCGATCGTCGATGCCGGGATGCGGCAGCTGTGGGCGACCGGGTGGATGCACAATCGCGTGCGGATGATTGCGGCGAGCTTCCTGATCAAGCATCTGCTGATCGACTGGCGCGAAGGCGAACGCTGGTTCTGGGACACGCTGGTCGACGCCGATTACGCGAGCAACGCGGTCAATTGGCAATGGGTGTCGGGGACGGGCATCGATTCGAACATGTTCGTGCGGATCATGGCGCCGCTGTCGCAGTCGGAGAAGTTCGATGCAGCGGGATACATCCGCGAGTGGGTGCCGGAGCTGGCGCGGCTGCACGACGATGTGATCCACGATCCGGAAGAACATGGGCGCCGACCGGACGACTATACGCGCAAGATCATCGGCCATCGCGAAGCGCGCGAACGAGCGCTGGCGGCGGTGCGGGGGATCTGATCCCGGCTTTTGCGGCTTGCCCGACTCGTGCTGGCCGTGGTTGTTGCGCGCGTGAACCAGACCCAGTCCCGCAATCGAGGCCGTCGTGACGGAGCGCACCTCCGTGGCACCGCGAGTGCGCTGACTGCCGGGGTGGCGGAGCCGTGGCTCCACCGCCTGCTCGACCGGATCGATGCGGGGCTGGCCGAGGGGGCGATCGCGGCGACCTTGCCCGGCGGCATGCAGCGGCGGCTGGGCG
>NZ_LSJM01000083.1 GCF_001557215.1 Sphingomonas sp. CCH9-E2 | reverse complement strand
TCCCCTGACCCCTCCCGCACGCGGGAGGGGAGTAATCGTGCGGGGACTGGCGTCCGGTTCGCGGGCTATGCGGCGGTGTTCGATGTGCCGGACCGGGGCGGGGACGTGATCCGGGCCGGGGCGTTCGGAGCGCGCGTGCGGCGGGTGCCGCTGCTGTGGCAGCATCGCGGGGCGCCGGTGGGCGTGATCGAGGCGATCGGCGAGGATGGGCGGGGCTTGCGGCTGACGGCGCGGGTCGATGTGCCCGAGCTGGCGGCGTTGGTGGCGCGGGGCGCGGTCAATGGCCTCAGCTTTGGGTATCGCACCGTCAAGGCGCGGCAGGGGCGGTGGCGCGAGATCGAGGCGCTCGAGCTGTGCGAGGTGAGTCTGGTGGCGCGGCCGATGCAGCCGCATGCGCGGGTGCATGCGGTGGTGGGCGCGGCTGTCGGTCTCTGCGAGGCGGTGACCGCCCCACCCCAACCCATTGCCGGGTCGGTCAGGCCCCCGGCCTGACCTGAACCACGCGGGGCGTGGTTCACCCGGCAATCCTGAAGGGGAGGGGCTTACTGGCTAGCGCAGGCGGCGCGCGTTGGCGCGGACTTTGCGTCGATAGTGGGCGAGCGCCTTGCGGGTGGTGGTGGCGGGGCTCATGCCCATGGCACCGGACATCATCGCCATCTGGAGCTCGAACGCGGCGGTCATTTTTTCGGAGACCATGCGTTCAGTTTCGCGCTGTGCTTCGGGGCCGCCCTGGGCGATTTTGGCTGCGCGCAGTCCGATCACGGCGGCGGATTCCCAGCCGAGCGACCAGGCGTCGAATCCGGCGTTCATCCAGCTTCTGTTCGATCGTTTGGACATTTGGAATTCCCGGAGTCACGGTGCGTCGCGGTCCTAACGATACAGGATCGCGGATGGGCCCGCCGAGGCGTCGATATAGCGGACAGCCACTTCATTTTTTGAAACGACGGGGTTCGCGTGGTGCGGGCCCCCTCCACCATGCCTTTGGGCATACGGCTCGCGACGCGAGCCGGTTTCGCTGCTGCAAGGTGCCCCCAGCACCTCGCTGATCGCAGCTACACCCCCCTCCCCGTTCCTCCGGCCTTCGCCGGGGCAGGCGCGGAGGATTTTCTGTTGGAACGGGAGACACTTATGGAAACGAAGGCAGATGTCCTCGAACAGTCGTTCGAGGCGGTGGAAGCGGCTGGCGCGCCGGTGGCACGGCCGATGTTGAGCGGCGCGCGCAGTGTGACGGGCGCGGCGTTCGAGGGGTTTTTGCGTAGCGGCAGCGGCGCGCTGGAGATGAAGGCGCTGTCGGGGGCGAGCGGAGCCGAGGGCGGCTATGCCGTGCCCCGCGAGATCGACGCCCTGGTCGATGCGACGCTGGCGAGCATTTCGCCGATCCGCGCCATCGCCAATGTCGTGACGGTGGGCAGCGCGGGATATCGCAAGCTGGTCGCGTCGGGCGGGACCGAATCCGGCTGGGCGAGCGAGATGGCGGCGCGCGACGAAACCGACACGCCGGTGTTCAACGAGATCGCCCCGCCGATGGGCGACCTGTTCGCCAATCCGGCGGCGAGCCAGGCGATGCTGGACGATGCCGCCTTCGACGTCGAAGCATGGCTGGCCGACGAGATCGCGCGCGAATTTGCGCGGGCCGAGGGCGCGGCGTTCGTCAGCGGCAACGGGACCAACAAGCCCAAGGGGTTCCTGACCTATGCCACCGCGGCGACGGGCGATGACGTGCGGGCGTTCGGCACGCTGCAGCACATCGTGTCGGGTGCGGCGGGTGCGTTTGCGGCCAATCCCGAGGAAAAGCTGATCGACCTGGTCCAGGCGCTGCGCCCGCCATACCGCCAGGGTGCGGTGTTTGCCATGAATTCGGCGACGCTGGCGCGCCTCCGCAAGTTCAAGACGAGCGACGGCGCATTGCTGTGGCAGCCGTCGCTGAGCGCGGGGCAGCCGGCGACGTTGCTGGGCTATCCGGTGGTCGAAGCCGAGGACATGCCGGACATCGCGGCCAATTCGCTGTCGATCGCGTTCGGCAATTTCAAGGCCGGTTATCTGATCGCCGAGCGCGGCGAGACGCAGATCCTGCGCGATCCGTACAGCAACAAGCCGTTCGTCCACTTCTACGCCACCAAGCGGGTCGGCGGCGCGGTGACCAACAGCGAGGCGATCAAGGTCATGAAGTTTTCCGCCTCGTGACACTTTGATCGGCAGGGTTAGCGGGGCGGAAGCCATCGCGATTCTGCCGATCGTTGCATGCCTGATACAGTCGGGCCGGGGCGATGCGGGCGCCCCGGCCAGTTCCGACTTTACCACCGCGGGAGCAGATACATGGCAGAGCTGATTTACGCAGATTTGGTCGAGGAAACCACGACCACGACAGGAACTGGCGCGATTACGCCAGCAGGTGCAGTGACCGGGTCGCGCAGCTTTGCATCGGTGCTGAGCGAGGGCGATCAATTCTATTATGCGATCGACGGCGCGCCGGCGGATGCAAGCATGTTCGAAGTCGGGATCGGGACCTTTACGAGCGGGACGATCGAGCGCGATCCGATCGTCTCCTCGGACGGCACCACCGCGATCGACTTGCCGGTCGGCACCAAGTCGGTTTCGCTGACGGTCGCGGCGCAATTCTATGAGACAGTACAGGCGCACGACGTGTTCGCGGCGTGGCAGGCGATCCCAGGGAATGAGAGCCTGACCGTCACCGATTTTCTCGACGAGATCACCGGGGTGAACGGGCTGTCGGCGCCGGTATATACTATCGAGGCCGAAACGCCGCCGGACATCGATCAGGGCTGGTCGCAGGAAGGGGTCATCTATGACTCGCCATCGCGCGACGAGGGCGGCATGCCCTCCACGATCCAGTTCGGGCTGAACTTCACCTACGGCCCCTATTCTGCGGATTCGCAATATCCCGGCCAGCCGGAATATACGAACAACGTCGTCGGACTGAGCTGGAACCTCAACACCAGCTTTACCCCGATCAATACCGCGATGGGCGGGCCGTCGATCCGCGTGGAGAGCCGGTTCAAGAAGCCGAGCCGCAATCCGGCAAAATCGGGCCAGTGGATCGACGGGTCCGAATTCCACCATGCGATGCACACGACGGGATCGAGTGGTTTGGAGTATCGCCCGATCAGCATCTATGCCCCGTTCGACAGCGATGATTGGGGCAATGATTCCGACATCAGCTTTCAGGGCGCATTCTATGCCTTTGCCGACGGGTATCGAAATTCGCATGTGACATTCGGTTGGAACGGTGCGGCGGGCGACACCAAGTCGATCAACCTGTCGGAGCAGGTGCGGGTCAACCGGCTGGGCAACAACCAGGCGTTCATGACCCAGACCAATGCGGCAGGCACTGCGCAGCTCAACCTGCCTTACGTCAATTCGGGCAATGGCTATACGTTCGAACGCGACATCTACTTGAGCGCGGGGAATGTCGGGACCAATCCGCTGGGCATCCAGTCGCTCCTGACCATGGTCGGAACATCCGGCTTCACCAATGGCGCGCGGATGATCTACCTCACGACCAATGCGGTGACGGGGTCGGTGACCGGGTTCGAGACCGAGATTTCCGCGTCGACGCGGTTCGAGGGGTTCAAGCTGCGCAACACCCATGCGAGCGGCGTCGCGGGCGGCCGGATCCAGGGCAATGGCAACCTGTATCTCGACTTCTTCAACGAGGCGAATTTCCACCGCTGGGGCCTGCGGCTCAAGACCAATGGCGATTTCACGATCGGCCAGACCGTGCAGGGCGCGGACATATCCGATGCATTGCGGATCAACTTCACGACGCTGCAGACGCAGTTCATGAAGGCGCCGAAGTTGCCGGGTGCGACCGTGGCGGGTGCCGGGTCGGCGGCGAGCGCGGGGGCCGGGGCGCTGCACTATGTGACCGATCTGAATGCCACCACCACCGGGAGCGTTGCGGCCGGTGGCGGGAGCAATGGCGGGGTCGTCGTCAGCGACGGCACCGACTGGCGGATCATGGCAGCATGGTAAGCGGGCAACGGGGCGCCACGATCGGTCGTACGCGCATCGCCGCTGGCGCAATCGGCAAGGCGCAGCAGGCCCGATCGCGTCCGGCGCGGCTGGTGAAACTGGCCGGGGCGGCGCGTGCGGGCAGCGATGGCAGCTACACGATCCGGGCGGAGGATGGCGCGCGGGTGCTGCACGCGGGCTGAAGCGCCGCGATACTGAAAATGGGTGAGGGGCGGTCCGTCGGGCCGCCCCTTTTTTCTTGGCGAACGGGGGTGAGCAATGGGCATCTTCCTGAAGGATCCGGCGGCGGCGCTGGACTATGCGATCGACTGGGCGGCGATTGCCGGCGCGGCGGGGGTGAGCGCGAGCAGCTGGACCGTCGAGCCGGCGCATGACGGCGGGCTGGCGGTGGTGGCCGAGGCGGTGAGCGGGCCGCGCTGTGCCGCGACGGTCGAAGGCGGGCGACCGGGGCTGGTCTATCGCCTGACCAACCAGGTGAGCTGGAGCGACGGGCGGCGCGATGCGCGCGCGATCGACGTGCGGGTGGAGCGGCGGTGATGGTCGAGACGATCGCGCCGCCCGAGGCGGCCCCCGTCGCACTGGCCGAGTTGCGCGCATTTCTGCGGATCGATGGCGCGGCGAGCGATGCCGAGCTGGCGGCGCAGCTGCGCGTCGCGACCGAGCTGTGCGAACGCTATATCGGGATGGCGCTGCTCGAGCGGATGCTGCGTGAGACGCTGGCGGTGCGGGGCGCGTGGCAGGTGCTGAGCGTCGCGCCGGTGCGCGCGGTGACGGCGGTGCAGCAGGTGGCGACCGATGGCGGCGCGGTGGCGCTGGCGCCGGACCTTTATGCCATCGACATCGATGCGGCGGGGCAGGGCTGGGTGCGGTGTGCGTCCGGTGCCGGGCGCATCGCCGTAACCTATCGCGCGGGGAGCGCGGGCGACTGGAACGCGGTGCCCGAGCCGGTGCGGCACGGAATCCTGCGGCTGGCGGCGCATCTGCGGATGGATGGCGAGGGCGTGCCACCGGCGGCGGTGACGGCGTTGTGGCGACCGTGGCGGGCGATGCGGCTGGGCGCGGGAGCGGTGCGATG
>NZ_LSJM01000008.1 GCF_001557215.1 Sphingomonas sp. CCH9-E2 | reverse complement strand
AACCGCCACGGGCTGTGGGTGGTGTTCTTCTTCCGCTTCCTGCCGACGTTTCGCACGATGATCTCGCTGCCCGCCGGCATGGCGAAGATGGGGATGCCGCGCTTCCTGCTCGCGACATTCGTCGGGAGCGCGATCTGGAATGCGGTGCTGGCCTATGCGGGACTGCTGCTGGGGTCGCGGTTCGAGGAGCTGCAGGTCTATGTCGGCCCGGTCGCGATTCTCACCACGGCTGCGGTAGTGGTGGTGTGGGCCTATCGCGTGGTGACGTGGAAGCGGCGGGTGGGTTAGCCGCGGAAGTTGTCCTTCGCCGCTCGGCGCTCCGCCAGTTCTTCGACCGACGCAGCGCGCATGAAGGGGTTGGTCGCGCGTTCGAGTGCGATCGTGGTTGGCACCGTGGGCAGCCCCTGCGCGCGCATCGCATCGACCTCAGCCATCCGCGCGACCAGCGCATCATTGTCCGGCTCGGCGACCAGCGCGTAGCGGCCATTCGACTGGGTATATTCGTGCGCGCAATAGACGGTTGTCTCGCCGGGCAGCGCGGCGAGGCGCTGCATATTCGCGAACATCTGTGCCGCCGTCCCTTCGAACAGACGGCCACAGCCCATCGCGAACAGCGTGTCGCCGACGAAGACGATTCCCGCTTCGGGCAGATGATAGGCGATATGGCCGGCGGTGTGGGCGGGGACGTCGATCACCGCCGCCTGGAGCGCGCCAAGCGTCACCGTGTCGCCCTCCGCCACCAGCCGGTCTGCGGTTGGGATCTTCGCGGCTTCGGCGGCGGGGGCGATGACGGTGCAACCGGTCGCGGCCTTGATCGCGGCATTCCCGCCGGTGTGGTCGGGGTGCCAGTGGGTGTTCCAGATCGCCGAGATCGTCCAGCCGCGCGCTGCGGTAGCCTCCAGCACGGGCTCCGCCACGGCAGGGTCGACGACGATCGTCTCCCCCGAAGCGGCGTCATGCGCGAGCCAGATATAATTGTCGCTGAGCGCGGGGATCCGGACGACCTCGATTCCCATTACCAGGCTCCGGTATTGGGCATCGACGCCCAGGGTTCGGCGGGTTCGAGATGGCCGTCCTGCAGCAGCTCGACCGAGATGCCGTCCGGGCTGCGCACGAACGCCATATGCCCATCGCGCGGAGGGCGGTTGATCGTCACGCCGGCGTCCATCAGCCGCTGGCAGGTTTCATAGATATTCTCGACGCGATAGGCGAGATGCCCGAAATTGCGGCCGCCGGTATAGGTTTCGGCGGGGCTGCCATCCTCGGGCGGCCAGTTATAGGTGAGCTCCACCTCGGCACGCGGACGGCCGTCGCGCTCGGACGTGTCGGCGGCTATGTCGCCCGGCGCGGCCATGAAGATCAGCGTGAAGCGGCCTTTTTCGCTCTCCATCCGCCGGGTTTCCTTGAGGCCGAGCAGTTCGAAGAAGCGGATCGAGGCGTCCGGGTCGGTCACCCGGATCATGGTGTGGAGATAGTGCATCGGGAGTCCCTATGGCTGGTTCGGGCCAGAGATAGGAAGGATGCCGCCGGAGTCTATTCTTGCTCTGCAAATTGTTGGAGCGCCGCGCGGGCGGAGGCGCCGATCGGGCCGTCGGGCGAAAGCTGCGCCGCGCGGGTCCAGGCGGCCTTGGCCCCGGCTTCGTCGCGGGCGACGGCGGCGATGTTTCCGGCTTCGAGCTGGACCGAGGCGTCGTCGCCGGCCATCTCCAGCGCCTTGGCGATATGCTCGCGGGCGAGCGGGATGTTGCCGGTGCGGCGCGCGAGGTTGGCGGAGAGCAGCCACGCCATCGGGTCTTTCGCCGCGTGCACGAGTGCCTTGTCGAGGTCGCCGCGCGCGCCGGCGAGATCGCCCGATGCGACCAGCGCGCGGGCGCGGTCGAGATGCGCTTCGCCGCGTTCCAGCCCCTCCAGCGTGCCGGTGGCGAGCGCGGCGTCGAGCGCGGTGCGCGCTTTTGCGGCCTCACCCGCGGCGAGCCAGGCATTGCCCGCCTGTGCCCAGTATTTCGAGGCGCGGCGGTCGCGCGCCACTTCGGCCTCGCGCGCGGCGGTTTCGAATGCGCCGCCCGCGCTGACCCAGCGCTGTTGCCGGGCATAGGCCATGCCGCGGCATTGCTCGGCAAGGAAACGCCCGCCCGCGAGGCGCCAGCGATTGGCCTCCTCGATTCCCGCCGCGGGTTCATCGACCGCGAGTTCGACGCAGCGTTCCCAGCGCTGTTCCTCGGGCGAGGGTGGGCCGACGGGGGCAGTCTGGGCGGCGGCGGCGAGAAGCAGGAGCATCATGGCGTGGGGACGAGATCCTCAAGGGTGCGCAGGATCAGGGCGATGTCCTGCGGGCGCGACAGGCGATGGTCGCCGTCCTTGACGAGGATTGTCTGCACATCGTCTGAACGGAGCAGGCCGGCAAGGCTGACGCTGCGCTCCCAGGGCACATCGGGGTCACGCTGGCCGTGGATCAGCCGCGCGGGGATGGGCAGGTCTACGGGTCCGTGCATCAGCCGGTTCGCCTCGCCCGACGACCAGAAGGCACGGGTCGTGACATTGGGCTCGGGGGAGTATTCGGACGGCTCCTCGAGACGACCTTCGTTGAGCAAGGTCAGTTTCTGCGCCTGCGTGAACCCCCAGTCGGTGAAGTCCGGGGCGGCGGCAATACCGACCATCCCGACGACGCGATCCGGCCGCGCCCTGGCCACCAGCAGCATGATCCACCCGCCCATCGACGATCCGACGAGGATGACGGGCCCTTCGATCAGCCGGTCGATCAGCAGCAGTACGTCGTCGCGCCAGCTGGCCAGCGTCTGATCCTCGAACGCGCCTTCGCTCTCGCCGCAGCCGGCATAGTCGAAGCGCAGAAAGGCGCGGCCGGTGGATTGCGCCCAGGCTTCGATCGCGACCGCCTTGCTCCCGCTCATGTCAGAAGCATAACCGGGGAGGAAGACGATGGTCGGCCCGGTGCCGGGGGTGTGATGGAAGGCGATGCGGTGGCCGTTGGCGTTGATCATGGGAGGGGTTTAGGGGATTTTGGTGCGGTGACCAGTCTATCCTCCCGCTGGCGGGGGAGGATAATTGGGATAAGGTCGAACGATGGACGACCGCCCGCTTCCTCTGTTGTTCGGCGCGCATCTGGCGCGGGATCGGCGGCGGTCGGCGCATACGGTGCGGGCCTATGAGGCGACGGCGGCGCGGTTGATCGCGTTTCTGTCGGGGCATTGGGGCGGGGCGGTAGATCGCGCGGCGCTGGGCCGGGTCAGCGCGGCGGATCTGCGCGCCTATCTGGCACAGCGGCGCACCGACGGGATCGGCAACTCCAGCGCCGCGCGGGAGCTGTCGGCGGTGCGGGCGTTCCTCGCCTTTGCGGGCGGGGAGGAGGCCGAGCTGCCCCGGCTGCGGGGGCCGCGCGTGCGCAAGGGCGTGCCGCGCCCGGTGTCGCCCGACGAGGCGGTGGCGCTGGCCGAGGAAGTGGCGGAGGATGCGCGCGAACCGTGGATTGCGGCGCGCGATCTGGCAGTGCTGCTGTTGCTCTATGGTGCGGGGCTGCGCATCGGTGAGGCGATGGCGCTGACTGGTGCTGCGCTGCCGCTGGGCGAGACGCTGCGGGTGACGGGGAAGCGCGACAAGACGCGGATCGTGCCGCTGTTGCCGCAGGTGCGCGCGGCGGTGGAGGAGTATGTGCGGCAATGCCCCTATGGCACCGCACCGGGCGCGCCGCTGTTTCGCGGAGCGCGCGGCGGGCCGCTCGATCCGGCTTTGGTGCGGCGCGCGGTGCGCGCGGCGCGGGTGCGGTTGGGGCTGCCCGAGCGGACGACGCCGCATGCGCTGCGCCACAGTTTCGCGACGCATCTGCTGGGGCGCGGGGCGGATCTGCGCGCCTTGCAGGAGCTGCTCGGCCATGCCAGCCTGAGTTCGACGCAAATCTATACTGCGGTGGACGCTGCGCATCTGCTCGACGTCTATCGCAACGCCCATCCGCGGGCGTGAACGCGGAACCCTTTCCGCGCTGACCCATTGGGGTGGCGGGTTTCGAGAACAGGAGACGATGATGATCCGGACCGGTTGCGCGCTTGCCGCACTTGCCCTCACCGCCGCGTGCAGCGGCGGTGCCACGACCAGCGACCCCGGCCGCGCGACGGCGCAGCTCAAGCGCGCCGATGGCAGCGCGGCGGGCAGCGCGGTGGCGACGGTGACCAATGGCGGGCTGTCGGTGAAGGTGTCGGTGACCGGCATCTCGCCGGGCCCGCATGGCGTGCATGTCCATATGACCGGCAAGTGCGACGCGCCGGCCTTTACCACCGCTGGCGGGCACTGGAACCCGGGCGCGACCAAGCATGGCCTGGAAAATCCGCAGGGCGCGCATGCCGGCGACATGCCCAATCTGATCGTGCGCCCCGATGGCACCGGCACGCTGACCTACAAGCTCGGGTCGGGGACGATGGACGGGCTGCTCGACGCCGATGGCGCGGCGTTCGTGGTCCATGCCGGTCCCGACGACCAGAAGACCGATCCGTCGGGCAATAGCGGCGACCGCATCGCGTGCGGCGTGTTCGCGGCTGGCTGAGCCGAGGCGCTATGGGCCGGTCAGCGCATAGCGTGCGACCGGCTCATAGCTTGAGCCGCCAGTGCCCAGGCGGCTTTCGTACAGCGCCATGTGCGTGACGGTGAACTCTGGGCTGGTCAGCGCGGCGTGGCGGGCGAGGAAGGCATCGACGGGTCCGGCTGAGCGGGCGGGCCGCGCGAGCGTGATGTGCGGGAGATACGCGCGATGTTCCGGCTCCAGCCCGATGCGGACCAGCGCGCGGTCGATCTTGCGGTGAAGCGCCGCGAGCGGTTCGCGCGGAGCGACCCCGGCCCAGATCGCGTTGGGCTGACCCTTGCTGTCGAACATGCCGCAGCCCTGGATGCGCAGGGGCGGCAGGTCGGCACGGATCGTCGACAGCGCGGCCGCGACATCCTCCGCCATGCGCGAATCGACTTCGCCGATGTAGCGCAGCGTGATGTGGAGCTGGTCGTCATCCTGCCAGCGCGCCCCCTCAATCCCATCCATCAGGTCGGTTAGCAGGTCGCGAATCGGGGGCGGGGGTCGCAGGGCGACGAACAGGCGGTGCATGGCAAAGCCCGTTAACCCACTTCGTCAGACGCGGCGATTCCGGTTTTCCTTGAATCTCGACCGGCAACGCATGATATTGGGTAACATCCGGGCGGCCGATATTCAGAGACCGCCGGGCAAAGGAGTTTGAGATGGCGAACTGGTCTGACCCCCATTCGACCGCCGCACCGTTTGCGACGGCCGCAGGTACGCGGGATAGCGCCGCGTATGATGCGGGGCTGCGGTCCTACATGCTTTCCGTTTACAACTATATGGCCTCGGGCGTCCTGCTGAGCGGCATCGTTGCGCTGCTGTTTGCCTGGGGCGGTGCCGAATCGGCGGCTGCCTCGGTCTTCGCCAATGGCGGCCCGCTGGTATGGCTGATCATCTTGTCGCCGCTGGCGATCGTGTTCGCGATGAGCTTCGGTCAGAACAAGTTCTCGACCGGCGCGCTTCAGGGTATGTTCTGGGCGTTCACGGTGCTGATGGGCCTGTCGCTCTCGACGCTGCTGCTTCGGTATAGCGGTGAGTCGGTCGCGCAGGCGTTCTTCGCCGCCGCAGCCGGCTTCGCGGGCCTGAGCCTCTATGGCTACACGACCAAGAAGGACCTGTCGGGTCTCGGCAGCTTCCTGATCGTTGGCCTGATCGGCATCATCGTCGCGTCGATCATCAACATCTTCACCCAGTCGAGCACGCTGTCGCTGATCATCAGCATCGCGGGTGTGCTGATCTTCGCGGGTCTGACGGCGTATGACACGCAGCGGATCAAGAGCGTCTATCAGTATGTCGCCGGTACCGACATGGTCGGCAAGGCGGTGATCATGGGTGCGCTGAACCTGTATCTGGACTTCATCAACATGTTCCAGTTCATCCTCAGCATCATCGGCAACCGCGAGTAATCGCGCCGCCGATGGCGATTTCGGGAGGGCCCGGCCAGCGATGGCCGGGCCCTTCTGCGTTTGCGGCGCGGAACGCGGGATGCGGCGTGCGCGTTTCCACCGTCCACCCATCTGGGAGAGAGACGATGGACGACGACAAGCAGCGCGGCGACGCCGGGACCGACGAGAGCATCGCGGAACGGCTGGAGAAGAACCCCGAGAGCAAGCAGGCGCGGCTCGACCGCGCGCTCGACGAATCGATGGACGCGTCCGACCCGCCCTCGGGCACGCAGCCGGTGCATGCGCATCAGCCGCCCGCCTCCACCGGCTATGATGCCGACAAGGAAGCCGAGCTGGCGAAGGCGAAGGATGCGGCGGAGTAGGCTTTAATCCTCCCCCTGGCGGGGGAGGATTGCTTACCGCTTCATCACGTCGAGCGCCGCCGCCGTCATCGCTTCGGCGGCGGTGCCGATCACTTTTTCCGCATCGGGTGCCCATTTCGGGCTGTGCAGCGAGGGCAGGCCCTTGCCGCCATTGGCCTGCGCCTTGTCCCACGCATCCTGCGGCACGCCGCCGACCCAGTAGATCACGGCTTTCACCGACGGATCGGCGATCGGGTAGCGACCGAAATCCTCGCCTGCCATGGTCGGGGCGATGTCGGTCACGCGCGCCGCGCCGAAGCGGGCAGTGAACAGCGTCTTGAGCCGACCGGCAAAGGTTGGATCGCTGACGGCGGGCGGGGTGAAGGGTTCGCGCACGGTGA
>NZ_LSJM01000082.1 GCF_001557215.1 Sphingomonas sp. CCH9-E2 | reverse complement strand
TCTGATGATCTCGAGCTTCTCGGATGCGGGATATCTCATTCGTCGTTGCCCCCATCCGCGACCATGCTTTTTTTGAGCAGACGGTTTTCCAGTGTCAGATCGGCCACGCATTCCTTCAGGGCCCGGGCTTCGCGGCGCAGGTCCTGGACCTCTCCGGTGGTCGCGGCACGGGCGGTGTCGCCGGCCAGGCGGCGCTTGCCAGCTTCCATGAACTCCTTCGACCAGGTGTAATACAGGCTCTGGGCAATGCCTTCCTTGCGGCATAGCTCGGCGATGCTGTCTTCCCCGCGCAGGCCATCCAGCACGATGCGGATCTTGTCCTCGGCCGAAAAGTGGCGCCGGGTCTGTCGGCGGATGTCCTTCACTACCCGCTCTGCTGGGGCCTTGGCGGGCGATTTTACATTGGAGGATCT
>NZ_LSJM01000081.1 GCF_001557215.1 Sphingomonas sp. CCH9-E2 | reverse complement strand
AGCGGCATATGGACGTGGTCGAGCATGACTGGATCCTCGAAGGCGGATCGATCGACTGGGACGGCACCGGCCTCGTCGTCACCACCGAACAATGTTTGCTCAACCGCAATCGCAACCCCGGCCTGTCGCAGGGCGAGGCGGAGCGGCGGCTGCGCGAGAATCTCGGCTTCGACCGCGTGCTATGGCTCGGCAACGGCCTCGCGCACGACCACACCGACGGCCATGTCGACAATCTCGCCCGCTTCGTCGGCGAAAACCGCTTGGCGATTCCCGTGCCGGAGGAAAACGACCCCAACTGGCTCGTCTACGCCGACGCCAAACGCCGCGCCGAGGCGCTGGGGGTCGAAGTCGTCCCTGTCCCCTCACCCGGCCGCGTGATCCAGGGGGGCGAGGTCGTTCCGGCAAGCTATATGAACTTCTACATCGGCAACGCCGCCGTGGTGGTCCCGGTCTACGGCCAGCCCAATGACCGCAACGCGGTGGAAACAATCGGCGCGTTGTTCCCCGGGCGTGAGGCAGTCGGCCTGCGCGCGGACCATATCCTGACGGGTGGCGGCAGCTTCCACTGCATCTCGCAGCAGATTCCGAAGTAGCCCGTCCCTCTTCCTTCTTAAGCCCCTCCCGCTTGCGGCCCCCAACTAAGCCCCTCCCGCTTGCGGGAGGGGTTGGGGAGGGTCTTCTTCTTCTTCTTCTTC
>NZ_LSJM01000080.1 GCF_001557215.1 Sphingomonas sp. CCH9-E2 | reverse complement strand
CAGATCCTTGAGACCCTCAAGGGACAACCGCCGAGCAACTGCAAATTACAGATCCCGACCCTAGCCTTGCTCGCAACATATGGCGCAGTAGGGATGCAATTCCGGAGGCATTCAGGGCAAATGAAATTATAGTTCGTGAAGGGGAGTCGACATCCCATATTCAGGCCGATCACGGCAACTTTCGATATGGGCGCCTCACTCAAGTGGTGTTCAACACCTCCGCTTTGGCACATCGATACCGTCGGGGGCGTCCACCCCATCCCCTTTCCGATGATTCCGTCCTTTTTTTTGACCTACCAAGCGATCAAGCAGTATCATCTGATGGACCTGTCGGAGGCGAGGGTGGCAAGGAGGCCCGCGTAGCGAATTAGGATGAAAGCAGACACGCCGGAAAGGGGGAGTTGGGGAACACGCGACTCATGGTTCCGACCCTATGCACGGTGCTTAAATCGGCACGGGTTCGAGATCTGAGTAGGGACCGAATTTAGGGTGGGCCACGAAGGGGCCACGGATCTGGTTGCGAGCTGAAACCCTAGCTTTTCTGCGGTTTGCAGACGCGGATGTGAGTCCTGTAAGCCCACAAGCGCCCTCGCCGAGTTCCGCCAGACATCTTCAGCCGGGCAGATACACCGTCTTCAACTCGAGATAGTTTTGCAGCCCCTCCAAACCGCCCTCCCGTCCAATGCCGGATTGCTTGAACCCCCCGAACGGCATCTCGATATCGACGGCCATGCCGTTGATGGCGAGCGAACCGGCGTCGACCCGCCGCGCGATTGCCAATGCGCGATCCTCGTCGGCCGAATAGATCGCGCCGTGGAGGCCATAATCGGTGGCGTTCGCCTGCGCGATGAGCTCGGCTTCGTCGTCATAGCGGATGAGCGAGACCACCGGACCGAAGATCTCCTCGCGCGCGATCGTCATATCCTTGGTCACATCGGCAAAGACGGTCGGCTCGAAATACCATCCGCGATTCTGGGCGGCCGGCCGCCCGCCGCCGGTCACCAGCCTTGCACCTTCCGCGATCCCCTGCGCGACATAGCCTTCGACCCGGTCGCGCTGGCGCGAAAGGCTAAGCGGTCCCATCTGCACACCGTATTCGAAGGGATTGCCGACATTCACCTTCCGCACCGCCGAGACATAGCCGTCGAGCACTTCGTCGTAGCGCGCGGTCGGCACGAGCACGCGGGTCAGCGAAAAGCACACCTGCCCGGTGATCGGCATCGAATAGGGGACTAGCGTGGGCAGCACCTTCGACAAATCCGCGTCGTCGAGAATGATCGCGGCCGACTTTCCACCTAGCTCCAGGCTGAAGCGGGTCAGTCGTGCCGCGCAGGCCGATGCGATCGCCTTGCCCGCGACGGTCGAGCCCGTGAAGCTGACCTTGTCGATCCCGGGATGGCGGACAAGATAGTCGCCGATCTCCCGCCCGCCCTGGATCATGTTGAACACCCCGTCCGGCAAACCTGCGCCCGAGATGCATTCCGCCAGGATATGCGCGTCGATCGGTGCCTCCGGCGAAGGCTTGACGACGAAGGTGCAGCCCGCTGCCAGACCCGCCGCCACCTTGTAGCACAACAGGACCAGCGGCGCGTTCCACGGCGTGATCGCGGCGCACACGCCCGCCGGCTCGCTGATCACCTGTACCCGTCCGCCAGAAGAGCGCTTGCGGCGATCGACAAACGGGTAACTGGTCGCGAGGTCGCCGTAAAAGTCGAACAGGCCCGGCACCTGACGCGAGGCATTGCGCGTGAATCCGATCACCGCGCCAACCTGCCCGGTCCATGCCTCTGCCAGTTCGGGAAGCCGTTCGGCGAGCAACGCCGCCACCCGTTTCAGCGCCGCGCCGCGGTCTGCCGGTGCCATGCGCGGCCAGGGGCCGTGGTCGAAGGCCCGTCGCGCGGCCGCCACGGCCCGATCGACCTCCCCATGGGTGGCTTCGGCATGGCGCATCAACAGCTCTTCGCTGTGCGGCGCGATCACGTCGAGCGTGTCCGGCTGCGCGCTTTCGTGCCACGCGCCGCCGATGAAGAACGGCGCGTTGGCGCGCGCTTCGATGCCCGCCAATGTTGCTCTCAGCGCTTCCATCTGGCTTCTCTCCACATCCTGTTTTTTGCGCGGCGCCTGGCCGCATCCGGAACGCCTATTGTCACACATGGCGGTGATGCAAGCAGCGCGGGCCCTGCACTAACCATGTGAAATCATACACTTACGCAATTCAGTTCGCTCGCGCCAAAGCGGTCGAGCGCGGCGGGACATGGCTGGGAGAGGGCGAAGCCGCTACCCGATCAGGCTAACGTCGCGATGCTCGGCCTGAGCCGGTGGCTGCGCGGCTGTCATGCCAAGACCAGGAGAGGACGTGCTATGGTCGATCGTCGTCATCTGCTCATCGGAACCGCCGCCTTGCCCATTTCCGGCATGGCCTCGGCCCGGCCAAATAGTC
>NZ_LSJM01000079.1 GCF_001557215.1 Sphingomonas sp. CCH9-E2 | reverse complement strand
GCCGCAGCCTCGCCCGCCGCGAACCAGCCACCGGCCAAGCCCTGCGCCTGCGTACCGGTGTCCCGGGAAAACGCGATCGTGTCGTCACCGATCAGCGCCGCGCCGGCCGCCACCAGCTGGGCCAGAACCGTCGATTTGCCCGAGCCCGATGCACCGGCAATAGCCACGGTGCCGCCGCCTGGCAGCTGCACCGCACCGGCATGGAGCACGAACCGCTCACGCAACCACAGCATAGCCGGCAACGCGGTGGCGACCAGCATGTCCGATACCATGTCGGACTGCGCAGCAGGATCGGGGGCAACGCGGATCGCCCCTTGGCTGATCCAATAGCGCGCGACGTCGGGGCAGGTGAAGCACAGGCCATCCTGCGTCCGCGCGTAGACCGATGTATCGGCGATCGCTTGGGGCGGCTCCAGCACGATCGACACGTCGGGCGGTCCCGACCCGATCGTCCCGATCGCACCAGGAACCGCGAGCTGCGTATCCAGCCGCAGCCCGTAGCCGGTCAGGCGCTGCATCGACCGATCAGCCGGGCCAGATGTCGAACGCGACGCAGATCCGGCGCTCGGCCGACCCGTGCGGGAAGGTGCGGTGGTAGCAATGCGACGGGAACAGCATCACCGTGCCGCCCTGTGGCCGCACGACGGTGCTGCCAAAGGCCTGCGCCGCATCATCGCCGACAATATCCTCGGGCACGCCGAAGGCGATGCAGCCCGCCGCATCGGTGCCCGTCGCGATCCCCTCAGGCACCTGAACGTAATAGACCCCGCTCAGCCAGCCGAACTGGTGGACATGCCAGGTTTCGAATCCGGTGCTCTCGGTGATGACGCACCAGCTGTGCAAGATGCCGGAGCCGGGCCGGGCGCGCAGCCAGGGATGTCCGTCGGACTCCAGCGTCGCGAGATGCGCGTCGATCGTCCCGATCAGAGCGTCCAGCAACTGGCGCACGCGCGGGGCCTGTCCGGTGGCTGGCGCATCGATCCGCCAGGTCTGTTCGGATGCTGTGCCATAGCGTTCGTAGCGCAGCCCGGGATGGGTCAGCAATTCGTCCGCCAGTGCGGCGTTGAAGGACGCGATATCGGCGAACCCGTCGGGCGGGGCGAGCGTGCCGCGATAGGCGAACCGGCCCCACCCGTCCTGCGCCCGCGCGGCTTCGATCCGGCCAAGCTGCGCCAGGGCCAGCGTCTGTGCCGCGAACAGCCGCGAATGGCCCACCCCCTGCGCATCGAGCTGCGCCATGGCGTCGAGCACCCGTTCGGGCGCGCCATTGTCCAAATGCAGGCTGGCCAGACGCTTGCACGCGTCCTTGTTATGCGGATTGTGGATCAGCGCCTGTTTCAGAACGTGCTCGGCGGCGTCGGTTGCGCCCATGCGGCGCAGCACCTTGCCCTGCGCGGCCAGAGCGGAGGCGCGCTGAATTCCCTGGTCGGCAGCGTCGAAGGCCATTGTGGCGATATCCGCAGCGCGCGCATTGTCCTCCGGTCGTTCCAGCGCGGTATGCGCATGCACCAGCAGCTGAAGCTCGGTGAAGCCGAGGCCGGACAGGTCGACGCCTTCATACAGTGCAATCGTCTCGACGAACCGGTCGTTGAAACTCAGCAGCCCGGCGAGCCGTTCGCGCAGCAGCGGGGATTCAGGATTGCGTGCATAGGCGGCCTGCAGCAATGCGCATTCGGCGGCTGCGGTGATCCGCTTCCCCACTTCATGGTCGATCTTCATGTGATCGGTCATGTGCCCCCTCGCCGCGCCCATTGGACAGAGCCATTGGCAGTGCTAGTGCATGCCCCGGAAGCCCCGGCGTCACAAGTCGAAATACAGTGGATGGAGGCAGTTACGTGTCGCGCACCGCGATCATCGCGCGCAAATTGGCGGTAGCGCGGCGTCAGCCGGTGTTCGTGCTGCTGTGGCTGGCTCCGGCATGGGCACTGATCGGCCTGTCGTCGGCCGTCATCGCCCTCCTCCCGTTTCGCCGCATTGCGCCGTGGCTAGGGGTCAATCTTGGTGCAACCGCACATCGCCCCGCCGCCACACCGCAACAGATCGCCCGGGCGCGGTTGATCGGTCGAACCGTGTCGATTGCCGCGTCCTACGCGCCGTTCCGGTCCAATTGCCTGCCCCAGGCAATGGCCGCCAAGGCTCTGTGCGCGCTGTGGCGGGTGCCCTGCGCCATCATATTCGGGATCGAGCGCGAGCGGCCGACGGGTGAGCTGACCGCACATGCCTGGACCAGTTGCGGCGATGCCGTGCCGACCGGCGGGGCACATTGCTTCGCAACGCACGTGCCCCTGTCCTGCTT
>NZ_LSJM01000078.1 GCF_001557215.1 Sphingomonas sp. CCH9-E2 | reverse complement strand
GTCCACCCCGCCGCGGGCAATTTCGACGGGACGCTGGTCAACGCGCTGCTGCACCATTGCCAGGGAAGCCTGTCGGGCATCGGCGGGGTCGCGCGGCCGGGGATCGTGCACCGCATCGACAAGGATACATCGGGCCTGATGGTCGCGGCCAAGACCGATCGCGCGCATGTCGGCCTTGCCCGCCAGTTCAAGGACCATTCGATCGACCGGCGGTACAAGGCGATCGTCTCGGGCCGACCGAAAACGTCAGGCGGCACCGTCGACGCGCCGCTTGCGCGCTCGCCGCAAAACCGCAAGAAGATCGCCATCCAGCCCGGCGGCAAGCGCGCGGTCACCCACTGGACGCTGGTGCGCCCTCTCTACGAGGCGGCTCTGGTCGAATGCCGGCTCGAAACCGGCCGCACGCATCAGGTGCGCGTACACATGGCGTCGCTCGGTCACCCGTTGATCGGCGACCCGGTTTATGGTAGAACGAAGAAAGAACATCGGGAGGCATTGGAAACCATGGGTTTCCGCCGTCAGGCCTTGCATGCCGCCCGGTTGGGGTTCATCCATCCTATCAATAGTAACGCTTTGGCGTTCGATAGCGAAATGCCTGCGGACATGCAGGAACTGATGGATAACCTTATCGTATAGGTGATCTGACCCGTCCGGATGGAGGGTCGACCGGCATCCCTGCCGCTACAGGGGGGAGCCAAATGAAAGGGAGTACAGTGACCATGGCCAGCGGAAGCAACGTCCCGGCGACGATCCCAGCCCTCGGTGGCGAGGCGAGCCTCAACCGCTATCTGGCGGAGATCAAGAAGTTTCCGATCCTCGCGCCCGAGCAGGAATATATGCTCGCGAAGCGCTTTCAGGAGCATGGCGACCCCGAAGCGGCCGCACAGCTGGTCACCTCGCATCTGCGCCTCGTGGCGAAGATCGCGATGGGCTATCGCGGCTATGGCCTCCCGGTCAGCGAGCTGATTTCCGAAGGCAATATCGGCCTGATGCAGGGCGTGAAGAAGTTCGAGCCCGATCGCGGCTTCCGCCTCGCCACCTATGCGATGTGGTGGATCCGCGCCTCCATCCAGGAATTCATCCTGCGCTCGTGGAGCCTCGTGAAGATGGGCACCACCGCCGCGCAGAAGAAGCTGTTCTTCAACCTGCGCCGGATGAAGGCGAAGCTCGACGCGTTCGAGGATGGCGACCTCAAGCCCGAGGATCTGGCCAAGATCGCCAAGGATCTGGGCGTGACCGAAGAAGAGGTCACGTCGATGAACCGTCGCATGGCGATGGGCGGCGACACGTCGCTCAACGTGCCGATGCGCGAGGATGGCGAAAGCCAGTGGCAGGACTGGCTGCAGGACGACAGCGCGCTGCAGGACGAGGTCGTTGCCGAAGCGCAGGAAGCCGATGTCCGCCACGGCATGCTGATCGAGGCGATGGACGAGCTCAACGAGCGTGAGAAGCACATCCTCACCGAACGCCGCCTGACCGACGATCCCAAGACGCTCGAAGAGCTGAGCCAGGTCTATGGCGTCAGCCGCGAACGCGTCCGCCAGATCGAGGTGCGCGCGTTCGAAAAGCTGCAGAAGGCGATGATGCGCCTGGCGGGCGACCGCCGCCTGCTGACCGTCGGCTGAGCGATCGGCCGGGGGGCGGGTGGCGCAGGACGATAGCGGAACGGGCGGATTGCCGCCGGGTGCGTCGCGCCCGGTCCCGCCGCTCGGTCCGCCTCCCCTGCCCGACCTCGACCATCTCGACGGAATCGGGATCCAGCCCGTGAAGCCCAAAAAGCCCCGCAAGCCAGTCGGCCGCCGCATCCTCGGCTGGCTGTTCAAGGGCGCGCTCGCCTTCGTGCTGGTGTCGGTGGCGATGGTCACGCTCTACCGCTTCGTGCCCCCGCCCTTCACGCTGACGATGATGGGCGACATCTTCACCGGCCATGGCGTCACCAAGAAATGGGTGCCGCTCTCCGCGATCGACGCCGACATGGCGCGCGCCGCGATCGCCGCGGAGGACAGCAGCTTCTGCTCCCACTCCGGCTTCGATTATGACTCCATCGCGGCAGCGATGCTGCGCAATGCCCAGGGCGGGAAGGTGCTGCGCGGGGGTTCGACGATCAGCCAGCAGACCGCCAAGAACGTCTTCCTGTGGCAGGGCGGTGGCTATTTCCGCAAGGCGCTGGAGGCATGGTTCACCGTCCTGATCGAAACGATCTGGGGCAAGAAGCGGATCATGGAGGTTTACCTCAACGTCGCGGAGACCGGGATCGGCACCTATGGCGCCGAAGCCGGCGCGCGCCGCTATTTCAAAAAAGGAGCCGGCAACCTGACCCGTGCCGAGGCTGCACGCATCGCCGCGGTCCTGCCCCTGCCCAAAAAGCGCGCGGCCACTTCGCCCAAGGGCTTCACCCGCCGCTATGGCAATGCGATCGCCGCGCGCATCGGCGTCGTCCAGCGTGACGGACTGGATGCATGCGTGCGATAAAGGGCCAAAGCTGGAGGCAAATACATGCTCGATCGCATTGCCAATGGCCGCACCGACCTTGTGTTCGAATGGATCGCGGGCGGCGGTGATCCCGGCACCCGTGTCGATGGTGCATCGCTGATCGGCTGGTGCGCCTATTATGGTGACGTCTCAGCTATCCGTTACCTGCTGGAACATGGCGTGGCGCTGACCGCGCTTGGGGCCAATTTCGAACTCAACGCCGCCGCCTTTCACGGCCACTGGCGACTGTGCGAATTCCTGATCGAACAGGGTTCCGATCCACGCGCGGCGCTGCCCGACACTGGCGAAACGCCGCTTCACGCCGCGCTGTGCAGCTTTGAAAGCATCGAGCACGAACGCGTGATCGCGGTGTTGATTGCCGCAGGCGCCGATCCAAACGCCAAAACGAACCGAGGCGTTGGAACCGGCGCATTCATGCGCCACGCCCGCACGCGCGGAGAAACGCCGCTCCACCGCGCCGCAGCTTATGGCACATTGGCCAGCATCCAGGCGCTGGTCGCGGCGGGCGCTGCCATTGATGCCACCGACGCCAATGGCGACACGCCGCTCGGGTGGGCCAGTTGGGCGTTACGCGACACGCCCGTGTTGCAAGCCTTATGCTTCCCACCGCATCGCATCCATCCGGATCGACAGACGATGCGCGTCAACCTGATCGGGCACCCAGAGGCGCGCCCGCCCCGCTAAGCGAAGCGAGCGCTGCCCGGTTACTTCTTCTCCGCAGGGACCGCCTTGTCGATCGCGTCGCCGGCCTTTTCGGCCGTGTCGCCGACGGCCTGCGCAGCCTCGGTGATTGCCGCGTCCTTCCGGGTCTCGGAATTGTTGCTGAGGAAATAAAAGGCCCCGACGATCACGATCACCAGCGCGATGATTCCCAGAATCAGTCCGCCGCCACCGCCGCGCCGTTCGATCACCGTCGTGCCGCCGCCACGCTCGGTCACGCGCTCTGCGGTGACGCCATCGGTGCGCTCGACAATCCGTTCTTCAGCCATGTCTCATCTCCCAACAGGAACATTGGCGGCCCAACGCGGTGGACCAAATCATTGTTCCCGTTGTGAAATGTTCAGGTGTTTCAGAACGGCAGCTTGAACCCAGGGGGCAGCGGAATCCCGCTGGAAAGCTTCGACATTTCCGCCGACGCCGCCGCATCCGCCTTGGCCCGCGCATCGTTGAGCGCGGCCGCGACCAGATCCTCGACCATCTGCTTCTCGCTGGGCGCCAGCAGCGATTCGTCGATCGTCACGCCGATGATCCGACCCTTGGCGCTCGCCTTGACCTTGACCAGCCCGCCGCCCGACGCGCCCTCGACCTCGATCCCGTCGAGGTTCGCCTGCGCCTTGGTCAGCTCGTTCTGGACGTTCTGCGCCATCGCCATGATGTCTTCGATACTCTTCACCCAAACCTCCTGTTTTCGCGGGTCCAGCCGATCAGCTCGGCATCGGGAAAGGCTTCGAGCGCGGCGGCGACCACCGGCGACGCCAGCACCGCATCGCGCTCCGCCGCCTCGCGCTCCGCGCGCTCTTCGTTCAACGTCTTCTGGCCCGGCGCGTCGGTCACGCGGAGCGACCAGCGCTTGCCTAGCACGCGCCGCAGCGCGCTTTCGAAATCATGGACCAGATCGGCGGGCAGACCATGGCTGCTGACCTCGACCACCGGTTCTTCCAACCGGATCGGACGGACAAGGTTCCGCACGCGCGCGGCGAGATGCTCCTCATGCGCCGCCGCCAGCCGTTCGACCAGTTCGGCCATCGTCCGCGGCGCGGGCGCTTCGGCTGGAGCCGCAGGCGTAGCAGCCGGAGCCGGGCCGCCCATCGGCGCCCCGTCGGCAATCTTGCGCGCCAGCTCGCCCGGATCGGGCAGGGTCGAGGCATGGATCACCCGCAGCAGCGCCATTTCGCACGCCTCGATCGGCAGCGCGGCGCGGATCACCTCGTCATGCCCCTTGAGCAGCAGCTGCCACAGCCGGTGCAGCGCCGGGAAGCCGAGCTTCCCCGCCCATTCGGCCAGCGCCGCGCTCTCCTCGGTCGCCTGGCCCGGGATCACCGCATTGCCGAGCTTGGCCAGCGTCACGCGGTGGACCATCTCGAGCAGCGATTTCAGCACCGCCTGCGGATCGACGCCCAGATCATATTGCCCGCGCAGCGCCGCCAGCGCGCCCGCCGCGTCGCCCGCGATGACCAGCCCGAACAGGTCGCGGATCGCGTTGCGATCCGACAGGCCGAGCATGTCGCGCACCGCATCCGCCGTGACCGCGCCACCCTCCATGCCCGCATGGGCAATCGCCTGGTCGAGGATCGACAGGCCGTCGCGCGCCGACCCTTCCGCCGCACGCGCGATCATCGCCAGCGCCTCGGGCTCGGCCTGCGCGCCTTCCTTCTCGACCACTTCGCCGAAATGCGCGGCGAGCTTTTCCGCCGGAATGCGGCGCAGGTCGAAGCGCTGGCAGCGCGACAGCACCGTCACCGGCACCTTCTGCACCTCGGTCGTCGCGAACAGGAACTTCACATGCCCCGGCGGCTCTTCCAGCGTCTTCAGAAGCGCGTTGAACGCATTCTTCGACAGCATGTGCACTTCGTCGATGATGTAGATCTTGTAGCGCGCCGACACCGCCGAATAGCGCGACGCATCGATGATCTCGCGGACATCGTCGACGCCGGTATGGCTGGCGGCGTCCATCTCGATCACATCGATATGCCGCCCCTCGGCAATCGCGCGGCACGGTTCGCACACCCCGCACGGATCGATCGTCGGCCCGCCCTGCCCGTCCGGGCCGATGCAGTTCAATGCCTTGGCGATCAGCCGCGCAGTCGACGTCTTGCCGACCCCGCGCACCCCGGTCAGCAGGAACGCATGCGCCAGCCGGTCGCGTTTGATCGCATTCCCCAGCGTCTGCACCATCGCATCCTGCCCGATCAGCTCGGCAAAGGTCTGCGGCCGGTATTTGCGCGCAAGCACACGATACACGCTGTCGCGCGGCTGCGGTGGTTCGTCGAGGCCAAGGAGTGAATCGGACATTGCAACCTATCTAGGCGGCGGAGGCGGCTTTGTCGAAGGGGGCGGCACCCGAATCGCCCGCGCGCCCTGCGTGCTGATGAGCGCCCAGAGCAGCAATCCGCCGCCCCAGACCATCGCCGCCGCCGACAGCAGCGCAGCCGCGCTTCCGCCCAGTTCGGTCGCCGTCCCGAAATTGTAGAAGCTGTGCCAGAGCGCCACGGCGGGCACGCTCCCGCGCGAGACCGCCGCCACCTGCGCCAGCACGAACCCGCCGAGCACCAACCCCAGGCCAAAACCGAACAGGATCATCGGCACCGGCATCGCGCGATAGGTGGCGACGATCCAGAACAGCGGCGCGTGCCAAGCGATCCATAGCATCGCCTGAACCAGTATCCCGCGGACCGGGCCGAGCCGCCGCTGCAGTCGCGGCAGCAGAAAGCCCCGCCACCCAGCCTCCTCGCCAAAGCCGTTGACTAGCACTACGACCATGAACAACAGCGGGACCGGCAGAACGGGCAACCCGCTGAACCGCGTCATGCCCACTGGATCGAGACCGAGGTCGATCCAGCGTTGCGTAATCAGCAGCGCGACGATCATCGCCGCAGGAGACAGCGCCAGCGTCCAGCCCCATACACCCTGCGGCAAACGGCATATCCGACGCCACCAGTCGCGCCGCACCGCCGCGCCGCCCGACACCAGCCAACCGGTCAGCCAAGCTGCGCCCATCGGCCCCAGCAGGCCCAGCATATGGCTGGGCAGGCTTCCCGCCCGGACCATCACCCCGTGCAGCGCCATCGGTATCCAGATTGCCCAGGACAGGCCGAATGCCAGCAGGCAGAACAGCGCGATCTCCCGCGCTTCACGCACCCCCTTGGCACCCCGTTGACCGTCTGATTCCACAGGGCGATCACAGGCGAGGCGCGTACAGGGCACCATCCGGAATGTTACGAATTCAACAAAGGGGAAAGGTGGGAGCCGGGACGACCCGACACGAAAATCGTTACGGCTGCTTCCTTCCGGACCTGACCGGGTTGGCGACGGCATCGTCCGCCCGACTCCCGCGGCGCAGATAGGCGGAAGTGTGCGCGATTGCAATGACTCCGCCGCATGTCGCTGCTAAGCCCCTGTCCGATGCGCATTTTGTTGCTGGGCGCCGGGGGGTTCATCGGCCGGCATATCCTGTCCGAATTGCTGGCGAGCGGCCATCAGGTTCGCGCGGTCGCCCGCGACGTGACACGGCTGCGCGAGGCGGAGCCGGGCGCGGAATGGGTCGCCATCGACCTCGCCCGCGCCACCGATCCCGAAGGGTGGCGCGCGCACCTGTCCGGCATCGACTGCGTGGTCAACGTCGCCGGGGTGCTGCGCGGGCCGGAGATGCAGGCGGTGCATGTCGACATGCCGCGCGCCCTCCACGCCGCGTGCAAGCGCGCCGGGGTCCGCCGCGTCATCCTGATCTCCGCCGTCAGCGCGCGGCCCGATGTCGCTACCGACTATGCCGCGACCAAGCTGGCGGGCGAAGCGGCGTTGCGCGAGTCGGGCCTGCGCTGGACGATTTTCCGCCCGTCGCTGGTGATCGCGGAGGGCAGCTATGGCGGGACCTCGCTGCTGCGCGGCCTCGCCGCCCTGCCCTTGGCCCAGCCACTCGCGGGTGATGGCGAGTTTACCTTTTCGCCGATCCATGCCGACGATCTCGCCCGCTCGGTGCGCCTGGCGTGCGAGGATCTGTGGTTCGTCGGCCAGAGCTTCGAACCAGCCGGACCGGAAACGCTCACCCTGCGCGATCTGATGACGCGCTATCGCAATTGGCTCGGTTTCGGCCCCAGCCGCTTCGTCAGCGTCCCGATGCCGGTGATGCGCGCACTCGGCCGGATCGGCGATCTTGCCGGGTCGGGCCCGGTCTCGACCAACAGCCTCGCCCAGCTTGTCGCGGGCAACGCCGCCGATGGCGCCTCCTTCGCCCAGGCCGTCGGCTTCCGCCCGCGCAGCGTGGCACAGGCGATGCGCGACCGCGCCGCCGGGGTGCAGGATCGCTGGCACGCGCGACTGTTCTTCCTCGCCCCCGCGATCCGCTGGGGTCTCGCGCTGCTGTGGCTCGCCTCGGCTTTGCTCGGCCTGTTTGCGGGACGCACGCAGACCCTCGAATGGCTCGCGGCGATCGGCGCACCCGAGGGGGCAGCGCTCCCGCTCCAGATCGGCACCGCCCTGCTCGACCTTGTCATTGCCGCTTTGGTTCTGCGCGACCGCACCGCGCGCACCGCGACCGCAGTGCAACTCGCGGTCGTCACCGGCTACACGCTGGTCCTCACCCTCGGCCTGCCTGCGCTCTGGGTCGACCCGCTCGGGCCATTGCTCAAGAACCTGCCGATCCTGCTGCTGATCCTCGTCCATGGCGCCATCGGAGACCGGCGATGACCTATCTGATCGTCAAATGGGTCCATATCCTCAGTTCGACGGTGCTGTTCGGCTTCGGCGCAGGCACCGCCTGGTATCTGTGGAATGCGCATCGCAGCGGCGACCCTGCGACGATCGCCAGCGTCGGCACGATGGTCGTCCGCGCCGACTGGATCTTCACCGGCACCAGTGGCGTGGTCCAGCCGGTCAGCGGCCTGATCCTGCTCCACCTGCTCGGCATCCCGCTCACCGAAAGCTGGGTGTTGGCCAGCGTCGCGCTCTACCTGCTCGCCTTTGCCTGCTGGGTGCCGGTGGTCGGCCTGCAAATCCGCGCCCGCGACCTCGCCCGCGCTGCGCTCGCCAGCGGCCAGCCGCTCGGCCCGGACTATCACCGCGCGATGCGGCTCTGGTTCATCCTCGGCTGGCCCGCGTTCCTCGGCCTCACCGCCGTCTTCTGGCTGATGGTCGCCAAGCCGCAATTGTGGTGAGTGGTCAGGCGAACAACGCCCCCACCAGCTCCCCCACTTTCGCATGCGCCGCATTCGCCTTCGCCGAATTCAGCCCCGGCGCGTCGAGATAGCAGGTGATCAGGATCGGCTTGCGCCCCGGCGGGGTCGCGATCGCGATGGTGTTGAAATAGCCTTCGCCGCTCGTCCCGGTCTTGTCGCCGACGCGCCAGTCCTTGGGCAGCCCCGCGCGCAGCCGATCCTTGCCGGTGGGCGACGCTTCCATCCATCCGATCAGCTTAGCGCGCGACGCAGGCGTCAGCACATCGCCGAGCAGCAGCCGGTTCATCAGCCACAGCATCGCCTCGGGCGTCGTCGTGTCGCGCACCTCGCCATTGCGGACATTGTTGAGCGACGGCTCGTCGCGGTCCGACCGGGTGAGCTGGTCGCCCGCGTCGCGGATGAACTTAGTCAGCCCGCGCGGTCCCGAAATCTGCCCGAACAACAGGTTCGCGGCGCTATTGTCGCTCATCACCACCGCCGCTTCGCACAGCGCGTCGATCGACAGCGCGCCCTTGGCTAGGTTCGCCTTCACCACCGGCGCATAATCGAGCACGTCCGCCTCGCCGAAGCGGATCTCCCGCGCCAGATCGAGCTCGCCGCGATCCACCCGCGCCAGCACTGCGGCGACCAGCGGCACCTTGAACGTCGAGCACATTGCAAAGCGCGCCTCGGCCCCGTCCGAAAAACGCCGCCCGGTGCCGCTGTCATAGACGGCGACGCCCAACCGCGCGCCGGTCTCGCCACGGATCCGGTCGAACGGCCCCACCTTTTGCGCAAAGGCGGGAACAGCGGCGAGCGCGGCGGCGCCCGCAATCACAGTGCGGCGAGTCGTCATCATCATCGTCCCTGCATATCACGATGTTCTGAAGGCAGGCTGACCGTCAGCCCGTCTAGATCCGGTGTCAGCACGATCTGGCACGACAAGCGGCTGGTCCGCGTTGCCCCGACGGCAAGGTCGAGCATATCCTCTTCCTCCTCGCTCGCCCGCGGCAGCCGCGCGAAATCCTCCGCCGCCACGATGACGTGACAGGTGGAGCAGGCCATCTGCCCCTCGCACGTCCCCTCCAGCGGCATACCCCGCGCCTGGCCGATCTCGAGCAGCCGGTCGCCCGCCGCAGCCTCGGCTTCGACGGCCAGATCGCCGTCCGGCGTCAGGAACCGCACCTTGATCATCCCGCGATCCGCTGCGCGCGCGCGGCTGCGTCGATGCAATGGATGGCGTCCAACAGCTCCTCCTCATTCGTATAGCGTCCAAAGCCCAACCGGATGCTCGACCGCGCCTCGGCGTCGCTCAGGCCCAGCGCTCGCAGCACATGGCTCGGTCGACCCGATCCGCTGGCACAGGCCGACCCGGCCGAAAACGCGATATCGCGCAGTTCCGACATCAGCCGCGCCACGTCCAGCCCCGGATATAACAGGTTGAGATTGCCCGGATAGCGCTCATCCTTCGACCCGTTGAGCGTCCAGCCCGCGCTGCCCAGCGCCTGGAACCCTGCGCGAAACAGCTGCGCGACATGCGCGCGATCCGCGCCGAACCGCTGCTTGGCCAGCGCCGCCGCCGCGCCGAACCCGGCGCACAAGGCGGGCGACAAGGTGCCCGAGCGCCCGCCCGGCTCCTGCCCGCCTCCGTGCAGCAGCGGCTCCAGTTCGACGCCGTCGCGCACCCACAACGCCCCCACGCCCTTCGGCCCATGGATCTTGTGCGCCGACACCGCGACCAGATCGACGCCATCGGGGATCGCGACGCGGCCAAAGCCCTGCACCGCATCGGTCAGCATCAGCGCGCCCGCCGCCTTGCCAAGCTCCGCCAGCGCCTCGACCGGCTGGATCACGCCAATCTCGTTATTGACCAGCATCGCGGCGACCAGCCCGGTCCCCGGCCCGATCGCATCGCGCGCGGCGTTGAGATCGACCAGCCCCTCCGGCCCGACCGGCAGCACCGTCACCGCGCGCCCGCGCCGCGCCTCCGCCGCCACCGTGTCCAGCACCGCGGCATGTTCGGTCGCAATCGTCACGATCCCGCCGGTCGTGCCCTTGATCGCCCAGTTCAGCGCCTCGGTCGCGCCACTGGTGAAGCTCACCGTGCCGCCAGCGGGCATCAGCCCGGCGACCTGCTCGCGCGCCACTTCAACCGCCGCCTTCGCCTTGCGCCCGGCGGCGTGCGCCGAGTGCGGATTGGCGAAATCGTCGCCGAGCCACGGCAGCATCGCGTCGCGCGCCTCGGGCGCCAGCGGCGTCGTCGCCTGATAATCGAGATAGATCATGCCGCCCGCGCCCGCGCTTCCTCGGCGACCGTGCGCCACAATGCCGCGAACGCATCGACCTCCGCTTCGGTCGTCCCGCGCCCGAAACTCACCCGCACCACTTCGCGCAGCGCCGGTTCGTCCCAGCCCATCGCGGTCAGCACATGGCTGGGACGCAGACTGCCCGACGCGCACGCGCTGCCCGCCGACACCGAAATCCCCGCGAGATCGAACCGGATCAGCTGCGCCGCCGACGACACGCCCGGCATGCGATAGGCACCGATCAGCGGACTGCGCGGGCTCGCCGCCCCGACCACCTCGACCCCGGGCAGTGCTGCCTCCAGCCGCGCGCGCAGCCGCGCCATCGCAGCCATGTCCTCCGGCACCGCCAGCGCGGCGGCATAGCCCAAGGCGCCGGGCAGATTCTCGGTCCCCGCGCGATAGCCCTTTTCCTGCCCCCCGGTGGGAAGCAACTTGGCAAAGTCGCGCACCAGCAGCGCGCCCATGCCCGGCGGCCCGCCGCGCTTGTGCGCCGATACCACCACCAGATCGGCCTGTTTGATCGCGGGATCGGCCCCGGCCGGCATCTGCGCCGCATCGACGATCAGCGTGCCGCCCGCCGCATGGACGATCTCCGCAATCTCGGCGATCGGCTGGCGCACGCCGGTCTCGCTATTCGCCCATTGCACGCACAGTGCCGTATCCGGCCCGACCGCAGCCTTCAGCGCCTCGCGGTCGAGTATGCCCTGCGCATCGACCGGCAGCGTCCGCGCCCCCTCCGCCAGCCGCAGCACCGCATCATGCTCGACCGCCGTGATCAGCGTCGCCCGCGCCATGCTCCGCCGCAGCGCGATGTGCAGCGCCTCGCTCGCCCCGCTGGTGAAGATCAGCTCGTGCGGCCAGCCATAGGCACCCGCCACCGCCCGCCGCGCGCCTTCCAGCGCCGCGCGCGCCGCGCGCCCCTCGGCATGCGGCGATGAAGGATTGGCCCAATGCGCCATGCCTTCGATCACCGCGGCCTGCGCCTGTGGCAGCATGGGCGTGGTCGCGGCATGGTCCAGATAGATGCGGTCGGTCAGGAGAATCGTTCCAATTGCTTGTCGGGTCGTGAAGTCTATATAGCCTGCACCCGTTTCCGCGCTACCGCGCGCCCATCATAGAGCAGGTCCACTTTGCCCGAAGTCATCATTCCCGGTCCCGAAGGCCGCCTCGAAGGGCGTTTCGCCCCCGCCCCCCGCCCCCGCGCACCGGTCGCGATGATCCTGCATCCGCACCCCAATGCCGGCGGCACGATGAACAACCGCATCGTGCAGGAACTGTACAAGACCTTCCAGCGCCGCGGCTTCGCGACGCTGCGCTTCAACTTCCGCGGCGTCGGCAAGAGCCAGGGCACGTTCGACAACGGCATCGGCGAACTGAGCGACGCAGCGTCCGCACTCGACTGGGTCCAGAGCTTCCACCCCGAAGCCTCGACCACCTGGATCGCGGGCGTCAGCTTTGGCGCATGGATCGGCATGCAGCTGCTGATGCGCCGCCCGGAAATCCGCGGCTTCATCTCGGTCGCGCCGCCCGCGAACATGTACGATTTCACCTTCCTCGCCCCCTGCCCCAGCTCGGGCATCATCATTCAGGGTGACGGCGACGAAGTGGTGACGCCGAGCGCCGTGCAGAAGCTGGTCGACAAGCTGCGCACGCAAAAGCACATCACCATCCACCACGACACGATTCCCGGCGCCAACCATTTCTTCGAACATGAAATGGACCAGCTGATGCGCAGCGTGGACAATTACCTCGACATGCGCCTCGACCCCAATTCGCCGATCCGGTGACGCGTCCCCTTTTCTCTAGCCCCTCCCGCCTTCGCGGGAGGGGTTGGGGAGGGTCTTCTTCTACTTCTTCTTTCTTGCGTACCGCCGGACACGGACAGCATACTGCGCCCATGAAGCAATCCACCGCGATCAAGATCGCCGCCGGCGTAGCCGCTGCCACCATCGGTGGCCTGTTCCTCTACTCCCGCGCGACCCGCCCGCCGGTGATCAACCCCAAGGTGCCGGAGCCCGCCAAGCCGGTCGACCTGACCCGCTACGCCGGCACCTGGTACGAACTCGCCCGGCACGAGAATCGGTTCCAGAAGGGGATGGATTCGGTCACCGCCGACTATGGCCTGGAGCCGAACGGCAAGGTCAGCATCGTCAACAGCGGCATCCGCACCGGCGAAACCGAGCGCGACGTCAGCGAAGGCACCGCGATCGTCGCGGACGAGGATACCAACGCCAAGCTCAAGGTCTCGTTCTTCGGCCCGCTCTACACCGGCGACTATTGGGTGCTCGACCATGGCGACGCCTATGACTGGTCGATCGTGGGCGAGCCATCGGGCCGCTACCTCTGGCTCCTCGCCCGCGATCCCCGCCCCGACCCGGCCCTGCTTCAGACGCTGCTGGCCCGGGTCGAGGAACTGGGTTATGACCGCTGGGCGCTCCGCATCACGCAGCAGGGTTAGCCAGATCAGCGCCGGGGCGAAGGAGACACCGCATGACGGTTCGCTTCGGTCGCGCCAACCCGATCTTCCGCGTCGCGGACATGACGCGGGCACTGGATTATTACACCAACAGTCTCGGCTTCACGCACAATTGGGGCGACGAAATCTTCGCGGAAGTCGCCCGGGGCGAGGCGGTCGTCATGCTGTGTCAGGACGATCAGGGCAGCGGCCGCGCCTGGCTCTATGTCGGCGTCGACGATGTGGATCGCCTCCACACCGAAATCGTCGCGCGCGGGGCGCGAATCCGCAACGGTCCGTGCAACTACCCCTGGGGCGCACGTGAACTGCATGTCGAAGATCCCGACGGCAACGTCCTGCGGTTCGGCGCGGGTGCCACCGACGCCCCCTGTGGCGACTGGCTCGCGCATGATGGCACGCGCTGGACCCTGCGCAGCGATGGAAGCTGGGTGCGCAGCGATTAGTCCACCGCTACACCGTCCAGATCAGCACATTCCCGACCAGCACCACCGCGCACACGATCATCAGCAGCCCCTTGGTCCGGTTGCCGCCTGCGCCATCGCCCTTGCGGATAATCGTCACCCCGCCCCACACCAGCACCACCGCCGCGATCAGCAGCAGCGAGAGGGTCAGGTTGGCGGCGGTCGACAATTCGGGGCGCATCTCACCCTCCTGCCGCGCTTTCCCGCGCCCGTCGAGTGGCAGGATGGTTAATGCGATTGACTCGCAAAATTCACCCTGCCAAGGGGCGCTGAAAGTTTAGCCTTTCATCGCCCTAGCCAGAAAAGGTTGCGCCGCGCACCGCTGGCATCTAGCCGAGCCCGCAATGTCTGACCGTAACGCCATCCCCCTCGCCCCGTCCGCCGCGCTGACCGTGGAGACCGTGCTCAGCGTCCGTCACTGGAACGAGCATCTGTTCAGCTTCACCATCACGCGCCCGCAAAGCTTCCGCTTCCGCTCGGGCGAATTCGTGATGCTCGGCCTGCCGGGCGAAGGTCGCCCGCTGCTGCGCGCCTATTCGATCGCCAGCCCCGCCTGGGCCGAGGAGCTCGAATTCCTCTCGATCAAGGTGCCCGACGGCCCGCTGACGTCGAAGCTTCAGCTAATCCAGCCCGGCGACCAGCTCTTCCTCGGCCGCAAGCCGACCGGCACGCTCGTCACCGACGCGCTGCTTCCGGGCAAGCGCCTGTTCTTCCTCTCGACCGGCACCGGCCTCGCGCCGTTCCTGAGCCTCGCGCGCGATCCCGACGTCTATGAGATGTTCGACCAGGTCCAGCTGGTCCACTCGGTCCGCCGCGTCAGCGACCTCGCCTTCCGCGAGGAGCTGGAGGCGCAGCTCGCCGGCGACCCGCTGGTGCAGGATCAGGCGCTGGTCCAGTTCAGCTACCTGCCCACCGTCACGCGCGAACCCTTCCCGACCAATCAGCGCATCGGCACGCTGATCGAAAACGGCGCGCTGTTCACCGGCCCCAACATGGCCGGCGAAAAGCGGCTCGACCCCGAAACCGACCGCATCATGCTGTGCGGCAGCATGGAGATGATCAAGGATCTCTCCGCAATGCTCGATCGTCTGGGGTTCGAAGAAGGCTCGAACAGCAAGCCCGGC
Source organism: Sphingomonas sp. CCH9-E2 (assembly GCF_001557215.1). Lineage (GTDB taxonomy): Bacteria > Pseudomonadota > Alphaproteobacteria > Sphingomonadales > Sphingomonadaceae > Sphingomonas. The sequence continues at coordinate 66 of NZ_LSJM01000078.1, read as the reverse complement.
CATTACGTGATCGAACGCGCGTTCGTCGGCTAAAACCTCCCCTCCCTGAAAGGGAGGGGTTGGGGG
>NZ_LSJM01000077.1 GCF_001557215.1 Sphingomonas sp. CCH9-E2 | reverse complement strand
CGGTCGCGTCGGCAAAGGCGCGTTGGTCATGGTATTGGCGCAAGCCGACCAGCGGCACCAGCTTCCCATCGAACAGTTCGTAGCTGACCTCGCCGAAGAAGGCGTAGTTTTCGGTCAGCGTGTCGTTGTCGGCGTTGATGACGACCGCCGGCAGCGTCAGCGCATTTTTCTGCGGGCCCGACCCGTCCTGGTACGACGCGCCGAGCAGCCATTTGAACGGCCCGCTGCCGTTGGAGTTCAACCGCAATTCCTGCGCGAACATGCTCGGCAGGAACTGGCTGGAGAAGGAGCCGGAGGGCGAGAGCGGGATGTTGATCCCGAACACGCCGTCCAGCTGGCTGGTCGCGCTGGTGATCGTGAACGCATCGAAATCGACCGTCGCGGTCAGGCTGTACAGCGTGAAGTCGCCGTTGGAGAAACCGTCCTGCCCGGCGGTGTTCTGGAAATAGGGCGGATTGACCGATGCGGTAAAGCCAGTGAAGCCCTGCCGCGGGCGGAACTTCCAATATTGCGCGCGGATGTTGACGTTGTCCGCCGGGCGGAACAGCGCGACGACGCGGATGTCGTCATTCTTGGCGACATTGACCCCGGTCTCGTCGGGCGTGCCGTCGAACGGGCCGTAATAGGCATCGGCCCAGCCTGCATCGCGCGAAAAGCCGCCGCTGACGCGCACCGCCAGCATGTCCTTGACGATCGGCACCGAAATCGCGCCGGCGACGCCATAGTTGAGGCCGTCGGCGCCGCGGGTCTGCGATGCCTCCGCCTCGAACGCATAGTCGAAATCCTTGAGGTTCGGATCGCGGGTGCGGAAGATGAACACGCCGCCCGACGAGCCCTGGCCATAGAGCGTACCCTGCGGCCCGCGCAGCACTTCGACGCGGTCGATGTCGAGGAAGCGCACCGGCGGCGCGATGCCGAAATTGGTGACGATGAACGGCGCATCGTCGAGATAATAGCCGATCGGCGAGTCGCCATTCTGGGTCACGCTGCCGCGCAAATTGTAAAAGCGCGACCCGTTCGACTGGCGGAACCCTTCGAATGCGCCCGGCACGCTCGACACCAGATCGCCGATGGTGCTGATATTGCGCTCTTTCAGCTCCTCGCCGTCGAACGCCTGGATCGCCAGCGGCACTTCCTGCAGCGCCTGTGCGCCGCCCTTTTGCGCGGTCACCACGACCTCATCGGCCGCGCTTTCCTGCGTCGTGCTGGTGGCGTCGCTCTGCGCAAATGCCGGGGTCATCCCCAGGCCGCTAACGACCGCAATGGCCGCGACTGACGTGCAGAAACGCTTCATCGTCCTCTCCCCGGTTATTTTTTCAATCGATTGCATAAAATGGCATAAATGGGCCGAAAACAGTCGTCAAGAATCGCCCCGGCCCCAGGCGATCCCGACGCCCCTTATTGTTGTGGCCGCGCAAAGGCGCGGCGCAGCGCCTCGATCTTTGCGCGGTTGAACTGCCTGGCTTGCGGCGAGTCCGCCGACAATTGGTCAAACCCGTGATAGGCACCCGGAATGACCTGCAACTCGGTCGGGACGCCCGCTTCGTTCAGACGCCGCGCATAATCGATATCCTCGCTGACGAAGAGATCGACCCCGCCGACCTGGATGAACGCCGGCGGTAGCCCGGCAAGGTTGGGCGTGCGCGCCGGCACGGCGCGCGCGGGCACCGTGTCGGTGCCGGGAGCCTGGCCCAGAAACGCCTTCCAGCCATATTGGTTTTCCGCCGCGCTCCACCCGACTGTCGCGATATGGGCGGGCGGCTTCACCGCGCCGCCGGTGCGATCGTCGAGCATCGGATAGACCAGGGCCTGAAACGCGATCGGAATCTCGCCGCGGTCGCGCGCGGTGATCGCGAGCAGTGCGGCGTGACCGCCGCCAGCGCTTTCCCCCGTCACCGCGATGCGGCTGCGGTCGAGACCCAGTTCCGTCGCGCTCTGGTACATCCAGCGCAGTCCGGCGTAGTTATCCTCGATCGACCCTTCGAAGGTCGTCTCGGGCGCCAGGCGATATTCGACGCTGACGATCACCGCATCGAGTTCGCGCGCCATGTCCTGCAGGCGGCGCACATCGGTGGCTGCGGTGCCAAGGATATAGCCGCCGCCATGAGTGTGCAGGATTCCGGGCCGACTGGTCCCCGCCTTGGCATTGATCACGAACAGCTTGATCTGCGGCGCACCGGCCGGGCCGGGGATCAGCTTCTCGACCACCGGGATATCGGCGTGGCGCGGCGGGATCGGCGGGCCGCCGCCGCGCTTGCGCGACGCGAGCACCATCGCTTCGTCGATCGTCCCCATCATCTTGGAAAAGCCGATCGCCATGCGCGCGCCCGCGCGCAGTTCGGGCGCGATCGGTGCCAGCTTCGCCTCGTCCTCGGCGGTGAGTTGAGCGGGCGGCGGCCCCTGCTGCGCCAACGCGGCAACGGGAACGGTCGCGACGGTGAGCAACGCAGCTCCACAGGCGACAGAAATCCTTGCGCGCATCCAACTCTCCCAACCATTTATCGTTCGGACTCGGGTCCGTTATGGGCGCATCCTATTAGCAATCGATTGCAAGTCAACTCCACCAAAGTCGTAGATCGCGCGCCGAATGCTCTCAGCTTGATTCGCGAACGATCAGTTCGGGGGTGAGGATGGTCGATCCGGTCGCCTCTCCGGCGATCCGTTTCATCAGGCTGTCGACGAGATGCGCGGCGCCGGCGGCCAGGTTCTGACGCACCGTCGACAGCGGCGGCGCACTGGTGCGCGCGAGGTAGAGGTCGTCATAGCCGATCACCTTGACGTCCCCCGGGACCGACAGGCCGCGCGTCGCCAGCACCTGAATCGCGGTCAGCGCGATCAGATCGGACGCGGCGAAGATGCCGTCGGGCAGGATATCGGACTGGTCCAGAAACGCGTCGATATCCGATCCGCTGACTTCCGAATCGAAATGGGTCGTCGCATCGACCAGCCGGATGCCGTCCTGCGCGGCGATCGCCGCCTTGGCACCCTCAAGGCGGAGCGACGGTTCGATCGCCTGGGTATTTCCCAGAAACGCGATCTTGCGGCAGCCGCGATCGATCAGATGCTGGGTCGCGAGCCGCCCGCCGAGGAAATTGTCGGTTCCGACCGAACAATGGATCTGCCCCTGCACGAACCCGCCCCATGCCACGAGCGGCAGATAGTCGGCGGCAGTGCGATCGAGCACCTGCGACTGGTCCGACTGGCCGACGATGATGAAGCCGTCGACGCGATCGGCATCGATCAGGCGCGCCAGCCAATTGTCCTGATTGGGAATGACGCGCGACAGCATCAGGTCGAATCCGCGCTCGCTCAGTTCGTCGGCGAGGTAGCCGATCAGCGTCATGAAGAACGGGTCGGACAGATGCTGCCCGCGGTCATGGCCCAGCGGCACGACCACGCCGATCGCGCCGCGCTGTTTGGTGCGCAGATTGCGGGCGAGCGCGCTGGGGCGAAAGTCGTGCGTTTCGGCGAGCTTGCGGATGCGTTCGGAGGTCTTGGAATTGACCATCGTCTTGCCCGCCAGCGCGCGCGACACGGTCGCTGCCGACACGCCCGCCAGTTCGGCAAGGTCGTAGATGGTCTTGATCTTGCGCGCCAAATTCCGCCTCCCGCTCACGCACTGAAGGGGATAGGGTCGCGCCGCCCCCTTTGCAACAAGCCCGTCCCCGGTTGCAGGCTAGTTGCGTAGGAACGGCGCAAGGGCGATCGCACGCGCCATTGCCGCATTTCCCGCGTCGTTCGGATGGACATTGTCGCCGGGGTCATAAGCCGGGTTAAGCCGCGTCGGACGCGCCGGATCGCGTAGCACCGCATCGAAATCGACCAGCGCGTCGAACTTGCCGCTCGACCGGATCCACTGGTTTACCGCCTGACGCAGCGTTTCGGTCTTGTCGCTGTACAGCCACGTCCCCTCGGTCGGGGCGATGGTGGCGCCCATCACCTTGATCCCGTGCAGATGCGCGCGATCGATGAATTGAGTGTAGGCCGCGATCAGGTCATCGGCCGTGACCGCCTCGCTCGCCGGCATGCCCGGGATTGCGGCGAAGTTGATGTCGTTGATCCCCTCCAGCAGGATAACCCAGCGCACGCCGGGCCGCGCCAGCACGTCACGATCGAACCGCGCCAGCGCGGAGAGCCCAGCACCGTCGCGTCGCACGCGATTGCCCGAAATCCCCATGTTAATGACCGACAGGTGCCGGGTCCGCGCATCCGCCTGCAGCCGCTCGGCCAGCAGCTCCGGCCACGCCCGGCCCGCATCGGGCGTCGTGCCATAGCCGTCGGTGATCGAATCGCCGAAGGCGACGATCGTGCCCGCCTTGGCATCTGTCTGCACCGCCAGCCCGCTCAGCCAGAAATAGGACCGGTTCGTCTCCGCACCGGCAAGCCCGACATCCTCGGTGCGCTCGCCCTTCGCGACATAGGTGGTGCGCAGCCCCAGCGGATGCAGCGTATTGACCGCAACATCGTCGGGAAGATGGATCGAGACCGCGAGCAGCTCGAGCGCAGCGACATCGAGCGCCACCGGGTCGCTGAATACGACCGCGCCCGGCTGGATCACCACGCCGGGCTGTCCGGCAAAGCTCAGCGCCTGCGACGTTCCCGGCCGGATCGCCCCGGCTCGGGCGTTCTTGGCAAGTGCCGCGCGGCCGATGCGGAGCGGCTCCCCGCCGCTCGCATTGGAGAATTGCACCCGCCACACCCTGCCTTTGACGGTCGAGCGGACGACCATGCGCACGGTCTGATCCTTCAGCCGTTCCGGCGTCGGCAGGATCGGTGAGGGCATTGCGGGCGGCGGCGGTGCAGGACGCGCCTCTCCGGCCGGGCGCGGTGGCAGGCGCGGCGGCGGCATCGGTGCGAGTTGCTGCGCGGTGCCCCAGGCGCTGATCCAGCGATCTTCCGCCTGCGCCACCGGCGGCAGGGCGAGCAGCATCATGCCGCACAGCGCGATCCATCCGCGCGCAAATCCCCTGCCCTTCACCGACCCCTCCATTCAACGCTACGGCGATCTCGCGCCTGCAATCGATTGCCAATCGCTATCACCGGTGCGTGCGTCCGACAAGCAGGCGATCTTGGCGGTTGGCAAAGCGCTGGCTAGACCAGCGCCATGCGCTCGCTCTCCCGCCATCTGCTCGCTCTCTTCGCCTGGCTCGCGCTCCCCCTTCCTGCAGCAGCACAACCCGCGCAGACCCGCGCCGCAGCGTTGGCGCAGGACGCCGCCGAATATGCCCGCGCCTATGGCGTGCCGGCACCCGAAGCCATGCGCCGCCTGATCGCGCAGCAGGAGAGCGTACCCGCGATCGACGCCATCGCCGATCGCTATCGCGACCGCCTCGCCGGAATCTCGGTCGAGCATCGCCCGGATTATCGCTTCATCGTGTACCTCACCGGCGACCGTCCGGTCCCGCCCACGCATGTGCTGAACGGGCCGATGCGCGTCCCGGTCATGTTCCGCACCGGTGCCAAGGCCAGTCGCGAACGGGTGCTGTGGGCGCTGACCAACCACCAGCCCGCGATCCGCGCGGCGCTGGCCGATACGCCATCGATGGGCATCGACCCGCGCACCGGCGAGCTGGTCGTGATCGCCGCCAAGTCCGCAGTCGATCGTGCCGGGGGCAAGCCCGCGCTCGATACCAGGTTGGCGCAGCTCACCGGGGTGCCGGTGCAGGTCCGCATGATCGATCAGGTCGATCGCAATCTGGGGCCCCAAGGCGGCGGGCGGCTCGACGGCACCGATCCGGCGAGCGGGCGGCGCTATCGCTGCACCAGCGGCTTTCTGGTCGGTGACGGCACGCGCACCGCGATTACCACCGCCGCCCACTGCCTCGACGACCTCGCCTATATCGATCCGGCGCGTCAGGCGACGCCGCTCGGCTTTGTCGGGCAATGGGGCTGGGGCTATCACGATGTCCAGATCCACACCCTCCCCACCACCGCGCGTCCGCTGTTCTTCGCCGACACGGCGCGGACGCTAGCCCGCCCGGTCGAGGCGCAGCGCGCCAAGACCAGCACCCGCGCGGGGGATTTCGTGTGTCATCGCGGCGAGAGCACCGGCTATAGCTGTGCGGAGGTGGCGCTGCTCGACTTCGCCCCCTCGGGACAGCTGTGCGGCGGATACTGTCTGCCGACCTGGGTCGCCGTGTCCGGCCCCACCTGCAAACAGGGCGACAGCGGCGGCCCGGTGTTCAGCGGCACCACCGCGTTCGGCATCGTCAAGGGCGCGGCATTCCGGCCCGACGGCTCCTGCGCCTTCTATTTCTACATGTCGCTCGATTATCTGCCGACGCCGTGGCGGCTGCTCACCGAACCCATGCCCCTAGCGATCGCGACGCCTTGATCGACTGATCGGCGCGGCTCCTGCCTGTCGATGAGCGCGATCCTTTCCGACGGGCTTGCGTTGCGCCCCGCCATCCGCTTAGATGCTGTCAACGATGTCAGCCTGAAGGTTGGCGCAGACGGAGGGGATTGTGAAAGCGCTTCTCGCATTGCCCTTCGCGGCATCTCTGATCGGCGTGGTAGCGCTAACGGCGGGAACGCCCCGCGTTGACGCGCGCCAGAGCCAGGATCCGGGCGCGCAGGCGTTCGCCGCGTGCCGTGCCTGCCATACGCTCCCCGCTGGCGGAAAGAGCGTGATGGGTCCCAATCTCAACAAGCTGTTCGGTCGCAAGGCCGGTGCCGCGCCGGGATTTGCCTATAGCCCCGCGCTCAAGGCGTCGGGTATCGTGTGGGATGCCAAGACACTCGACGCATATCTCGCCGCGCCGACCAAGGTCGTTCCGGGAACGCGCATGGTGATGAAGGTGCCCGATCCGGCACGCCGGGCCGCGCTGATCGCCTATCTGAAAGCCGAAACGAAATAGCTGGTCTGCGGAGGGTTGGTATGAAGGGTCCGGCGGTCTTCCTGGCACAGTTGATAAGCCATGCCGCGCCGTCCGATACCCTGCCCCGTGCCACGCATATGATCCGCAAGGCCGGCACGGCGTTCGACGGTTTCGCCGGGGGCAGCAATCCGGGGCTCAACCGGGCGATGCTGGGGCTGACATAACGACAAAAAGGGGGGGATGCGGCGATGGCCGAGACTTATCACAAGGGGCGACTGTTCTGGCTGGGCATTCTCGCCTTGTTCACCGCAGCGGCGGGCCTGGCGATCCGTGGGGCGATTGCGAGCGGTCTGAAGGCCGAATGGATCGACCCGATCGCGCCGCTGCAGGCGGGTGAGCTGATCGCCGCCGCATTGGGCGCCGCGTTCCTCAGCTTCGCGATCACGTTGTTCGTCGCCAGCGCGTTCCTCGACCAGATCGGGATGAAGCGGTGTCTGGTCGCCGCGGGCCTGTGCTTCTTCGCCGGGCCGCTGCTGATCGTCACCGCGGGCCAGATCGCGAGCGGGATGACGATCTACACGATCGTCTGGGTCGGGATGCTGCTGAGCGGAATCGGCTGGGGGCTCACCGAAGCGGCAATCAACCCGCTGACGACCCAGCTGTATCCCGATGACGCGACCCACCGGCTCAACGTGCTGCACGCCTGGTTTCCGGGCGGCATCATCATCGGCGGCCTCGCCGGATTCTTCCTGTCTGCAACCCTGCCGTGGCAGGGGATCATGGCGCTGGTGATGATCCCCGCAGTCGCGACGATCCTGCTCGCTGCGACCACCAGCTTCCCGCCGCCGCTGCGCAGCGAGAGCGGCGTAAGCTTTGGCCAGATGATCGGTGAGGTGTTCCGCCGCCCGAGCTTCTTCATCTGGTTCGGTGCGATGTTCCTGACCGCGGCGTCCGAGCTCGCCCCCGGACAGTGGATCGACGTCGCGCTGTCCAACCGCGTGGGCATGCGCGGCATCCTGCTGCTGGTGTACGTCAACGCGCTGATGTTCGTGTTCCGCCACTTTGCCGGGCGGCTCGCCAACAAGATTTCCAACCCCGGCCTGCTATGGGTGTCGAGCCTGCTCGCCGGCATCGGGCTGTTCATGCTGTCGCAGGCGCAATCGCCGGTTGCCGCGATCATCGCCTCTACCGTCTGGGGCCTTGGCGTGTGCGTGATGTGGCCGACGATGCTCGCCTCGGTCGCAGAGCGCTATCCGCGCGGCGGGGCGTGGGCGATGGGGCTGGTCGGATCGGCGGGCGCGCTCGCCAGCTTCTTCGTGCTGCCGCAGCTGGGCGCGATGTTCGATCAGGCCAAGATCGAGTTCGCGGGCGGGCCGGAGGCGTTCGCCGCGATGACCGGCGCGGCCAAGCTGGCGGTCGAGGATGCCGCGGCATCGGTATCGTTCCAGAAGCTGGCGATCATGCCTGCGGTCCTGCTGGTCGTGTTTGGCTTCATCTGGCTGCGTGAGCGCGGCAAGTCGCGCGCGCAGCTGGCGGGTGAAGCAG
>NZ_LSJM01000076.1 GCF_001557215.1 Sphingomonas sp. CCH9-E2 | reverse complement strand
ACCCCCAACCCCTCCCCTGAAGGGGAGGGGCTTTAGAATGTCACCGCGTCACCGCCATGTCGCCGCTGCTCGGGCGATCGGCCTTGAACTCGCCATACTTGCCGAACTCGCTGCGCGCGATCGCGCGGTTGTGCACCTCGTCCGGCCCGTCGGCAAAGCGCAGCGTGCGCATGCTCGCCCACGCGCTCGCCAGCGGCGTATCGCCCGACACGCCCGCGCCGCCGAATGCCTGGATCGCGTCGTCGAGGATCTGCAGCGTGATACGCGGCCCCATCGCCTTGATCATCGCGATCTCGCCCTGCGCAGACTTGTTGCCGGCCTTATCCATCATGTCCGCCGCCTTGAGGCTCAGCAGGCGCATCATCTCGAGGTTCGAGCGCGCTTCGGCGACGCGCTGTTCCCAGATCGAGTGGTCGGCGATCCGCTTGCCGAACGCGACACGGCTCAGCAGCCGCTTGCACATCAGCTCCAGCGCCATTTCGGCCACGCCGATCGAGCGCATGCAATGGTGGATGCGCCCCGGGCCAAGGCGGCCCTGCGCGATCTCGAACCCGCGCCCCTCGCCGAGCAGGATATTCTCGACCGGAACGCGCACATTCTCGAGTACCACTTCGCCATGGCCGTGCGGCGCGTGATCATACCCGAATACCGAAAGCATGCGTTCGATCCTGACGCCGGGCGTGTCCATCGGCACCAAAATCTGGCTCTGCTGCGCGTGACGCGAGGCGTCGGGATTGGTCTTGCCCATCACGATCGCGACGGCACAGCGCGGATCGCCCACGCCCGACGACCACCATTTGCGGCCGTTGATCACATAATGGTCACCGTCGCGGACCATCGACGTCTGGATGTTGGTCGCGTCGGACGACGCCACGTCCGGTTCGGTCATCAGAAAGGCCGAGCGGATCTCGCCATTCATCAGCGGCTTGAGCCAACGCTCCTTGTGCTCGCGCGTGCCATAGCGGTGCAGCACCTCCATATTGCCGGTGTCCGGCGCGGAGCAGTTGAACACCTCGCTCGCCCAGCCAGCGCGGCCCATTTCCTCGGCGCACAGCGCATATTCGAGGTTGGTGAGCTGCGTCCCCTCGAACTCGAAACTGTCGTCGACATGGGTCTGCCCCGAGTGGGGCGGCATGAAGAAATTCCACAGCCCCTGCGCGCGCGCGACCGGCTTCAGCTCCTCGATCACCGGCAGCACCTTCCAGCGCTCGCCCTCATAGGCCTGGCGGCGATAGTCGTCGTTGCGCGGGGTGATGTACTGGTCGATGAACCCCTTCACGCGGTCGCGGAAATAGGTCTCGCGCTCGGTCAGCGTGAAATCCATGCGCCCTCTCCTTCCCATTCTCAGTTAGGCGGTACCGGCCCGCTCCCCCACCCGGCCACCCATAACATACGATGCCGTTGGGTGGCCGGGTGGGGGAGCGGGCCGGTGCCGATCCAGCGAAGCTGACAAAGACGTTAGGCCATACCCGATATTCGGTAAAGTGGGGCTCGCCGCATTTTTCGGCTACGGTTTGCTGCGCATGGCCAAACACGCGTTTAGGACTGTTCGTTCGAATCAAATTTGCTAATCTAATCGGATGAACGCCGAAGACGCAGCGCCCGGAGAGGCGCGGGGTGAAACGAAACGGTTCCGCGCCAAGCGCGACGCGATCCTCGCGGCGGCAGCGGACGTGATCAACGATCAGAGTGCGAAGGGCATGACCTTCGCCGATGTGGCGCAGCGCGTGGGCCTCAACACCACCAGCGTGACCTATTATTTCAAGCGCAAGGAAGACCTGGCGGCGGCGGCGTTCGACGTGACGCTCGACCGGCTCGATGCGATGCTGGACGAGGCGCATCGCGAAGCGACGCCCGAGGCGCGCGTTGCCCGCTATCTGTCGATCAACATGGAGCGCCTCGCCAGCATCCATCGCGGCGAGGAAAAGGCGTTCGCGATCCTGTCCGACTTGCGCGCGATGGAGGGCGAGTTGCGCACCCGCCTGATGCAGCGCTGGCAGCAGATTTTCCGCAAGACCCGCGCGTTATGGGGCGAAGGCGGCACCCGCGCCGAAACCGATCTGCGCGGCGGGCGCGCGCATGTGCTGCTCGAGAATACCTTCTGGCTCCCGGCCTGGATCACCCGCTACGAAATCGACGAATATCCGCGCGTCGAAAGCCGGCTGATGGACGTGTTCCGCCACGGCATCGCCACCCCGGGCGATGTGTGGAAGCCCGAGATGCTCGACCTGACGCATGACGAGGCCGAGCCGGGGCGCGAGGCGTTCCTGCTGGCGGCGACGCGGCTGATCAACGAGCTCGGCTATCGCGGCGCATCGGTGCAGAAGATCGCGAGCGAGCTCAACGTCACCAAGGGCAGCTTCTACCACCATCTCGACGCCAAGGACGAGCTGGTGATCGAATGCTACAAGCGCAGCTTCGATCTGATCGCCGACGCACAGCGGCTGGCCGAAGAGGGGCCGGGTGACCATTGGCGCAAGCTGACCAGCATCATCGCCACCCTGCTCGACGTGCAGTTTTCCGAACGCGGGCCCCTGCTGCGCACCACCGCGCTGTCGGGCCTGCCCGCGCGCGTGCGCACCGCGCTGATCGACCGGTCGAACCGCATCGCGCGGCGCTATGCCGGCATGCTGTCCGACGGCATTGCGGAGGGATCGATCCGCGCGATCGACCCGCTCGTCGCCAGCCAGACGATGATGGCACTGCAAAACGCGGCGTTCGACATGCGCAAATGGGCGAGCACCATGCCGCGCGAGCGTGCGGTCGCCTTTTACGCCTCGACCATCGTGTTCGGGCTGTTCGACGACCGCGTGCTGGAGTTTTGAACCCGGATCGTCGGGGCGGCATGTTTAACCAGGCTGTCCGGCGCGACATTCGCGCCGATCTGAGACCGAGCGCCGATCGTGATCGGGCCAAGCAGCATGGCGCCGGCGAAGATCACGACATCGTCCTCGATCGTCGGGTGTCGCCGCTCCTTAACATCCGCGCCGCGCGCCGCTCCAGCCGCGCGCGGCTCCCCGCCCAGCGTGACGCCCTGATAGATGCGCACCCGGTCGCCGATCCGCGCCGTCTCACCGATCACGAAGCCGGTGCCATGGTCGATAAAGAAGCTGCGCCCGATCGTCGCGCCGGGATGGATGTCGATGCCGGTGGCCGAATGCGCGACCTCCGCAATCACTCGTGCGACCAATGGCGCGCCGAGATAGTGGAGGTAATGCGCGACGCGATAATGGATGATTGCACCGCGTCGATGCCGGATAGCCGATGCGCAATTCGATCTCGACCTGCGCGCCCAGCTGCGACAGGGTCGATTCCAGCGTGGCTCGACCCACCTATTCTCGTTCCCGGCGGTCAGTTCGGGCGGGCCGAGCCGCAGCGGGAACAGCGCCGTGCCAAGCTCGCGCATCAGCTTGGCCAACACGGTCCGCGACGGAAACTGCACACCGCGCTCAGCGTTGCGCGGATGACCCGAGCGCCACGCCAGCCGCGCGGCGCGGCGCGCAGATCGGCCGTGACTTGGCCAAGTTCCTGCGAAAGCGGATCGACGGGACATAAGCAGGCGGCATGGAACATCCTTTCGGCACCCTGCCTGCGTGTCTCACTCCCACCGGCGCGTCAGCTCTTCACACGCAGCGAAAACAATTCCTATTGTTAAGTATGCTTTCAGATCGTCCTCGCCCCCCGCTTCAGCCACACCCCCGCGCGCCAGTAATGGAACAGCGCCCAGGGCGTCGCCGCCGCGAAGGTTAGCATCGCCAGCCGCAGCGCCTCCGCTTCGCCATAGCTTGGCTTGAGCGCGTCGGAGATGACGCCGATCATCGTCGGGCCGAGGCCCAGGCCGATCAGGTTGATCACCAGCAACGTCACCGCCGCCCACAGCGCGCGCATCCGCAGCGGGGCGAGGCCCTGGATCAGCGCGAAGCTCGGACCGAGGTACGAGTTCACCAGCAACAGCGAGACCCAGTAGATGGGAATCGCGATCCACGGATCGGACGACGCGAAGAACAGGAAGGACAGCGGCAGCCCCACTCCCTTCATCACCAGCACCAGCCATGCCTGGCTGTGCAGCCCCCAGCGCACCGCCGCCTTGTTCGCCAGCCAGCCGCCCAGCACCGCCGACAGCGTGCCGCAGACTGCGCCGACCGGCGCGACGATCGACGCGATCTCGATCTTGGTCAGCCCGATCGTGCGGATCAGGAAGCTGGGGCCGAACGCGGTGTGGCCATAGCCGATCAGCGAGGTGATGGTGACACCCAGCACCAGATGCACCGCGGCGCGATTGGCGAAGAGCGAGCGAAAGCCCTCGCCAAAGCTCGGCATCGCGCCCTGCGCGGCGGGGATATGGCTGGGGTCGGACAGGCCGCGGCGCGGCTCGACCACGAACAGCTTGATGACGATCGCCAGCAGGATGCCGGGAATGCCGACCGCGAACATCGCGACGCGCCACCCGAAATAATGCGCCAGCGTGCCGCCGATGATCGTGCCGCCCGCCGCGCCGAGCACTACGCCGAGCGAGTAGATGCCCATCGCTCCCGCACGCTTTTCGGGCGGGTAGAGGTCGGCGATGATCGAATGGCTGGGCGGGCTCGACCCGGCCTCACCGATGCCGACGCCGATGCGGGCGACCAGCAATTGCACGAAATTCTGCGCGAGGCCGCACACCGCGGTCATCGCGCTCCACAGCGACAGCGCGATCGCGATGATGTTGACGCGGTTGCTCCGGTCCGCCCAGCGCGCGACCGGCAGGCCCAAGGTCGCGTAGAAGATCGCGAACGCGAACCCCGCGAGCAGCCCGAGCTGCGTGTCGGACAGCAACAGCTCTTTCTTGATGTCCTCCTGCAGGATCGCGAGGATCTGCCGGTCCATGTAGCTGAAGAAATAGGCGGCGGTGAGCAGGATCAGCGTGGCGCTGCGCCGCCGGATCGCGAGCGCGTCCTCAGCGGACGTCGCGGGGATGGTCGCCATCGTTACGCTACTCCTTCAAGCGGCCATATGGCCCGATAAAAACAGGGTCCCGCCGCGTTCCCCGCGCGACGAGACCCTGCAAGGTGCCGGCTTCAGAATTTGGCGGACACGCCAATCTTGAAGTTGCGGCCCAGAGGATTCCCCACGAACGGTTCGTAGTTATAGTCTTCGCGTGCGAAGGGCGGATCCTGGTCGAAGATGTTGTAGACGCTGCCCGACAGAGTCACGTTTTGCGTGATTTCGAACTGGATCGTGAAATCCGCGGTGGTGAAGCTGCCGATCTGTGCCCCCTCGGTCACCCGCGCCCCGCCGAGCGAGGCGTTGGGGCCGTAGACGCCCGCCGTCGTGACATCGGCGCGCTGGTCATACAGCCCGTCGATATAGGTAACGGTCAGCCGCGCATCGACCGGCCCGGTACCGAACTCCAGGAAGCCCTGCCCCTTCCACTCGGGCACGGGGTAGAGCGTCGTCTGATAGTTGAGCAGCCCGACGCCGTCATAGCCCGCCTGCACCAGCGTCCCTTCGACGAAGATGTCGCTGATCCGGTTCTGCAGCGTGTAGGTGACGTTGCCACCAATCGCGAAGCGCGTGCCCTCACCCAGCAGGTCGGTCCCGCGATAGCTGGCGGTGACATCGATGCCCTCATTGGTGATCGACGCGCCATTCTGGTTTTGCGTGCGCACGCGCGAGATCGCGGTGCGCGCCGTGGTCGCGGTGCACGGGCCGGTCGAAAAGGTGAACCGCGCCGCCAGCCCGGCATTGGTCGCGCAGGTATTGCCGCCAGTGCTGGGGAACAGCGTATTGACCATCGAGATCAGCGGATCGCTGACGATCACATCCTCGATATCATAGCGGTAATAATCGATGCTGGCGCTGAACCCGCCCGCGTTGAACAACACGCCGCCGCCATAGTTTTTGGAGCTTTCCGGCACCAGGTTCGGGTTGCCGAACACGTCGATCGGGCGGAAGGTCGTGTCGATGATCTGCAGCGCGGTGATCGATCCGGGCGCGAGCTGATTGAGCGTCGGCGCGCGGAAGGTGGTGCCGAAGCCGCCACGCACCGCCAGCCAGTCGGTCACCTGCCAGCGCGCACGGATCTGGGGATCGAAGGTCGATCCGGTCGCGCCGCCATAATCCTCGAACCGCGCGGCGAGCTGCAGGTTCAACGAGTCGAACACCGGCAACTGCGCTTCGCCATAGACCGCCCAGACATCGCCCTGCAGGTCATAGTCGAGATTGGTGCCGAGGAAGCCGAGCGCACCCGCCGGGGCACGACCACCCGAGCATGCCGCGCCATTGGTATTGCCGTTGAGCGGGGATTCGCGGCAGGGGTTGGTTGCCAGATTGTTGGCCGCGCCATAACGGCCCTTGATCGACGTATCGCGATATTGCGCGCCAACACCGAATTGGACCTCGCCGCCCGGCAGGCTGATGCCGGTACCGCCGCTCAGCGACCCTTCGAACACCAGCAGGTCGGTATTCACCTTGGTGTTCGAGCGGACGAAGAACCAGTCGGTCAGCTCGGCGCTGTTCGCCGGGCCATTGGCGACCGGGTTGGTCTGGCCGGTCGCCGGGTTGACCGACACCGCATTGCCGAACGGGTTGAACCACAGACAGCCATTGGCGCCCGGGGTGCTGCCCGTGCAGTTCGGCCCGCCAAAACCGAGCAGCGCGCGCTGCACCCGGTCACCGAACGAGTCGTAGCCGTCAATGTAGCGATAATAGCTGTGATAGGTGGCGTTGAGGTTATAGTTCAGCCCGTCCGCGATCTCCCCGCGCAGTTCGGCGGTGAACCGCGTCGATTCACCCTTGCGCAGACCCGTTGCGGAACCAGGCGCGAATTCATTGTCGAGCGTCGACGGATTGCCGCCGAGCAGGAACGGCCGGAACAACAGGGTCGGGAACAGCACACCCGCACCCGCCGGGGTCGTGTTGGCCGCGCGATAGGCGACAAGGCCAGGGTTGGCGCTGGGCACGAAGAACCCGCTGTTGAGCAGCGCCGCGAACGGCGCGAACGGCGTGCCCGCAATCGCGACGCCGGACGGCGGCTGGGTCAACAGATAGGAAGGCGAAGTCAGATAGTTCGGAACCGTGGTGCGCCCGTAAAGCGCGGTCACCTGCAGCGTCGTCTTTTCGCCCACATCCCATTCGAAATCGATGAACGCCTGGCCGCGCATCTCCTTCTCGACCAGATTGTCATAGACCGAATATTGGTTGTAGCAGCGCGCATCCGCCCCGACGAAGCCGCCGAGCGGGGCGCAGGCCGAGTCTGCGGCGATCCCGGTAATCGGCGACCCGGTGGCGCCCAGGAACAGGAAGTTGGCGGGGTTGCCGCCGCCGGTCCAGCCGCCCTGCGGGTTTTCGGAATAAGGCCGGATCGCCCAGTCGCGGTCCTTGGCCATCAGCTGCCCGCGCTGCTGATACCCCGCCGCAATCAGCACGCGGAAATTGTCGCCGACATGGCCAAAGCTCAGCGAGGCGTCGATGTCGCCATCCGAACCGTCGATGAACCGGTAGCTGCCCGATCCCTGGAACCCCCGCTGATTGGTGCGGGTGATGAAGTTGACCACGCCCGCAATCGCTTCGGACCCATAGGTCGCCGCGGCACCGTCCTTCAGCACCTCGACCCGGCCGATCGCGGCCTGCGGCAGCAGGTTAATGTCGACCGATGGAACGCCGTTACCCGACGTCGCCAGGCGCTTCGAATTGAGCAGCACCAGCGTACGTTGCGGGCTCAGGCCGCGCAGATTGACCGTCGCAATGCCCTCGGCCCCCTGCGAGCGGCTGTCGAACTGATTGGCGTCGCCGAGCGATGCGCTCGAGCTCGGCAATGCCTTGACCAGGTCGAGGACGGTCGGATTGCCCTGCTTCGCAAGTTCCTCCGCACCGATCACATCGACCGGCAGCGCCGCATCCTCGGGCGTCCCGGCGATCAGCGACCCGGTAATGACGATTTCGGATTCTTCCCCGCTATCCTGCGCAAAGGCCGGTGCGGTACCGCCAAGGACGAGCGCCGACACACCGCACGCCGCCAAAAGCTGCTTCTTCATAGATCCCACTCCCGTTCGGCCGGAACGCTGTGCGGTTCCATACCGTAAACTCGAATAGAGCGAGTTCCGGGGTTGTGGTCAAGGCGAGAAAAGCGTTGCGAAACGCCACTGATCCGTAGCTGTTACCTGCAAGACACGGGGTCGTCGGCCACCGTAGAATTACGCGCGGGTATGCTGAACCGATCTTCTAAAGTGCCGGATTTATACCGCAGATGCGAAAAGATCGCCCCGTCGCCTCAGGAGCCATGTTCCCCTCCCGCTGGCGGGAGGGGTCAGGAGAGGGCATGTCAACAGGTCGCGAGGTCTTGGGAAGATGACAGCCCCTCCCCTACCCCTCCCGCAAGCGGGAGGGGAGAAGAATGGCCAGTTTTGAACACGCCCCCTTTTTTGGGCCCCCGGGGAAAGGGATTTAATAGCCCCGCCCCTAAAACCCGCTCAGCCGCGCAAAGCGGTCGCGGTGATAGGCGGTGTTGCCCCACATCTGCTCGAGCACGCGCATGCGCTTGAGGTAGAAGCCGGCGTCATATTCGTCGGTCATGCCGATGCCGCCATGCAACTGGATCAGCTCGCGGCTCATCAGATGGCCGATCTCGTTCGCCTTGCCCTTGGCCAGCGACGCCGCCTGGCGCACATCGCCGCCCCGGTCGATCGCGGCGAGGCCCGCCTCGACCGCCGAGCGCATCTGCTCGATCTCGCTGAACAAATTCGCCATGCGATGCTGCAGTGCCTGGAAGGTCGCGAGGATCTGCCCGAACTGCACGCGCTGCTTCAAATAGGCGAGCGTGGTGTCGAACGCCTGCCCCGCCATGCCGAGCATCTCGGCCGCCGTCAGCACGGCGGCGCGGTCGAGCACCGCGTCGAGCAGATCGGCACCGCCCGACGCCAGCTTGTCGGCGGGCGCGCCGTCGAACGTCACCTGCGCATGGCTGCGGAAGTCGACGAGATGGCGGCGCGAGACGGTCACGCCCTCCCCTGTCTCGACCAGATACAGGCCATCGGTCGCGGCGACCACGAACAGCCCGGCGCTGTCGCCCTCGGCGACGAACGCCTTGGTGCCGCTGAGCTTGCCGCCGTCCACCGTCGCGGCAATCGCCGTGGGATCATGCCGTGGCCCTTCATCCACCGCGAGCGTCGCGACCAGTTCGCCGCTGGCGATGCGCGACAGATATTGCTCCTTCTGCGCGTCGCTTCCGCCGAGCAGGATGGCGGAGGCCGCGACAGCCGACGCCGCGATCGGGCTGGCCGCCAGCGTCTTGCCCAGTTCCTCGATCACCAGGCCCAGGCTCAACCAGCCGAAATCGCTGCCGCCATGCGCTTCGGGGATGATCACCCCGGTCCAGCCCATTTCGGCCATCGTCGCATACGCGGCCGGGTCATATCCCGTCGCTTCGTTCGCGTTGCGGATCTTGCGCCATGCGGTGACCGGGCTCTCGTTGCTCGCCCAGTCGCGCGCCATGTCGCGCAGCATCGTCTGTTCTTCGGTCAGAACGGCCATAGTCTTCGTCCTCGTCGCCCCGGCGAAGGCCGGGGCCGCTAGAATGTTGCGCCACGCCCCGCCACGGGGCGGCCCCGGCCTGCGCCGGGGCGACGCGCCTTATTGATGATCCAGCATCCCCAGGATGCGCTTGGCGATCACGTTGTTCTGGATTTCGGTGGAGCCGCCATAAATGGTCGTCGCCTTGCCAAAGAGCCACGCGCGCACGCCGTGGATCTGCGCTTCGGTAAAGCCCTCGCCTTCCCAGCCGAGCCCTTCCATCCCCTGAATCTCGATCATCAATTCGGCGCGTTCCTGGCCGAGCTTGGTGCCGACCGTCTTGAGGATCGACGAGACTTCGGACACGCCGCCGACTGCCTTGCTCTCCGCCTGCACGCGCATCGCGGTGAGCAGGAAGGCGCGCCAGTCCATCTCGAACTTCGCGATGCGCGCGCGCAGATCGGGGTTGGCGATCCGCCCCTCGGCATCGACGCCGACATATTTCTTGGCGATATCCGACAGCGACGGGCCCGACATGCGGAAGGCGGAGCCGCCGCCCGACAAATTGGTGCGCTCATGCTGCAGCAGGCGCTTGCCGATGGTCCAGCCCTGCCCTTCCTCACCAACGCGGTTTTCCTTGGGCACCTTCACATTGGTGAAGAAGGTTTCGCAGAAGGGCGACATGCCGCTGATCATCTGGATCGGCTTCACCTCGACCCCGGGCGAATCCATGTCGATCAGCAGGAAGGTGATGCCGCCCTGTTTCTGGGTCTTGTCGGTGCGGACGAGGCAGAAGCATTTGTCGGCCCATTGCCCGCCGCTGGTCCAGGTCTTTTGCCCGTTGACGACATAATGGTCGCCCTTGTCCTCGGCAAAGGTCTGGAGGTTGGCGAGGTCCGACCCGGCGTTCGGCTCGGAATAACCCTGGCACCAGCGCACTTCGCCCCTGGCGATCGCGGGGATATGCTCCTTCTTCTGCGCCTCGTTGCCATATTCCAGCAAAGTCGGGCCGAACATCATCACGCCCATGCCGCCGATCGGATTCCACGCGCCGACGCGCGCCATTTCCTCCTGCAGCACCTTCGCCTGTGCGCGGCTCAGGCCACCGCCGCCATATTCGGCGGGCCAGGTCGGGACGCCCCAGCCCTTTTCGCCCATCGCCTTGCGCCACGCGGCCTGTTCGGGGGTCTCGTCGGTCGGCCCCTCGACCGCGGACATCGAATTGTCCTTGCCCTTGAGCGAGGCGGGGAAGTTGGTCGCGAGCCAGTCGCGGACTTCGGTGCGGAAGGTGTCGAGATCGACCCTTACATCCTCCATTACAGACATCTTCTCTCCTCAAAATTCACAACCGCCCGTGGCTCCACGGCGCATTCTTGGTCGACATGTTCGCTTGTGTTCATTCTGTGCGAATTTCCTCGACACGTTCGCTTTCGACCATTTCCAGCCTCTTGGCTTTGGGCCGTTTGCATGCACCGTCAAAGCGACTCCCACGACGTTCAATTTGAATTTGCGGTATGGGGTTGCGCGCGTCAATACCCCGTAATTACCGCGCGGGTCCGAGCAGCGCGCTATTGTCCATCTCGAGCGCCCGTGCCTCCGCCTCGCGCGCCTTTAGCGCAGCGACATTGGCTTCGTGCCGCGCCTTGGTGATCGGGTAGAAGAGCAGGATTAGCGCGCCGAGCGTCCACAGCCCGATCGAGCACGGGATGTAATGGATGACGAGGCTGCGGATCGCCTCCTCGCTCACCTGCCCCGGCGCGGGCTTGGCGGGGAAATCGGACCAGACCAGCAGCCGCCCGGCAAGGAAGATGCCGATCGCGGTCGCGCATTGCTGCATGAAGCTGGACGCGGCGAAGAACATCCCCGCCTCGTGCCGCCCGGTCGTCACCGCGCTGTCCTCGACCACGTCCGCCAGCATCGAGCTGGTGTTGATCAGCGAGATCGCGACCATCGCACCATAGAGCGCGCCGATCGCGAACAGGGTCGGCACCAGCAACGGATCGCCGGGCACGAAGAACCAGCCGAGATAGGAGAGCAGCAGCGGCGACAGCCCGATCGCGACACCGACCACGGCAAACACCATCGAACTCGCCCGCTTGCCGATCCAGGCCGACATGATCGGCGCGAGCGGCGCGGCGATGGTCGCGGCGACGAGGCTGTCGATCGTCAGGATCGCGAGCTGGGTCGCGGTGAGTTCGAAAAGGTACGTGCCGAAGAACAAATTGGTCGCGCTGTAGAGCCCGATCGCGGAGAATTTGAGCACGCCGAACCCGAAAATCGCCAGAAATGCGCGGTTCTTCAGCGCCGCCCCCATCTCGCGCAAATGCCCGAGCAACGGCGTGCGCTGCGTCCGCACTTCGGCCTGGCGCAGATAGGGGATGCGGTTGTGCGTGCCGATGCCGCAAATCAGGATCACCGCCAGGATGGTGAGCGCGCCCGCGATGGCAAAGCCCGGATAGCCATCGGGATTGAGCTGCCCGCGCGGATATTCGGGCGTCGCGGCGAAGAAGCTCAGCAGGCAGAGCGTGGTAAAGCCATAGGTGCCGGCATAGCCGAACCACCAGCGCAGGCTAAATAGCTTGGTGCGCTCGCGATAATCCTCGGTCATCTCCGGCGTCATTGCCGAGGTCGCGATCTCGAACGCGCTGATCGACATGCGGGTGAGCGAGGCGGTGGCAAAGATCCACACCCCCATCTGGAAATCGGAAAGGCCCGCGGGCGGGAACCAGGCGAGCAGGAAGAACAGGGCGGTCGGCAATGCCGCGCCATAGATGAACGGGTGGCGGCGGCCCCAGCGGCTGCGCGTCAGGTCCGTCCAGCGCCCGATCAGCGGATCGGCCACCGCATCGACCAGCAACGTCAGCGCGACCGCGGCGGAGACGATCCCCGCCGGCACGCCGATGATCTGGCTGTAGAAAAACAGCAGATAGGTGGTGAAGGCGGCGTTCTTGATCCCGTTGGCGATCGCGCCTGCACCATAGCTGACCCGCGTGCCCAGCGTGATCGGCGGGGTCCCGGACACGCGCGCCGGTTCGACCGGCACCGCTCCACCAAGCGTCGTCGCCATCTGCATCCCTCCTGTCGCCGTCTGCTGCGGCGGTTTAGAAGGTGCGGTATGGATGACGCTACGTCAAGCGGCGATCGCGAAGCGAACATGTCGCGGAATTTCGCGTCATTTGTCGCACGGCCCGGAGGACATTTGCGCAGCGCGAATGATACGAACGACGCGCTGTCGGCGCAGCGAGCGCCGCTTGCCTCTTTCGCCCCGGGCTTGACCCGGGGCCGGGCTTCTTTCGCCGGGGGAAAGGCAGCCCGGTCCCGGCTCCAAGGCCGGGACAACGAGGGTGGGGAGCACCACGCTTCCGCCCTGCCGCATTCGGTTCTAAAAGCGGGTCGAACGGGGGACAGGGGCATGAAGTTCGGACATCGCGCGGTTTCGATCGCGCTGGCGGCGGTGCTGATCGATGCGATCGGGTTCGGGATCGTGATCCCGGTGCTGCCGACGCTGATCGTCGAGCTGAGCGGGGCGACACTGACCGATGCGACGCGGATCGGCGGGGCGCTGGCGATCGTGTTCGCGCTGGCGCATTTCTTTGCCGCGCCGATCCTGGGCAATCTGGGCGACCGTTATGGGCGACGGCCGGTGATCCTGGCGGCGATGCTGATCTTTGCGGTCGATTATGCGCTGATGGCGTTTGCGCCGACGATCGCGTGGCTGTTTGCCGGGCGGCTGGTGGCGGGAATTGCGGGCGCGGTCTATGGCCCGGCCAATGCGATCCTGGCCGACGTGACCCCGCCGGACAAGCGCGGCGCGACATTCGGACTGATGGGCGCGGCGTTCGGGATTGGGTTCGTCGTCGGGCCAGCGATCGGCGGGCTGCTCGCAGGCCTCGGACCGCGGACCCCGTTCATGGTCGCGGCCGCGCTGGCGGCGATCAACGCGACCTGGATTTTCTTCATCCTGCCCGAAACGCTCGCGCCCGAGAACCGGCGCCAGTTCGACTGGAAGCGCGCCAATCCGCTCGGCACCTTTCGTCCGCTGTTCGCGATGACCGGGGCGCTGCCGCTGCTCGCGGTCGCGTTCATCTGGCAGCTGGCGCATCAGGTTTATCCCGCGACCTGGGCCTTTTATGCCGAGCTGGCGCATGGGTGGGACAGCCGTGCGATCGGCTGGTCCCTGGCGGCGTCGGGCACGGCGATGGCGTTGACGCAGATTTTCGTGACGGGGCGCGCGATCGCGAAGCTGGGCGAGGCGAAGACGCTGATGATCGGCCTGATCGTCGGCACGCTTGCCTACACCGCCTATGGTTTCGCGACGGCGGGGTGGCAGGTGTACGTGATCCTGATGTTCGGGGCGTTGCAGATGCTGGCCTACCCCGCGCTCAACGCCATGCTGAGCCGGCGGGTCGATGCCGCCAATCAGGGCGCGTTGCAGGGCGGGATGGCAAGCATCGCCAGCATCGCCGCGATCCTGGGGCCGCTGAGCCTGACCCAGACCTTGGCCTATGGCGCGGAGCATGGCTTTCCGGGCGCGGCATTCGCGCTGGCGGCGATGCTGACGACGATCGCAGCGGGGATCGTGCTGGTCTTCGTCCTGCGCCAGCCTCGCGCCGTGGAGCCGGTTGCGTAAGCGCCGCGCCACCCCATTTGTGCGGCTTCACGCTGGAGACCCGCGCCCATGATCGACCTGCATTACTGGCCCACGCCGAACGGCCACAAGATCACGATGTTCCTGGAGGAAGCCGGCCTTCCCTACACCATCGTGCCGGTGAACATCGGGCAGGGCGAGCAGTTCAAGCCCGATTTCCTGAAGATCGCACCCAATAACCGCATGCCCGCGATCGTCGACCATGATCCGGTCGATGGCGGCGAGGCGATCAGCGTGTTCGAGAGCGGGGCGATCCTGCTCTATCTTGCCAACAAGACCGAGCGCTTCTTTGGCCCCGAGCAGCGCGACAAGATCGTGCAGATGCAGTGGCTGATGTGGCAGATGGGTGGCCTCGGCCCGATGGCGGGGCAGAACCATCATTTCAACCGCTACGCGCCCGAACAGATCCCCTATGCCCAGAAGCGGTATATCGACGAGACCAACCGGCTGTACGGCGTGCTCGACCGGCAGCTGGCGGGCAGGCCGTTCGTCGGGGGTGAGGATTATTCGATTGCCGACATGGCGATCTATCCGTGGATCGTGCCGTATGAAGCGCAGAGCCAGAACCTGGATGATTTCGCGCATTTGAAGCGCTGGTTCGAAGCGGTCGCGGCGCGGCCCGCGACGGTGCGCGCCTATGCCAAGGGCGAGGAAGTGCGGCCGGGGAATCCGGTGATGACCGACGCGCAGAAGAAGATCCTGTTCGGGCAGACTGCGGCGGTGGTGAAGGGGTAGTTCGGCTCCCGCTTTTCTTGTTTAGCCCCTCCCGCTTGCGGGAGGGGTTGGGGAGGGTCTTTTTCTTTTTTCTGCGGTGGCGGGGGCGAAGAAGAAGAAGAAGAAGAAGACCCTCACCCAGCCCCTCTCCCGCAAGCGGGAGAGGGCTAAGAAGAAGAGGTCTCCCCCCGGTCCATCACAGGCCGACCTTTTCGATCGCGATGGCGAGTTCGTTGGCCGCCGACAGGTCGTCGGCGGAACGCAGCCGGTTGAGCGCGGTCTGCACGCGGCTCTGCGCGACCTGCAGCGTCTTGTGCCGCACGTCGCGCGCGAGATTGGTGCGCCAGGACGGGCTTTGCCCCAGCAGCGGCAGCCATTTTGCCTCTTCGGTCGCCAGATCTCCAGCGCGAGGCGCAGGCCGTCGCGTCTGCCCCGGTCATAATCTTTGGCCATTGGTCACCTCTTGTGCCAGCCGCGATTGGCAGATCGAAGTCGTGCGGAACAGCGATAACAAGCCGGATCAACGGCGAGCCTCAGCCCGCCTCAGCGCTGGCCCGGCCCGGCCGCCCGGCACCGGTCGGAGCAATATTTCACGTTATCCCAGTCGCGTTCCCATTTCTTGCGCCACGCGAACGGGCGCGCGCAGGCGACACAGAGCTTGGTCGGGAGAGTGAGCTTCTTGTGCGCCAAGTTCAGCCTTTTCCGGGTCGCCGCGACAGTCCTGCGTCAAGATGGGCACCGGCACCGATCAACTCAACCATTTCCGTGATCGCAAGCAAGCGACGCTGGACACACGCCCATCGAAAACAGAACCTGCTGCATGATGATGTGACGCAGCCACTGTTGTGCCATGACAAAAATTGACAGCAACTATGACCACCTTATGGTTTCCCTACCAGATTGGGTGAGGAGGCTTGGAATCATGGTCAATAAAGTATTCGGATCGGTTTCTTGTCTGACAATAGCGATGGTGGCACTTCCCGGAATTGCGATCGGCGTCACTAAATCTCAGAAGCAGCAGATTGCCGAGTATAAGTCAGTCTGCACCAAGGAACGCAACGATTATTATCGCGATGAGCGTATAGCAGGCCCGTTCGACACGTTTGACGAGACGCACAAATCCGAGCAGTTCAGTATCGACCGGATGACTCCTCAGTCGATTGTCGAGTTTATCTGGACCAAAAACACCGACACGTCAGCGCAGCTTCAGGAACGGATTGACCGCGGCTTTGGCGGGCGCGGCAATGGTTCGATGCTACGGTTGATAACCTGCGCCGCGAAGGTTCGAGTTTCGCATATGAAGCGTTGACGGCCGAGCAGTCCCGGGGCCGTCAGGTGAACGGGGTGTTGGCGCAACTCGCCCTATTGGCGTCGGCTACGCTTTCCCCGGCCGGCGCGACAGGCCGATATCGAGATGCGCGCCGGCGTCGAGCAGCACAACCTCTCCGGTAATGACGCGGCTGGCGGGATCGAGCAGGTTGACGATGGGCCCTGCGATGTCGTCGGCATGGGGGGCCATCGCCATCGGGGTCTGGCTGGCGATGAAGGCCTCGAACTTGTCGAAGGCTTCGGGCGTCATCCGCTCGCTGAACCAGCCGGTGCCGACATAGCCCGGCGCGACGGCGTTGACGCGGATCGCGGGGGCGAGGACGCGGGCGAGGCTCTTGGTCATCGTGGCCAGCGCGCCCTTTGACGCGGCATAGGCGACCGAGGAGCCGTTGCCGAACACGCCCGCGACCGAGGCGATGTTGACGACGGCACTGGCCGGGCCTTCACGCATCGCCGGGGCGCAGGCGCGGATCATCTGGAACGGAGCGATGGTGTTGAGCCGGTAGATGTCGAGGAAATCATCGGCGGTCAGAGCCTCGAGGTCTTCGTGATTGGCGAATTTGGTCTTGCCGGCATTGTTGACGAGCAGGTCGATGCGGCCGAACGCCTCCGTCGCGGCGGCGGCGAGCGCGCGGCATTGGGCGTCGTCGGCGATATCGGCCTGGACCGGGATCGATCCGTTCGCCAGTTCTGCCGCCAGCGCCTCGGCAGCGTCGCGGCTGTTGGCGTAGTTGATGACGCAGCGCACGCCGCGCGCCGCCAGCCGGCGGACCACCGCTGCGCCGATCCCGGTGCCGCCGCCGGTGACGATCGCCACCATGCCCTCCATGGTCATGCCTTCGCGCTTTCCCGCGCGGTGACGCGGCGGTGCCAGTCGTTGAGGCGGACATGCTCCTCGGCGATTGTCAGGCCGATGAACGTGCCGAAGTCGATCGTGGTGAGCAGGAGGATATCGGCCATCGTGTAATGCTCGCCCGCGACATACGGAGTTTCGCCGAGCGCTTCGTCGAACAGCGCGTGGGCGCGGGCGACGAGGGTGCGGTTGCTCTCGCCGAACTCCTTATACTGGTGCGGCACGACGCGCGCGGTGAAGGGGTGGGTGTGGATCCAGATCATGCCGGTCGGGACCATCAGGCGCAGCTCGACGCGGCGGCTCCACATTTCGACCTGGGCAATTTCGGTCGGGGTGCTGCCGAACAGGGGTGGTTCGGGGTGCAGTGCTTCGAGATAGCGGCAGATCGCGACGCTTTCGGAGAGGCAGGTTCCGTCGTCGAGTTTCAGCGCTGGCGTCTGGCCGAGCGGGTTCACGGCCTTGAACTCGTCGCTCTTGTGCTCGCCCTTCATGATCGACACATCCTGCGTCGGCAGGGTGATCCCCTTTTCCGCGGCGAAGATGCGGACGCGGCGGGGATTGGGGGCGGGCATCGCCGAATCGTAGAACAGCATCGACCTCTCCTCGTCATTTTTCGAAGATCGCGTATGGCAGCCAATGGCGGTTTCGCATAGCAGTTGATACGAATCGAGGAGTGGGGATGCAGACAGCGACGGAAATCCTGGCCCAGCCATTCGGCACGATTCCCGCGCTGATCGCCGCCCATGCGCGCGAGCGTGGGGACAAGCTCGCGGTGGTGCATGGCGATGATGCGCTCACCTATGCGCAGCTCGATGCGCGGATGGACGCGATCGCGGCGGCGTTGCAGCGCGACGGGCTGACGCGCGGGCAGGCGGTGGCGATCGTCGGGGCGATGGGCGTCGATTATGCCGCGATCTTCCTCGGTGCGATCCGCGCGGGTGGCGCGCCGGCGCCGATTGCGCCCTCCTCCACCGGGGATCAGATGGCGGCGATGATCGCGGATAGCGGCGCGGGGGTGGTGTTCCTCGATGCCGATGCTGTGGCGACGTTGGGCGACCGTGCCGTGTCGGCGCGGCGGGTGATGCTGACCCCGGAGGCAGTGGATGCGTGGCTGGCGGATGCGGGCGCGCCCTCCCCCGTCGATCTGCGGCCCGAAGACCCTTTCAACATCATCTACTCCAGCGGCACGACCGGCACACCCAAAGGGATCGTCCAGCCGCATGCGATGCGCTGGGCGCATGTCGCGCGGGGCGATGCGGCGGGGTTTGCAGAGGCGGTGACGATGATCGCGACGCCGCTTTATTCGAATACGACCCTGGTCAGTTTCATCCCGACGCTGGCGTGGGGCGGGACGGCGGTGCTGCTCGGCAAGTTCGATGCGCACGGGTTTCTGGAGGCGGCGGAGCGGCACAAGGCCACGCATGCGATGCTGGTGCCGGTGCAGTATCAGCGGATCATGGCGCTGCCCGATTTCGATGCGTTCGACCTGTCGAGCTTTCGGCTCAAGACCTGCACCAGCGCGCCGTTTTCCGCCGCGCTGAAGGCCGATGTGGTGGCGCGCTGGCCGGGGCTGCTGGTCGAATATTACGGGATGACCGAGGGGGGAGGCACCTGCATCCTCAATGCGACCGCGCATCCCGACAAGCTGCACACGGTCGGCCAGCCCGCGCCGGGACATGACATCCGCCTGATCGACGAGGACGGACGCGAGGTGCCGCAGGGCGCGATGGGCGAGGTCGTCGGGCGCAGCGGGGCGATGATGTCGGGCTATCATGGGCGCAAGCAGGCGACGTCGGAAGCGGAGTGGTTCGACGCCGAGGGCAACCGCTTCATCCGCCATGGCGATGTCGGGCGGTTCGACGAAGACGGGTTCCTGATCCTGATGGACCGCAAGAAGGACCTGATCATCTCGGGCGGGTTCAACATCTATCCGAGCGATCTGGAGGCGGAGCTGCGCCAGCATCCCGGCGTGCGCGATTGCGCGGTGGTGGGCGTGCCGTCGGAGCAATGGGGCGAAACGCCGGTGGGGTTCTATGTCCCCGCAGATACGACCCCGGCGGCGGAGATACTCGCGACAGTCAATGCGACGTTGGGTAAGACACAGCGCTTGGCTGACCTGGTCGCAATCGAAGACCTGCCCCGCAGCGCGATCGGCAAGGTGCTGAAGCGCGAATTGCGCGACCTCTATGTGGAGAAGACCCCGGCATGACTTCGCTTATCGACCTGCTGGCATCGGCGCAGCGCACCGAGACGGGATTCACGACCGAGATCCCGGCGAACTGGCTGCAGGGGCGGACGGCCTATGGCGGGCTGTCCTCGGCGCTGGCGCTGGCGGCGGCGAAGCAGGTCGAGGCGGACCTGCCGCCGCTGCGGTCGGCGCAGGTGGCGTTTGTCGGACCGCTCGCCGGGCCGGTCACGGTCACCGCGACCAAGCTGCGGCGCGGGCGCAATGCTGCGTTTATTCAGGCGGATATCGTGAGCGAGGCGGGGCTGGGGCTGCGGACGAACTTCGTGTTCATGAGCCGGCTGGAATCGGCGATCGACCATGACGCGACGGCGCGGGCGAAGCATGCACCGCCGCCTGCGGACGCCGAGCTGTACACCGGGCCGAAGGAGTTCTTCACCGGCAATTTCAACTTCTTCGACCTGAAGGCCGAGGCGGGGCCGACCGAATGGCTGCGCTGGGGGCGGCTGATCGACCGCGCGGGGCTGGACCCGGAGGTCGAGCTGATGGCGCTGGGCGACGCACTGCCCCCCGCGGCGTTCAAGCTGTTCGAGAAGATGACGCCGCTGTCGTCGCTGACCTGGCAGGTCAATGTCCTGCAGCCCGCGCCGGTCACGACCGATGGCTGGTGGCTGCTGGAGGCGGAGACCGACAGCGCGCGCGGCGGCTATTCGAGCCAGACGATGCGGATGTGGGCGGCCGACGGCACGCTGGTGGCCGAGGGGATGCAGGGCGTGGCGATTTTCGGGTGAGCCAGTTCCTCCCCCAGCTCGCTGGGGGAGGTGGCATCGCGCAGCGATGACGGAGGGGCCGCCCTCGCAGAGGGCGGAGTTTTGCCGAGCTGCCTACGGCTGTCTGCGCGGCCGCCCCTCCACCACCGGCTACGCCGGCGGCCCCCCTCCCCTGAGCAAGCTCAGGGCAGGAATTTTGATGTCCGACACAATTTGCGACAACTTCCCCACCCGCTGACAAACCCATGCGACAGGCGGGGTTCAGAAGGGCATCACTGCGGCGCCCCCTGCCGCGTGACAGGAGCCCGTATGAAGAAACTTCTCACCACTGCGGCGATCGGCGCGATGCTGGCCGCTGGCACCGCAATCGCAATGCAGAGCGACGCCCCTGCTGCGCCCAAGCAACCGATTTCCAAGGCCGAGATGCTGGCGCGCGCCGATGCGCGGTTCGACCGGCTCGACACCAACAAGGACGGCCAGCTGAGCGCCGACGAGCGCAAGGCGGGTGCCGAGGCCGCGCGCGCCGCGATGGCCGAGAAGAAGGGCGGAGAGCTGCAGGACTTCGTCCCCGGCGCACGCCGTGGCGGTGGCGGCATGGGCGAGCGGATGCTGGCGCGCGTCGACACCAATGGCGATGGCCTGATCAGCAAGGCGGAGAACCGCGCGATGGTCGAGGCGCGCTTTGCCCGGATGGATGCCGACAAGGACGGCACCGTCGAGGCGGGCGAAGGCCGCAAGGGCATGGGCAAGGGCAAGTGGAAGCGCGGCGCCGAGCGTCGCGGTCCGGGCGGCCCGGGTGGTCCCGGCGGCCCCGCCATGGCGATGAAGAAGGCCGACACCAATGGCGACGGCGCGATCAGCAAGGCCGAGTTCGACGCGATGTCGGCGCAACGCTTCGCCAAGCTCGACACCAACAGCGACGGCAAGATCGACGCGACCGAGATGCAGGCACAGCGCGACAAGGCGCGCGAGGCAATGAAGAAGATGCGCGAGCGTCGCGGAAACACACCGCCGCCACCGCCCGCTCCCCCGGGCGCGTGACGGCGATGCCGGGCGGGATCAGCGACCTCCTCCGCGCCCGCCCGGCACTTCCCGAGCGGACGGAATCTGCTAACTCCAATGAGATGACCAACGAAACCCCGCATTTGCTGCTCGTCGATGACGAGCGTTCGATCCGCGAGCCGCTGGCGCAATATCTGACCAAGCAGGGGTTCCGCGTGACGCAGGTCGCCGATGCGGAAGCCGCGCGGACGCGACTGTCGGCCTATGCGATCGATCTGGTCGTGCTCGACATCATGATGCCGGGCGAGGATGGCCTCAGCCTGTGCCGCCATATCCGCGCGACCAGCGAAGTCCCGGTGATCCTGCTGACCGCGAGGAGCGAAGAGACCGACCGGATCGTCGGGCTGGAAATGGGCGCGGACGATTATGTCGTGAAGCCATTTTCCCCGCGCGAACTGGCGGCGCGGATCAAGGTGGTGCTGCGCCGGATGCAGGCGGGTGGCACGCGCCTAACCGCGCCGGAGACGGGCAGCTACGCCTTTTCCGGATGGGTGCTCAAGACCGGCGAGCGGGCATTGGTCGACCGCGAGGGCGTGTCGGTTCCGCTGTCGACCGGCGAATATAACCTGCTGCTCGCGCTCGTCATGCGCCCGCGCGCGGTGCTAACGCGCGACCAGCTGCTCGACCTGACCCAGGGGCGCGAGGCGGCGGCGTTCGATCGCGCGATCGACAATCAGGTCAGCCGTCTGCGCAAGAAGATCGAGCCGGATGCCCGGAACCCGACGCTGATCAAGACAGTGTGGGGCGGCGGCTATACGCTGGCGAGCGACGTCACCAAGCTGTGAGACGCTTCGTTCCCAGCAGCCTGACGGGGCAGATCGCGCTCTTGGTCGCGCTCGCGCTGTTCGTGGCGCAGGCGATCAACTTCGCGTTGATCCTGCGCGAGCGGCGCTCGTTGCGTTTCGAACAGGTGACCGCGCCCGCCATCACCCGCGTGGTCGATGCCGCCGAGCGCATCCGCGACGGCCGCTTCCGCGACCCGCCCGAGGGGCGCAAGGCGCGACTGCGGCTGGAGCCGACCAACCCGATCCCCGCAGGATTGCGCAGCAAGCCCGACGTCGAGGAAGGCATCCGCGCCTCGCTCGCCGAAGCCGGCATCCCGGTGGGTCAGATTGTCACGGGCGTGCGCAGATTATCGCCGACCGATCCGCGCTTTGCCCGGATGAATGCGCTGCGGGCCGAGCGGATGAAGCGGCTGGGCGGCGAGCTGATGGTCGCGGTCGAGCTGCCCGGCAAGGGGTGGCTGGTCCTTACCTCCGCCTGGCCGCGCAGCGACGTCGACATCATCTGGCGACTGATCCTGCAGACGCTGATCATCTATGGCATCGTGCTGGTGCCGGTGCTGTGGGTCGGCGCGCGCGTGAACCGGCCGTTGCGGTCGCTCGCCAATGCCGCGCGCGACTTCACGCCGGGAGCGACCGAGCCGATCGCCGAACGCGGCCCCGGCGATGTGCGCGCGGTGATTGCCGCCTATAATCTGATGAGCAGCCGCGTGACCGCGATGCTGGATGAGAAGGACCAGATGCTCGGCGCGATCGGCCATGATCTGCGCACGCCGCTGGCCGCGCTGCGCGTGCGGATCGAATCGGTCGAGGATGACGAGGATCGTGCGCGCATGGCCGACACGATCGACGAGATGAACCGCACGCTCGACGACATCCTGTCGCTGGCGCGGCTGGGGCGGCCGAGCGAGCCGCCGACCGAGACCGATTTGTCGGCGCTGATCGACGCGGTGGTCGATGATTTCCGCGATCTGGGCGCGGCGGTCGAGTATGAGAATGGGCACCGCCTGATCCGCCGCATCCGCCCGTCGCTGATGCGCCGCGCGCTGCGCAACCTGATCGAGAATGCGATCAAATATGCGGGCGCCGCCGAGGTGAAACTGAGCCAGGATGCCGGCGGCGTGCGGATCGAGGTCGCCGATCGCGGTCCGGGCATTCCGGCGGAGCAGATCGCGGCGGTGTTCGATCCCTTCACCCGGCTCGACCCGTCGCGCAACCGCACCACCGGCGGGGTCGGGCTCGGCCTGACGCTCGCGCGTGCGATCGTGCGTGAGGCGGGGGGCGACGTCACGCTGGCGAACCGCGAGGGCGGCGGGCTGTGCGCGACGATCACGCTGCCGGGGCGCTAAG
This sequence comes from Sphingomonas sp. CCH9-E2, assembly GCF_001557215.1. GTDB lineage: Bacteria > Pseudomonadota > Alphaproteobacteria > Sphingomonadales > Sphingomonadaceae > Sphingomonas. Next base: position 1,174 of record NZ_LSJM01000076.1, on the reverse strand, counting down.
CGGTTGACAGTGCTGCCGCTTCCTCCGACCAGTCTGGTTCGGGGGACGTGCCATGAGCGGCTTTGAATTCATCTTTTCGCTGTTCGGCCTGATGCTCGGCCTGTCGCTCGCCGAGGGGCTGGGCGGGCTGACGCGGGCGATCAAGCGGCGCGGGCTGAGCGGGATCGGCTGGCCGACCGCGCTGCTCGGGCTGTTCGTGTCGTGCGACGTGGTGACCTTCTGGATGTATGGCTGGGCGATGCGCGAGCAGTTGCCGCTGAGCTGGCCGGTGATGTTCGGCGGGTTTCTGGTGACCGCGGTCTATTTCGTCGCGGCGTCCCTGGTGTTTCCCGACAATATCGATGCGGACAGCGATCTCGACGCGCATTTCGACCGGTATCGCCGTACGGTGATCGGTGCGGTGCTGCTGTGCAATGTCGTGCTGGTCGGGACCGCCTATGCGCTGGTCGAGCTCAATCTCGACCTGCGCAGCTTCATCATCACCTTCTCCTTCTTCCCGGTCAGCCTGATCGCGGTGCTGACGCGCGACCGGCGGGTGGTGATGATGTGCCTGATCTGGCTGATCGCGCTCTATCCGCTGTCGGCGGTCTGGCATTGACGAAAAACGGGCCGGGATTGCCCCCGGCCCGCTTCGTCTGGTCAGGTGGTCGGATCGATCAGCCGACGATTTCTTCCGGCTTGAAGAAATAGGCGATTTCGATCGCGGCATTTTCTTCGCTGTCCGAACCATGGACGGTGTTGGCCTCGATCGATTCGGCCAGCTCGGCGCGGATCGTGCCCGGCTCGGCGTTCGCCGGGTTGGTCGCGCCCATGATGTCGCGGTTGCGCTGCATCGCGTTCTCGCCCTCGAGCACCTGCACCACGACCGGGCCGGAGATCATGAATTCGACCAGCTCACCGAAGAAGGGACGCTCCTTGTGCACCGCGTAGAAGCCTTCGGCCTGTTCGCGGGTCATGTGGATCCGCTTGCTGGCGACGACGCGCAGGCCGGCTTCCTCAAGCATCTTGGTGACCGCGCCGGTCAGGTTGCGGCGGGTGGCATCGGGCTTGATGATCGAAAAGGTACGGGTCACGGCCATGGCCATGCGGCTCCTGTCATATGGGGGATGGGATTGCGCGCGCCCTTAGAGGGGCGCGGGCGCGGTGGCAAGGGGGGCGCATATCCTCCCCCGCC
>NZ_LSJM01000075.1 GCF_001557215.1 Sphingomonas sp. CCH9-E2 | reverse complement strand
TCAATGTGCTGATGGGAGGTTGGCGGACGTTGGCGTAGACGTGGCCGGGCAGCGAGCCGAGCCAGGCGTCGGCGGCGTTGATGCCTTCGGGCATCGCGGTGAAGTCGCGGCCTTGGATGACCTTCTCGACGAGCCTGAGTTTTTCCGCCGCGATGCGGGGATCGTTGTCCCAGACGGCGATCGTGGCGGTGACATGGGCCTGGCCTGCGAAATCCGCGCCCAGCTCTTGCAGCGCCAGGTCGGCGTCGGCGGCCTTGTTGGCGGCGTCGGTGTCGACGAGCGTCGAGGCCTCGTTGGTCATCACCTCCTTGAGGATCGCGGCGATCGACTTGCGCTTCGAGAACCACTGCCGTCGGATTTTCGTGACGAGCCTGGTGGCGTCGGTCTTGTCGAGCAGGATCGCCCGGGTCGACCAACGGTATGGGAATGCGAGGCGGTTCAACTCGTCCAGGAGCCCTGGCGTCGTGACGGTCGGGAACCCGACGATGGTCAGGATACGCAGATGCGCTTCGCCGAGCCGCGGTTCGAGCCCGCCGGTCAGCGGCTGATCGGCGACCAGGGCATCGAGATACATCGGCGTCTCGGGCACGCGAACGCGGTGGCGCTTGGTCGATACGGTCGAGTGCAGGTAGGTCAGCGTCTCGACGTCATCGAGCCAGGCGCATTCCGGCATGAAGGCTTCGACGAGCTGCAGGATGCGGTCGGTGCGGTCGACGAAGCCGCGCAGCGCCTCCCACGGGTCGACGCCGCGATCGGCCTTGCCCTCGTAGAGCCAGCTTTCGGCGCGCGCGGCGTCCTCGGCCGGCGGCAGGTAGGCGAAGGTGATGAAATAGCTGGACTCGTAGTGGGCCGCGTCCTCCTCGAAATCCGCCTTGCGCTCGGCATCGACCAGAGCGGATGCGGCATCCGGAAACCGGCTCGCGGGATAGGCGCCGACGGCATGGCGCTGTGCCTCGACGAAGATTGCCCATCCGCTGCCGAGGCGGCGGAAGGCGCTGTTGAGGCGGCCGGCGACGGCGACCAGCTCGGCCTGCACGGCGGAATCGAGGTCGGGACCACGGAAGCGCGCCGAGCGCTGGAACGAACCGTCCTTGTTGAGGACGACGCCGGGGGCGACAAGCGCCGCCCAGGGCAGGAAATCCGCAAGGCGGGTCGAGGTGCGGCGATATTCGGCGAGGTTCATCATGGCGGGCCTCAGACTCCGAGATGGCCGGGGATGCGCAGGTGCCGACGTCCGACGTCGACGAACTGCGGGTCGCGCTTGGCCGCCCACACAGCGGCAAAGTGGCCGACGGCCCAGACCGCAAGGCCGACCAGCCAGAGGCGCAGGCCGAGACCGAGGGCTGCGGCGAGCGTGCCATTGAGGATGGCGATGCTCCGGGGTGCGCCGCCGAGCAGGATGTGCTCGGTCAAGGCGCGGTGAACCGGAACGGTGAAGCCAGGCACGTCGCCGCCGCTCTCGATCGGTCCGGCCATCAGACGAGCGCTCCGCCGCCGAAGCTGAAGAAGCTGAGGAAGAACGAACTGGCCGCGAAGGCGATCGACAGACCGAAGACGATCTGGATCAGGCGCCGGAAACCGCCGGACGTATCGCCGAAGGCCAGCGTCAGGCCGGTGACGATGATGACGATGACGGCGAGGATCTTGGCGACCGGTCCCTCGATGGATTCGAGGATCGATTGCAGTGGGGCCTCCCACGGCATCGAGGAGCCGGACGCGTGGGCGGCGGGCGCCAGCGCGAGGCTGACGAACGCGACGGCCGCGAACGTGCGGATGTGGCGCTGAATGCGCAGGACGTGACGGATCATGAGGGGTCTCCTTCGGGGGGCTGGGTTGCGGGGGTGACGCGGTAGTCGCCGCTGGGTCCGAGCCCCTCGACGCGGCCGAGTTCGGCGAGACGTCGGTTCGAGCCGCGTCCGGAGAGGACGGCGACGAGGTCGATCGTCTCGGCGATCAGCGCGCGCGGGACGGTGACGACAGCTTCCTGGATGAGCTGTTCGAGGCGCCGCAGCGCGCCGAGCGCGGTGCCGGCGTGAATCGTCCCGACACCACCCGGATGGCCGGTGCCCCAGGCCTTGAGCAGGTCGAGAGCCTCGGCGCCGCGTACCTCGCCGATCGGGATGCGGTCAGGCCGCAGGCGCAGCGAGGAGCGCACGAGGTCGGACAGCGTCGCGACGCCGTCCTTGGTCCGCATGGCGACGAGGTTCGGCGCGGCGCATTGCAGCTCGCGGGTGTCCTCGATCAGGACGACGCGATCCGAGGTCTTGGCGACCTCGGCGAGCAGCGCGTTGGTGAGCGTGGTCTTTCCGGTCGAGGTGCCCCCGGCGACCAGGATATTGCGGCGGTCGGCGACGGCCTGACGCAGGATCTCGGCCTGCACGGGGGACATGATGCCGGCGGCGACGTAATCCTGCAGCGTGAAGACGGCGACCGCCGGCTTGCGGATGGCGAAGGCCGGGGCCGCCACGACGGGCGGCAGCAGGCCCTCGAACCGCTCCCCCGTTTCCGGCAGCTCGGCCGAGACACGCGGATTGCCGATATGAACCTCGGCGCCGACATGGTGCGCGACCAGGCGCACGATCCGCTCGCCGTCCTCCGGCGACAGCGTCTCGCCGGTGTCCGACAGCCCCTCCGAAAGCCGGTCGATCCAGAGGCGGCCGTCGGGGTTGAGCATCACCTCGACGACGCTGGCGTCGCTCAGGAATCCGGCGATGGCGGGGCCAAGGGCCGTCCGCAGCATGCGGGCGCCTCGAAGTATCGCTTCAGATTTCTGGTGCGAATCGGCCACGTTGTCCCCGTTCTTTGCGGGACCGCGTCAGGCCGCCCCTGGATCGGGGATGAGTAAGAGAACCGGAAATCGGCCCTCGGCAACAGGTGTCAGGGCGTAGTAGCAGTGTAGCGTGCAGAGACAGGGAAACGGAGGAACTGCCGATTACTTGAGTTGCCGCAATCGCTGCTTATTGCGCGTCGCGCGCGGGCTCGATGTCCTCCGAAATCTCCTGACGGAGCTTTGGCCCCTTGGCGAGTCGGCGGCCGAGCGCAGCGACGAAGGCGTCGTAGCGTTCTCCAGCCTGTGCCCGGGCGGCGGCCTGGGCCGGTTCGGGCAGCGGCGGGTTCGAGGTCAGCCAGAAGCGCACGAACACCGCCAGCATCTCGACCGAAATCCCCATGTCGCGCTCCATGCGGGTCATGCGGCGGTCGAGCTGGTCGAGGCGTTTGGTGGTCGCCGCTTCCTGCCGCTCGGCCGCGTCCGGCGACAGGAAGGACGCGATCGCTGCCTCGGCGACCAAAGAGCGCGATTGATCGCGGCGTGCGGCATGGGCGACGAGCGCCTTCATCACCTCGGGTTCGAGATAGACCGACAGGCGCTGTTTCTTCGACGGATCGGCCATGGGCGTCTCACAGCTCCATGCCGTCGTTCGGGTCGAGCGAGACCTGACGCGCGACGCCCTGCATCACCTGGTTGGCGCGGCTGATCCGAGCGGCATCCTCGTCGGCGTCGTCATCGAGCCCCACCTCGAATTCATTGTCGATCGGCGCCTTCTTCTCGACGGGCGCTGCGCGGTTCAGCTCGGGCTGATGGCGTCGCTCGGAGCCGGTCGGATCTTCGTCGCCAGCGTCGGCCGCCGCGTCGGCCCCGGCGAGCGCGGCGACTGGGCGGGCCGGAACCGGCAGCCTGGTCCAATCGTCGGAGCTGGGTCGGTTCGACTTGGCGAGCGTCGGTGGCGCGACGATCCGCTCCTTGAAGCGTCGGTCCTCGAAATAGCGGGCCTTCTTCGCGCGGATCGGCGGCGTGCCCGCGACCATGACGATCTCGTCGGCCGGCGGGAGCTGCATCACCTCGCCGGGGGTCAGGAGCGGTCGCGCCGTTTCCGAGCGCGACACCATCAAGTGGCCGAGCCAGGGCGACAGCCGATGGCCGGCATAGTTGCGCATGGCCCGCATTTCGGTCGCCGTGCCGAGCGCATCGCTGACCCTTTTCGCGGTCCGCTCGTCGTTGGTGGCGAAGCTGACGCGCACATGGCAGTTGTCGAGGATCGAATTGTTCGGCCCATATGCCTTTTCGATCTGGTTGAGCGACTGCGCGATCAGGAATGCCTTCAGGCCGTAGCCGGCCATGAAGGCCAGCGCGGATTCAAAGAAGTCCAGTCGCCCGAGCGCCGGGAATTCGTCGAGCATGAGGAGCAGCCGATGCCGGTTGCCCTTAGCGTGCAAGTCCTCGGTCAGGCGCCGGCCGATCTGGTTCAGGATCAGGCGGATGAGTGGCTTCGTCCTGGCGATGTCGGATGGCGGCACGACGAGGTAGAGGCTGGTCGGATGCTTGGCGCCGACGATGTCTGCGATGCGCCAGTCGCAGCGGCGCGTCACCTCCGCCACCACGGGGTCCCGGTACAGCCCGAGAAACGACATGGCGGTCGACAGCACGCCCGACCGCTCATTGTCTGATTTGTTCAGCAGCTCGCGGGCCGCCGACGCGATGACCGGGTGCGGACCGGCTTCGCCGAGATGGGCCGTCTTCATCATCGCCGCCAGCGTCGACTCGATCGGCCGCTTCGGATCGGAGAGAAAGGCGGCGACGCCGGCGAGCGTCTTGTCCTCCTCGGCATAGAGGACGTGCAGGATGGCGCCGACCAGCAGCGCATGGCTGGTCTTCTCCCAGTGGTTTCGCTTTTCGAGCGAGCCTTCCGGATCGACCAAAATGTCGGCGATGTTCTGGACGTCGCGCACTTCCCATTCGCCGCGGCGCACCTCGAGCAGCGGATTGTAGGCGGCCGATTTCGCGTTGGTCGGATCAAAGAGCAGCACCCGACCGTGGCGGGCGCGGAAGCCGGCGGTGAGCGTCCAGTTCTCGCCCTTGATGTCGTGGACGATGGCCGAGCCCGGCCAGGTCAGCAGCGAGGGCACGACCAGGCCGACGCCCTTGCCCGATCTGGTCGGGGCGAAGCACAGCACATGCTCGGGCCCGTCATGCCTCAGATAGGCGTGGTCGAACTTGCCGAGCACCACGCCATCCTCGCCGAGCAGACCGGCGCCGCGCACCTCGTCGGCGCGGGCCCAGCGAGCCGAGCCGAAGGTCTCGGCGTTCTTCGCCTCACGCGCCCGCCAGACCGACATGCCGATCGCAACCGCGATCGAGATGAACCCTCCGGAGGCGGCGATATAGGCGCCCTCGACGAAGATCGGGGGCGCATACGCATCATAGAAATACCACCACGGGAAGAAGGACCAGGGATAGTAGACCGGCCAGTCGCCGAGCATGAACCAGGCCGGGCCGAGCTGCGGTTGGAAGCCGAGCTTCCAGGCCGTCCATTGTGTGGCGGCCCAGGTCGTCAGCAGGACGATCGCGAAGACGGTGAGGATCTGACCCCAGAGTATTTTCGTAGCAGACATCGACGCTCACCAATTGCATTTTCGCAAATTGGTGAAGAGCTGCGGCGCTATTCAATACGTGTCGTCATCATGTCGTACTGTAGCGCAAGGTAGCGAGAAATTACCGGTCTTCGACCGCCAATACGTGCGATCAACGTTCACAGCACGAACCCGCCATCGATAGTCAGGCTGGCGCCCGTCATATAACCAGCCTGATCGCTCGCAAGGTACGATATGAGGCCCGCAATCTCCGCCGGCTGTCCAACCCGGCGAAGGGGAATCATCTCTCGCAATTGTGGAATCATCCCCGCCGTCATGTCCGTCTCGGTCGGACCAGGCTGGATGTTGTTGACGGTGATTCCACGCGGAGCGAGATCGAGGGCAACGCCCTTTGCCATCGATGCGACAGCCGCCTTGGTCATGGCATAAACGCTGGCGCCCGGTGTGCCTGTGCGGACTGCAGTGTTGCTGCCGATCGTAATGATACGACCTCCGTCGCGCATGTGGCTGGCGGCAGCTTGGATGGCGAGGAAAACGCCCCGAACATTGACGGCCAGCATCAGGTCGAGATCCTCCAAAGTGAAGGCGTCCACCGTTGCTATCCGAATGATCCCGGCATTGACGACGACGACGTCGATCTGTCCAAGAGCCTCCGCGGTTTGCGCCGTGGCAGCTCGGATCGCCGTTGGATCGGCACTGTCAGCCCTTATCGAGAGCGCCGTCCCTCCCGCCGCCTCGATGGCGGAGACGACCTCTGCCGCCTTGTCCGGGCGCGACACATAGGTCAGAGCCACCGCGAATCCGTCTGCGGCCAGTCGCGATGCCGCGGCGGCGCCGATGCCACGCGATCCGCCGAACACCAGCGCTGTCCGGCGTTCCGTCCTTGATCCATTGCTCATGAAGAGTCCTTTCTTGATCGATCAGTGCATAACTAGGTGTGGTTCTACGCAGACCATGCCGATCCCCTAGTGAGATCGCAGGCGGTCGGTGGCGAAGTCGGCCATGCGGCGTAGTTCCTCCAAGCCACCGCCGCCACGCGCGGCAAGCTGAATTCCCGCCATGGTCAACTGAATGAAATTCGCTGCTTCCCCGGGGGTGAAGGTGGGGTCGATCTCTCCATTCGCCTGACCTTCGCTGAGTCGCTCGGCAAGCCGCTTGTTGATGGCCATCCCGACTTTGGTCCTTAGTTCGCGAAGTTCGGGATCGGATGCCCCGAATTCGCCGACCGAATTGACACCCATGCAGCCCATCGTCCTGAGCCTGTCGTCCTCGTCGATGAGTCCGATGAGCAGATCGCGGACGCCGGCTAGTGGTGAAATGGCGCCGTTCAGCCGCTTCAGGTGGCCGCTCGTCGTCTCTCGCTGATAGGTCTCGAGCGCTTCCACATAGAGCCGTCGCTTGTCGCCGAAGGCGTGGTAAAGACTCTGCCGCCCAATTCCCATTGCTTGGATGAGGTCTTCCGTCGACGTGGCGGCATAGCCCTTCGCCCAGAAGGCCTTCATGGCTTCCTTCAGGGCGACTTCCCGATTGAACTCTCGCGGTCTGGCCATGAACGCGGTTTAACCGTTATGCACTGATCAGTCAATAACGGCTCGCATGACTTTCATCGGCGAGCGACGTCAATTCCCTAGAGGCCGATTCCCCGCTGCCGGCCGAAGCTCCAGTCGACGCCGCCGTCGCCGCGGGCGACGCCCGAGACGTGACGGCCGAGCTGCTTTTCAATCGATGGTGTCCAAGGCACAAGGCTGAAGCCCAGGCCATCGTCGATCATGGCGAAGCGGCCGGTCGCGAGCGTGAGGCGCCGCTGATAGGTGCCGGTGACGTACTCGCCGGCCTCCGACTTGACCTGGGGTCGACCGGTCTCGGCGGTGATGCGGGCGGCAACTGCCTCCAGCTCGCGCCGGCGCAGCGTGTCGATCAGTCCGGGCTGGAAGCTGACGCCGCGCTTCTGGCGCTCGGCGAGGCCCTGACCGACGAGATGCTCGGCGCGGCGATCCATGGCGTCGCGCACCTCGGCGCCGAAGCCGCCGCCGAGCGCCACGGGCTCGCGGGCGATGGCCTGCCGGTCGAGCCAGGTCGCACCGGTCGCGGTGACCTGCCGCTCGATGTCGATATCGGAGCGCACGGCGATCGCGACGCGACGACGGCCCTGCGCATCGTCGAACTTGCGCAGCTCGACGATCGAGCCCGGCGCGCTGTCGCCGGCCGCGTCGAGGTCGGGCAGCTTGATATGATGGGTGCGGCCGTCGATGCCGTCGACAACGGCGAACGCCGTGCCCTTCAGCTCGTCGTCGAGCCCGCGCGCGACCAGGCGGCCGATGACGGGATCGTTGAGGCTTTCCGACGCGAGCACGTAGCTCGCGGTGCCGCGTGCGATGCCGCGCTCGGTCAGGCCATGATGGATGCGCTTGATGATGTCGCCGCGCTCGCCCAGCTCGCGCAGCGTCGCCTCGGCCTTCTCGGAGATCGTCCACTGGCCGGGGCCGATTTCATCGGCGAGGCCGAGCCCTTCGAGCTTGCGCAGCCGCCCGATTTTGAGCGCGCGGAATTCGTCTGGCCGGCGATCGGCATGCGGTGCGAGATCGATGACGCCGGTGCGATAGGCATCGCGGGCGAACTGGCGATCGAGATTGGTCCAACGATCGGCGTCGATCTGACGTTCGAGGGTGCGCCGGATCTCCTGATCGGTGCGCGGCCCCAACTCGTGGGTGATGAGGTCGCGCGCCCGGTCGCGCATGCCCTCTTTTATGTAGTCGCGCGAGATGACCAGGTCCGAACCGTCGTCGCGCACGCCGCGCACGATCAGGTGGACATGGGGATGCTCGGTGTTCCAGTGATCGACCGCCGCCCATTCGAGCTTGGTGCCGAGATCCTTCTCCATCTGCCCGACCAGCTCGCGCGCGAAGCCTCTGAGGTCGGACATCTCCACGGCGTCGTCCGGCGAGACGATGAAGCGGAAGTGATGGCGGTCGCCCTCGGCGCGCTCGGCGAACGCCTTGGCGTCGACATCGTCGCCGCCGGGACCGAACATTTGGGCCTTCTCCCCGTCACGGGTGACGCCGTCGCGCTGGAGATAATTGAGATGGGTGGCGAGCGGCGCGTTGCGGCCGCCATGGCGGAGCACACGCGCCTTGATCACCGCGCCGCGCGAGCGCGCCGTGATCAAACGGTTCGCCTGGATCGAGGCGCGTTGGCCGCGCCCGAATCGGGAGCGCGCGCCGGGCCCGATCTTCCCTTGCCGGGATACGCTGCCGCCAGCCCGCTGCGCCGCCGCCAGCGCCTGGGCGATGAAGGGCCGCACCCGCTGGGCGCTGGTTGAACGGATGCGGCCGGGCCGGATGCGGAATTCGTTCTCGTCGGTCACGGCTGAGGCCCCGCACATCGCGCGAAGCCGATGATTTTGTTGATGAAAGCGCCGGAGCGCAGGCTGCGCCGATCAGGCGCACCTCGCGAAATCGCGGCATAAGTCCTTGAAAAAGCACAACCGAACCAAGGCGCACATCGCGCCCTTTTATCCTGCCATCGTGCGGTTGTGCTTGCGGCTTCCCCTCCCGACACCCTCCAAGATGCGCCGTGGTTCGCCGTTGTGCGATGGAGTGCAAACCGGCTCATCGGGGACCTGCAGGGTCTCGCCGGGAGACGAAGAGGCCGCCGGCCGGTGCTGCCTCTGCCGCAGCGTCACGCGGCCGGACTGCGGTGTCGGTGTCGCGCGGTTGTTGTTCGGACTGCGCTGGAGCCGCCGCCGAGACGCGTTCGGCCGCACCGATGAAGAGCGGTGCGCGCGTCCAGGCCAGTGGATCGGCGACGGCAACAGTGACGGTGGCCGCCGTTGGTTCGCCGCCTGCAAGGGGGGCGAGCTGGGCGGCGTAGGCGCGCGTTTCCGCAGGCAATGCGCGACCGCCGGCGAGGAATTCCTCGTAGCGTCCTGGCCCGGCGTTGTAGGCCGAGAGGAAGCCCGGCGAGCCGTATTTGTCGTAGAGTTCGCGCAGATACGCCGTGCCCGCGAGAATGTTGTCGCGCGGGTCGAAGGCGTCCGTGCCGAGGCGATACCGGGTGCGCAGCTCTGCCCAGGTATCGGGCATGATCTGCATCAGCCCCATCGCGCCCTTGGGCGAGATGGCACGCACTTCGTTGGCGCTTTCGACCCGCATGACGGCGCGAATCCAGGCGACCGGAATGCCGAAACGCTGCGAGGCCTCCGCGACGAAGGCAGCGAACGGGCCGCCTGCCTCGGGCTGCGATAGCGGCACCGACTGCGCGAAGCCGTGCGACGTCAGCCCGGCGGCCAGGGACAGGCCGGAAAGGAGAAGGAGGAGCAGCCGGTGAGCGGCGCGGGTTCGCCGCGCGCCGCCCTGGTGCTGCCCCCGCTGCTGCTGCGGAGCGCGCACCGATCAGTCCTCCCTCTGCGGCTTGGTCGGGCGCGTCCAGTGCAGGCCCCAGGCGGAACCTTCGTCGTTCGAACGGAAGAGGTTGGCGCGCAACGGCCGGGGGAAAAGCGGGCTGTCGAACTGCGCGGAGACGTAGTCGCCGGCACGTTCGCCGACGTGTTTCCAGCCGGCGCCGACCTCGACGCCTTCCTCGCTGCCGAGCAGGATTCGGAAGTCCGGCGCGTTCTCGGCGTCCGAGGGTTCGGCGGGAACGAAGACGGCTTCGACGTCGATGCCGAGCGCGAGGATGCGCCCGGCATAACCGCTCCGGGTGCGTGTGAATTGTCCGATCTGGGTCATGGTGGTCTCCTTTGGTTTGGGGTGGACGCGGAAACTCAGTGGGTCGGCGCGCCCCAGACGTAGCGGCCGTCGCCGTCTTCATCGGTCCAGACCGGGAGCGCCCGGCCGATGACGGCGCCGACGGGCATTGGCCCGAAATAGCGCCCGTCCAGGCTGTCGCGGACGGCCCAGTTCATCAGGAAGAGTTCGCCCCCGGCGATGCGGCGGCAGCCCTGCCAGTCGGGCAGCGGACGGCCGAGATGATCGCGGTCGAGCGCGTCGCCCATCGGCGCGCCATCGACCGTGATGGCGTGATCGCGGCGGCAGACTTCTTGTCCCGGAAGGCCCGCGACGCGCTTCATCAGCGGGACGCCGCGGCCGATATAGCCGCGCTCCACCATGAAGTCGGCGAATGCCTCGGGCGCGCGGACGGCGACCAGATCGGTCACCGCGAGGTGACGCGGGTGGTCGATGCGATAGAGCCCGATCGGTGTGCTCGCCGAGGCGTTCCAGATGAAGGTCTTGGGGAACTCGACGAACGAAGCGATCGCGATCCCCATGGTCATGAAATAGGTGACCATAACGTAGCCGAAGCGGCTCATGACCCGACCCTCCGACGCAGGAGGAACGCCCGGTGATGGTCGTGCGTGTAGGTGCGCGGCTGATGGCCGGCGGCCATGCGGTTGTGGATGTGGCGCCAGTGATCCATCGAGACCTCGGCGGGATCGACGCCGATCGCCTCGATGGCGTCGATCATCTGCAGCACGCGCTCGACCTTCGGCCAGCCTTCGACCTTCAGCAGCACATCGGCGCCGGGACGGACGAAGGGAACGGTCTGGCGCGGCTCCACCGGCAGCGTGGCGCGCAGCACGTCGAGAGTGGACGCGACGGTGCCGAAGTCGTTGGCGGCCCAGCGCACGAAGGCGAACACGCTGTCCGGCGCGAAGCGCAGCACGCGCCGCCGACGGTCGAGGATCTGCTCGCCGGCCTCGCGGCCGAACCTGATCCAGTTCTCGACGCGCTTTTCGATCCAGGTGAGTTCGACTTCGGTGAGGATGTTTGGCGGCGGCGTGGTCGGTCTCGGTTCGCCGCGCGCATGGGTGGCGCCGGGGCCGGTCATGTCGCGTCTCCTTCGGTGGCTGGAAATTCGCGCGCGAGCAGCTCGCGCAGCATGTCGGCCACGGTGACGCCGCGCTGGAAGGCGGCGATCTTGATCCGCGCCCGCTGTTCGGTGGTCACGTCGATGGTGAGCCTGGCCGTGAACGCGTTGGCGTCGGTGACGCGGGCGGCGGGCGTGTCGGCTGACTTGATCCAGCTTTCCGGATCGCCCGGTCGGCTGGCGAAGCCGCGCTTCGGAGAGGACACGGTCACGGCGCGATCCTCGCGATCTCGGTGGCGAGTGCGGCGATCTCACGCGCGGCCGGGCTGTCGGCGTCCAGCTCACTGACGAGCCGTCCAGTCTGTGCGGTGTCGGCGAAGGCGACCCGCTGGCCGATCGTCGATGCGAGCAGCGGCGGATCATGGTCGGCAAGCGTTTCGGCCGTCTCACGGGCGATGACGGTGCGCGCAGCGCAGCGGTTCAGCACGAAGCGCGCGGCGAGCTGCGGCCGGTAGATGCGGGCCTCGCTGAGGAGCGAGAGCATTTCGGCGCTCGCCCATCCGTCGAACGGCGACGGCTGCACCGGGATCAGCACTAGGTCGGCGGCGAGCAGCGCCGAGCGCATCAGCCCGGCGACGCGCGGCGGACCGTCTATGATGACGTGGTCGACATCACGCGCCAGCTCGGGCGCTTCCCGATGCAGAGTGTCGCGCGCCAGGCCGACGACGCCGAAGAGCCGCGGCAGGTTCTCGCGCGTCCGCTGCTGCGACCAGTCGAGCGCAGAGCCTTGCGGGTCGGCGTCGATGACCGTGACGCGCTGCCCTCGCTGTGCCCATTCACCGGCAAGATGGAGCGCCAGCGTCGTCTTTCCCACGCCGCCCTTCTGGTTGAGGAGCGCGACGATCATGACGGTCTCCCGGTGATCGGGGACTCGTCCACAACTGCGCAAAAAGCGGTTTGCGTTAGAAAGATTCCGAAGGAATCTAGGTTAGAGAAGTTACGAGGCTCGCAAGTTGCTGATTCAGCGAGCGGATTCGACGATTCCGGTCCCCGATAGCACGAGGATCGGGTCCTCGATGGCACGATGAGTCCGGTCCCTGATAGCACGAGACGATTCACAGCTTATCCCCAGGGTGCATGGTCGAGCGGCGGCGCTGGCGAGAGATGCCGAGCGCGTGCGGGTCGATGGGTTTGAAGGAGAGGATTTCGGGCGCGCCGAGGCACTGCTCGATGGTCAGGCGGTAGCCCGGCAGCGGCTGGCGGCGGACGATGTCGCGCAGGTCGTAGGCGAAGTGCTTGAGCGGCGAGAGCGAACCGGACTTGGCGTGCAGATGCGGGAAATCGAAGCTCCAGCCGAACTCCTGTTTGCCGCCGTGCTTGCGCACGAGGCGGTAAAGCCAGCGCTCCAGTCCGCCCGTCAGGCCGAAATAGTCGCGGTCGATCGTGAGCACGAGCGCGTCGTCAAGGACGGCGGCGTAGAACCAGTCCGGCACGATCAGTTCGAGCCCAAGCGGACGTCCGCGTGCGTCAGCGCGCTCTTTCCACTCGTTGATCCAGGAGAAGCGGTGCAGTCGCCGTTCGGTCGGCTGGCGGATCGACGTCGCCACTGTTGTCGACTGGAGACGGTCGAGCGCGGCCTTGAGCCGGTCATAGTCCCGCAGGCTGACGCCGCGGCCGATGAACTGCAGAATCTCGTAGGGTGTGGTCGCCATCAGACGCGACGGCCGAAGACCGTGGTCGCGCGCCTCAACGATCTGCGAGGCCGCCCAGATCAGCACGTCGGCGTCCCAGATGGTGGCCATGCCGTGCTCGGGGACGGCCTCGACGCGGATGACGATGGAGCCGGCCTTGAAGTTGATCGGCGCCAGCCGCTTCGACTTGCCGAGCGCAAAGAACGGGTACGCCATCAGGTCCTGCGCGTCGCGCGGCGCGAGATCGCCAGGCAGCGCCCGGAAGAGATCGAGCTGCTCGCGTTCACTTCTGTGATGGCGCGCCGACATCCGCTGGCTGCTCAGCGCTGTGGCGCGTGGCTGCCTGCCGCGCCGGTCGGTTCGTGACGCTTCGCCGGCAGGATCGCGTCGCTGTCAGCGGTCGAGTTCTTGGTGCCGCGGTTGGCCCAGGCCTGTAGGTCGGCGATCGCGTAGACGACGCGGCCGCCGAGCTTCTTGAAGGCCGGGCCGGTGCCGTAGGTGCGGTGCTTTTCGAGGGTGCGGCCGGACAGACCGAGGAAACGTGCTGCCTCGGGCGTGCGCAAATAGCGGGGAGGGACTTGGACGGTTGTGCTTTCGGCCATGATCGAAGCTCCGTGCGGTGCTGGGGGGCCGCCGGATGTCGGCGGCGGTTCCAGCGCACGGTCGTTCGCTCAGGCGAGATTCACGATGTCGAAGATTTCCGGGAATAATCGACACCCCTTCGCGCTCTTGGTCAGTATCTGACGAATCACGGATAAAAGTCGCCCATCGGGATCTCGTCGGATCTGCGAACGTGTCGGATGCCAAAGCCGGGCCCAGCCCGCCACTCAGCGGGAAGCTACGATTGATCATCACAAGCGGGGATAGCTGCCCAATAAATCGAATAAAAAGATAATGCGCTGTGAATCGAAACCGAAGACTATCTGCCGGAACTTGATCTATCGGAAGATAGGTAGTATCACATCCTTATGAGTTCCGATGGACCTACCGACACCCGCAACGCCATCATGAAATTTGGCCGTGCCCTGGTTCAGGCGCACGGTTACAACGCGCTGAGCTTTCGGGAAATTGCTAAAGAGGTTGGCGTCAAAAGTGCGAGCGTTCACTACCATTTCCCGACAAAAGGCGATTTGGCAGCGGCTCTCGCGAAAGAATATACCGATCAGGCCGTGAGTTTTTTCCAGTCGTTGGAAGCGTCGGAGAGCGATCACGATCGTATGATCGACGCGTATATCAGTGTCTATCGGGCAGCTCTCGAGCAAGACAACCGGATGTGTCTCTGCGGGATGATGGCTGCTGAATCGGCCGATCTTCCGGCGTTTGTGCTGACTGAAGTCAACCGCTTCGGAGAAGTGAACGCGCGGTGGCTGACGAAAATGCTGTCGAAGAGACACCCCAAAACCTCTCACGAGAAGCTCGAAGCGCAAGCACTGTCAATCTACGCCGCGATAGAAGGCGCCCAACTCGTTGCCCGTGGTCGCGGGGACGTGGCGGTCTTCGATCGTATCATTGCCGCCTACAAGGCCCTGGGCTTGTTCTCTTAAGCGCGCCCTCCAAGATAACCAATCTATCGATTGATAGGCTTGACAGGTGACCAGCCACCCAAATAGAACGTGATCACCTATCTATCGATAGGTAATCATGCGATCAAGCACTCTATAGAGAGGGACGAATGTCTCGGGTTTTCGAACGCCTGACCTCGCTCCGCCGCTCACATCCTCAACTCAACGGAATTTAACAAGGACAGGTCCGATGCATCCTACATTATCAAAAAACTTGGTTCGTCTTGCGGTCGCTCTCGGCTTGGCAGCCGCGACCGTTCTCACGTCTCAGATCGCGCCCACCGCTGCTCTCGCCAAGTCGACCAAGACGAGTGTCGTCGGCGGCTCGTTACATCAATTCGCTAAAACGCAGTTTGTAACGGTCGATGGCACCCGTCTCGCCTATCGACGCTTTGGCAAACAGGGCGGCGTTCCGCTGGTCTTCTTCCAGCACTTCCTGGGCAATATGGACAACTGGGATCCGATGATCACGGACGGTTTTTCCAAGAACCGCGAGGTCGTCATCTTTGACAATGCAGGCGTTGCCGGCTCGGAGGGCCAGGTTCCTCACACGGTTCAAGGCATGGCGAAGTATGGTATCGGCCTGATTGAAGCGCTGCACATCAAGCAGACCGACATCCTGGGCTTCTCGTTGGGCAGCCTCGTCGCGCAGGAGGTCGCCTTTCAGCGTCCGGATCTCGTCCGCAAGGTGATCCTTATCGGTAGCGCGCCGCGCGGCGGCGACGGCATGGCAACTTTGACGCCGGAGTTCCAGGCGATGCTGACGAAGAAATACGAACCGGCAGACACCATCCTGCTGACGACGTTCTTCAACCCGACGCTGGCAAGCCAGGCAGCAGGTCAGAAATTCCTAGACCGCATTCGTCTGCGCACGGTCGATCGCGATGCAAATCCCGGTCCCGATGTATACGGTGCGCAGGTCGCCGCCTTCGCAGCCTGGGGCACACCGTCGGCAAATTCGAACGATTATCTGAAGAGCATCAAGCAGCCGGTTCTGATCGTCAGTGGCAGCAAGGATCTGATCCACTACACCAGCAATTCATATAAGCTGGAGGACAATCTGCCGAATGCCGAACTCGTAGTCTATCCGGACACCAATCACGGTTCCTTCTACCAGTATCCGGAGCTATTCCTGCAACAAGCAACGACGTTTCTTGATCAGAAATAAGCCCTGAATCAGCATGGGCCGGTATTCTCCCGGCTCATGCGCTTTCTTCCTAGATGGCGTCACCTCAAGCTTTGTTCGCCAGACAACGATTTCTCGGACATAAGCGGAACATGGGCTACGCTACACGCTTCAACCGCGCCATTGGCTCGTTGAGTGGGTGGAATTCACCTGCTGGAAGTCGCCTGGCCTGCTCCCAGAGGTAATCGCCGGTCAGACTGATGTGCGCCCAGCCCATCGGAGAAAGGTGCGCAAGCAGTGCCGCATCGAACGTCGTGCCGACAGCGTTGAGGTGCTGGGCGGCCCGGTCGAGATAGACCGTGTTCCAGTAGGAAATCGCCGCAATCAGCAGGTTCAGCCCAGATGCGCGAAATTCCTGATTTTCCAGCGAGCGATCGGTGAACCGACCCTGCCGGTTGGTATAGATGGCGGCGGCAAGCGTGTGCCTCGCCTCGCCTTTGTTGAGACCGGCCTGACAGGCACGTCGCAGTTCCGGTTGTTCAAGCCAATCGAGCGTGAACAAAGTGCGCTCGATACGGCCCAGTTCAGCCAATGCAAAATCCAGCCTGTTCTGGCGTTTGTAGGCGGCAAGTTTTCGCAAGATTACTGACGGCGCCACCGTGCCATCCTTGATTGAGGCGACAATCCTGACGATGTCATCCCAATCGGCCTCGATCGCTGCCGTTTTGATGGTGCGGCCCATCAGATTTTCGATGCCCTTGTATGTCGATGGCGCAGCGATCGAACCCAGCTTGCGGTCGCCAATATCGCGCAGCCGGGGCGCGAAGCGGAACCCGAGTAGGTGGCAGAGTGCGAAAACATGATCGGTGGCGCCGCCGGTATCGGTATAGTGCTCATGCAACGGAAGGTTGCCGGCGCCCAGGACAAGCCCGTCGAGCACGTAAGGCGCTTCACCTGCCGTCGCGGACATGATCCGTGATCCGAATGATGCGAAGTGATCGGAAAGGTGAGAATAGATTTTCACGCCAGGTTCGGCGCCATATTTGGCATTGACGTCCGCCGCCCCTGAACGGCTCCGCCCCGACCGGAAGAACTGGCCATCGGACGACGAACTGGTGCCAGCGCCCCAATGCCGCGCGAAGGGTAATTCGTGATGGGCTGAGATGATCATGGCCAGCGCGGCCTGATAGTTCTCGGGTGAAAGATACCAGTTGTGGGTCCATGCGAGTTGGGCATAGCTGACGCCTTCGCTGGCATTGGCCATCCGCTCCAGCCCGAGGTTGGTGCCATCAGCCAGAATTGCGGCGAGTACCGTGCTGGGGTTGTCGTGCTCCTTGCCTGAGCGCAGGTCACGGAATGCGTTCAAAAAACCAGTGCGTTCGGCGACTTCAAGCAGCAGCTCGGTGATGCGCACGCGGGGAAGCAGGGTATCGAGCTTGCGATCGAGGGCTTCAGCTTCCGGTGGGGTGACAGGCGGCATTTGCTGAAGCTTGAGCCGGTCTCGTTCGAGCGACACTCCCTCAAGCTTGTTTGTTTTCAACTGCTTGGCAAATCGGCGCAGCCGCCAGTCAAGATTTCGTGCCCGGTCAGCGAGGTAGGATGCAGCATTTGAATCGAACGGAAGCACATCCGCCACTTTGGCGGCGTCGCGCCGACCCAGCAAATAGGCATCGAAGCGCTGATAGTTGCGGGTTCCCTCGATCCATACATCACCGGCGCGCAAACGATCACGCAAGGTTGCCATGATCGCAATTTCATAACGTCGGCGGTCGATACGGCCGCTTTCGGTGATGAGACGCTTCCACTGCCGATTGGGGAATGGCAGTGGAACGCCATCGGGAAGGTCGCGCGACTTTCGTGTGTTCGCATCGCGAATGACATCGATGGCTTTGATCAGTGCCGTCCCTGTTCCAGACGCCTTGAAGGTGAAGGCGTCCAGAAATGCCGGGCTGAAACGCCGTAGCGTGGCGTAACGCTCGGTTGCCGTTACCAGTGCGTCCTCGCCGGCAAGATCAGCAAGGGCATCTACTTGGGCCTTTGCCGCAACAAGCCGGTGCCAGCCCACCGCTTCGTCAATCAATTCGAGCGGATCGCCGCCATTCTGGACAGCCTCATCAAGTGCTGTAATCGTGGCGCCAAACAGCCGCATGAGTTGCCCCACCGACTGAATACTATCTTGGTAGCGACGCTCGCGCCCACGCCGCGCGCGCGTGAACATGCCGCCGATAAGTCGGTCAAACATTTGGATCGCGGCATCGGCAAGTCTGGCCTCAAGGTCGATCACTGCGGCCGTCAACGTCGCCCGCCTGCGATTGACGCTGTAATCCGAAAGCAGGAATGCCGGTGCCACGCCGCCCTCGCGGACAAATTGGGCAAAGCGGAATTCCGGAATGGCGCCCCCAACTACCGGGTGGATACCTATGCCGCGAACATAGCGCAGGCGCTCAAGCAAGCCATTGATATTGGCCGCAGTCGGGGCTTCTTCGAAATTACGCAACCACGCCAGCGGTGTCATGCCGAAATCCGGGTTGTTGATTACGAGTTCGTCTAGCCGTGTCAGTTCAGCAGAGCTGAGGCCTTCGACGATTGCGGCTGCGGCAGCTTTGCGTGCGCGTGCCCGGCCAGCAAGACCGGCGCGTTCCAGTGTGTCGCCTGACGGAAGAATGAACCGCTCACCCTTCAGGCCAACCATGAGGGCGCGAACAATCGGTTCACCTCTGTCTGTATACTCGGCGGCTTGCGCGGCAAGATTCAGGGCAAGTGCCAGGTCGCCACGTCGAAACGGGCGTATGCCAAGATAACGCGCCACGAGATCGGCATGATCGGTACGGGTTTGCGCGCGCTGACCATATGCAGAGAAGGAGGAAGGATCGACGAATAACTGTGCCGCGAGGTACTGAAGAATGACGTCGGGAAGCCCGATCTCGGGTTGCAGACCAAAGCCGGGATGTCGCATCAAAGCGATTTGTGCAGCCAGACCGAGGCGATTTGCTGGACCATAGCGGCGCCCAACCAATTCAACATCTTCCGCAGAAAGGGTATAATGCCCAATGATCGCGGTTTCTTGGACAGGAGGATCGAACAGGCGCCGGCGCTCGTCTCCGGTCAGAAGTCGGCGTCGTGCCATTTTGCTCTCCCGCTGAGGCGAATAACAAAATTGACACCAAAGCGGCTTGCACTGGAGGGAGGCCATTCGTTGCCGGTTGATCCCCGAGCAATCACCCGGCGCAGCAAGACAGTTTGGCGACATCCTTATCAAACGTTTGGGCCGCCAGTTTGAGGCCTTCCACAGTGGTCAGGTAAGGAAATATCGTTGCACCCAATTCCAGGGTGGTCATGCCGTGTTTGATCGCCAGCACCAGTGTCTGGATCGAATCCGCGCCTTCGGGTGCCATGATCTGGCCGCCCAGCAAACGGTCGTTCGCCTTGTCGGCAATCAGTTTGATGAGACCCCGCGTATCGCGTGCTGCCAGTGCCCTTGGCACAGCATCGAGCGGGAGCAGCGAAACCTTGATGTCCAGGCCTTGCGCCCGTGCTGTCGTTTCAGTGAGGCCGGCGCTGGCGACTTGCGGGTCGGTGAAGACGACGGATGGCATGGAGGAATTGTCGTAGCGGTATTGGTTGCCCGTCACCGCGTTGCGCGCGGCCAGTTTTGCGCCATAGGCGGCCATGTAGACGAACTGGTCCCGTCCCGTTACATCGCCCGCCGCGTAAATGCCTGGAACCGACGTTTCGAGGTGGTCATCGACGACGATTCCACCATTACGGGCAAGCACTATGCCGCGCTCCTCCAGCCCAAGCCCGTCGCTATTGGGTCGGCGTCCGGTGGCGATGAGCACCTGTTCCGCCGCGACGGTGTCACAATGCCCCTCGCAGGTCAATTCGACCCCGCTCTGTGTTTGGGCGATACGCTGATAGCCGACACCTGCGCAAACCCGCACGCCCTCGGCTTCCAAATAGTTTTTCAGCGCGGCACTCACTTCCGGGTCCATTTCGGGGAGCAGGCGGCTTCGGCAGCAGATGGTGACATCAACGCCCAGACGCGAAAACATCTGTCCCAGTTCTACCCCGATCACCCCGCCACCGATCACCAGCAGCGATTTGGGCAAGCGATCCAGCGCCAGCGCCGATGTGCTGGTTAGGTAGGGCACGCTGTCCATCCCCGGAATCGGCGGCACGGCGGCGTGCGCACCCATCGCCAATATGACCTTGCCGACCTTCATGGGCGCATCGCCGACAATCAGTGCACCATCGGCAAAGCGTGCCTTGCCCTCGATATAGCTCACACCGTCATAGGCGGGCAGCAGATCGACATATTTTTTTTGGCGCAGCGTCGTGACAAGATCGTCCTTCGACGCCGCCAATACGGACCAGTCATCCATCTGGACAGCGCCCCCAAGGCCGGGAAAGCGCGCGGCGGCAAGCCCACCATGCACCGCTTCGGCGGCGCGGATCAGCGTCTTGGAAGGAACGCAGCCAACATTGACACAGGTGCCGCCAATCGTGCCGTGACCGACGAGCGCCACTTTCGCGCCCAGATCGGCAGCGGCGATCGCGGCGGAGAACCCGGCAGAACCCGCGCCGATGACGGCCACGTCAAATCCTTCCTGCCCGGGGCGGTTGCAACAGTCGTTCATTGCTTATCGCTTTCTTGAGGCGCTGGCGGCGCCCCGCTCAGTTTTGAATAGCGCGCGCCGGATAACCCGCGTTGGTTGATGCAGCGGCAATCGCAGCAGCATTGGTGCGGCGCGGGTTATAGGTTGCGCGCGCGGTCTTGGCTGCGAAATCGACCGTGACCGCCGTTACCCCGGCGACGCCTTCCATCGCCTTCTTCACGGTGATCGGGCAGGTGGCGCAGGTCATGTTCTCTATGGCAAAGGTGGTTTGCTTCTGAGCGGTTGCGGTAGCCGCGGGGCGATCTTGCGCCGTGCCACTAACTGCATAGGCGACCCCGCCGCCAGCCATAGCCAGCACGGCCATAGCGATACATACTGTCTTTTTCATGGGTATTTCCTTTCAATAGAACCAGGGTGCCCACCAGTCGATGGTGAGCGCCAGGATGGCGACGGCAAGGCCCAGCCACAGCACCGCCTTGGTGGTCCAAGCCGATTGTGGACGAGCGCAGTAGGAACCGTCTTCACAGGGCGGTTTCGGCTTGAAATAGACATGCCAGAAGCCGTAGCCGAGCAGCGCGAGCGTTACGCCTGCGACATAGGGCTTGTAAGGTTCGAGCGCCGTCAGGTTGGCGATCCACGCGCCGGAAATTCCGAGCATAACCAACAGTAGCGGGACGACGCAGCAAGCCGAGGCGAGCCCCGCGCCGATCAATGCGCCCGCCGCAACCCAGTTTGCCTGCTTCGGCTCGTGGTTTTCGGTGAGGGCTGGCTGTCCCGCTTCCGGCGTTGAGACCATGGCTTGAATCCCTTGTTCCAACTGAGTGATTCGCAATGTAGGCTCTGTAGCCACTACAGACTCAAGAGGTATTTTCATGGAGCAACAGGTCGGCATCTTGCGTGCCCAGCTTGCCCGGAAAACAGGCTGCAATCTCGAAACCATCCGCTATTACGAGAAGGTGGGATTGCTGCCGGGGCCGCCTCGCAGTTCCAACGGCTACCGCGTCTATTCGCCGGAACTGGTGCAAAGGTTGCAGTTCATCCTGCGCGCGCGCGACCTTGGCTATGCAATGGATGAGATACGGTCATTGTTGTCGCTCACCGATACCGGTGCACAAACCTGCGCGGAGGTTATGGCGAGAACCGAACTCCACCTTGAAGATGTCCGCCGCCGCATTGCAGATTTGCAGAAGATAGAGGTGACGCTGGCGACCACGTTAGCCAGATGCACTGGAGATGACGTTGCCGAATGTCCCATCCTGGAAGCACTCCAGTTTTTACCCCATCAAGGCAATTGACGCCATCTTTGAGGGATTTGATTTTGTGATGTCAGCTTGGAGTATAGCCTAACCGGACGTCAGGATGCAGCGGCGGTTTCTGTCAGGATAGGGTTATGGCAAGCATTTATTGACGCATGTTCCGCCGTGTCATAGAATTCAACCTGACATTTTGACCGGAGGCGGCGATGAAAGGCCAGAGGATCGGTTACGTCCGGGTGAGCACATTCGATCAGAATGTCGATCGCCAGTTGGACGGGCAGTCGCTCGACCGGATTTTCACCGACAAGGCATCGGGCAAGGACATCAACCGCCCCGAACTCGATGCCATGCTCGCCTTCGCCCGCGAGGGTGACACCGTCGTGGTCCACAGCATGGATCGATTGGCGCGTAATCTCGACGATCTGCGCAAACTGGTTCAGTCCCTCACCAAAAGAGGCGTCCGGATCGAGTTCGTGAAGGAAAGCCTGGCCTTCTCGGGCGAGGATTCCCCGATGGCCAACCTGATGCTCTCGGTCATGGGTGCGTTCGCCGAATTCGAGCGCGCCCTGATCCGGGAGCGGCAGCGCGAAGGCATTGCGGTCGCCAGACAACGCGGTGCTTATCGCGGGCGGAAACGTTCCCTCTCCGACGAAATGGTCGCCGAGCTGCACCGCCGTGTTGATGACGGCGAGCGCAAGGCCGTCATCGCCCGTGACCTGGGGATCAGTCGCGAAACCCTCTACCAGTATCTCCGCGCTGCCACCTGAGCCGGTTTCACCCAGCCTCGCTCACCCTTAGGCTTGTCTGATTGATACGACCAATGTCACGTCTCTTGAATTGCTTGAATCATATCAATGAGGATTGGAGGTCTCCTTCGTCAAACGAATGGCAAGAGCGCGACCGATTGCCGCTGCGGCGACTGGCTGGACGGCGCTTGGCGGAAATGGTGCAACCGAACTAGCATTGATCTCGCAAAGCGCATAGGAGCCATCGCTGATGGCTTCACCAGGGCGAAATAGGAAGTCGGCGTCCCAAAGAAGCGGAAGATCGTGGTCGGCGATCGACAGCAACCTTTGCATCTCTGGAATCCAGCGATCCTCCATCGCTTTCCGTAAGGCTGCGAAGCGCGTCACCTCCGGTCCGAACATGGCGCGGCCCATCGGCTGTGGGGTTGACGACGTTGTATCAATGGCCGTTGGCGTCATCAGCGCAGTGATCAGGTTGTGCCCAAAGCCAACCACTCGGTGCCCGCACACGTAGCAGCGGACCATGCCCTCGGACGGCTGCGGCTGATAAGCCTGATCGATCAGCACGCCGCCGTCGTTTAGAAACGGCACCCACCTTTCCAAGCACTCGGCTAGGCTGATGCGCTCCGATTTGCTTCCTTGGCGGGCCTCTTGAACTTTCACCGACGTTTTCAAAGCCGGAGCGTTTCCCGCTTCGTCTAGTTGGACACGCCATACATTCCTGCCGCCGTTGCCGTAGTTCGGCTTCAGCACGCGCGGGCCTGCGGCAAGATGTTCGGGGAAACGAGCGCGAAGGCCTTCAGCGTCCACGTATCGATCGACATCGCTGCCCCATTCCATGGATCGCGTTGTGTAGAGCACTTCCTTGACGCCGATTTTGGCGATCACGTCAGGATGCGCGCTGACGACAACGCCGCACGCCGCGACTTCGCGCAGCATCGGGTCGAGCACCGAGCGGTCGCCTGAAATGTCCAACGGATTCACCCAGACCAGCACCGCGTCGAACGACAGCAACTCGTCACGAATGTCGCGAACCGCTTCGTCTCTGTACAGTACAGGCCTTGTGGTCGCCCCGAACGACCGCAAGGCTTGAACGATCGGCCACTGCCGAGCTTCATGAAAGCGATGCGTCCACTCGGCCGCTTGTCCGCGCCAAAGAAGAGCGATGTTCGGGCCGGATGTCACTGTTGCATCTCCCATCGGACCTGCCCCCTTTGTGGTCGCCAACTCAGGTGTCGCGCAGAAGTGGGTGTTGATCCTCGGCGGACGGGTCAGCCGCCGCCGCGCAAAGCCGCGGCATAGCGGCGGTCGACCACTTCCCAGTCGATGTTGCGGAAGAAGGCGTCGACGTATTTGGCGGCGGCGGTGCCGTAATCCATGTGAAAACTATGCTCGTACATATCGAGCGCCAGCAGCGGCACGCCGGCGATTGCGCCGTGCATATGATCCCACGCCCAATGGTTGTGCAGCGAGCGGGTGTGGAGATTGTAGACGAGCACGCACCAACCTGATCCGCCGGCAAGACTCATGCCGGTGCGGCGGAAGTCGGTCTCCCAGCGGTCGAACGAGCCGAACGCCGCGCCCAGCGCGTCGCGGATCGAGCCGGCTGCTTGACCGTTGCCGCCCAGCCCGTCGAAATAGATTTCATGGAGCACGACCGAGCCGGTGCGGTGCAGCTCCTCGCGCTTGAGGCCGCCATAGACCACCGGCGGTAGGTCCGGGTCAGCGAGCGCGGCGGCAAGGCGTGTTTCGATCATATTCAACGCCTTGACCGAGCCGGCATAATTGTTCTCGTGGTGCGATGTGATCAGCCTTTCGGAGAGGCCGTGGAGCCTGGCGGGATCGAACCTGAGCGGCTTGATCTGATGATTGCCGGCGAATGCGAGGACATTCGTCGGCGCTGCGGTCGGCGTCTGCGCCGAGGCTTCGTTCATAGTCATGGCTGCGGCTCCAATGCCAAGAGTTGCGATTGCACTGCGTCGGGAAAATTGGTCGATCGTCACACGTCACTCCCTTCAGATGATCATTACATATGCGGCCCCGAGGACGGAGCAGACGCCGAGCACCGGCAGCATGCCGGCCTTGAACCGGAACATGGCGAGGATCGCACCCACCGCCAGCGCTAACGCGGGCCAGTCGACGGACGTCAGGACTGGGAGATCGATGGCGCCGGCCGCGAACGGCACTTCGCGGACTTGCCCGAACAAGGTGTGAATCCCGAACCAGACTGCCAGATTGAGAATGACACCCACCACTGCGGCGGTGATCGCCGAAAGCGCGGCCGACAATGCGCGGTTGCCGCGCAGGCGTTCGATGAACGGCGCGCCGGCGAAGATCCACAGGAAGCAGGGCAGGAAAGTGACCCAGGTGGTGAGAATCGCGCCCAACGTCGCGGCGATGAGCGGCGGCAGTCCGGTGGCCTCGCGGAAGGCTGCCAGAAAGCCGACGAACTGCGTCACCATGATCAGCGGCCCGGGCGTGGTCTCGGCCATGCCGAGCCCGTCGAGCATCTCGCCGGGCTGGAGCCAGCCATAGGTCTCGACTGCCTCCTGCGCGACATAGGCGAGCACCGCATAGGCGCCGCCGAAGGTCACCACCGCCATCTGGCTGAAGAAGGTGGCGATGCGGCTGAACACGTCGTCGGGGCCGAACGCGAACAGCAGCGCTGCGACCGGCCCGAGCCAGAGCAGCAGCAGGACGCCGGAGATGCGCAGCGACCAAGAGAGGTTCGGCCGGGCATGGTCGGGAAGGCCCTCGCCAAGAGCGGTGTCGCGGTCGTGGACTATCTCAGCGCCGGCGGGACCATGTCCGCCGCCGCCCTTGAATGCGGCGTAACCAGCGCGGCCACCGAAGAAGCCGATCAGCGCGGCGGCAAGCACGATCAGCGGGAAGGGCACGTCGAGCACGAAGATCGCGACGAACGCCAGCGCGGCAAAACCGCGCATGACGTTGTTCTTCAAGGCACGCGAACCCACCCGGACCACCGCCTGTAGCACCACCGCCAGCACGGCGGCCTTCAATCCGAAGAACAATCCCTCGACCAGCGGCACTTCGCCGAGCAGCACATAGACATAGCTGAGCCCTAAAATCGCGAGGAAGCCGGGCAGCACGAATAGCGCGCCCGCGACCAGGCCGCCCTTGGTCTTATGGAGCAACCAGCCAATATAGACAGCTAGCTGTTGCGCTTCAGGGCCGGGCAGCAGCATGCAATAGTTGAGCGCGTGGAGGAACCGCTCCTCGCCGATCCAGCGCTTCTCCTCGACCAGGATGCGATGCATCACCGCTATCTGGCCCGCCGGTCCGCCGAAGCTGAGCAGCGCGACCCTGATCCAGACGCGCACCGCCTCGCCAAAGCTGATGCCGTGCTCGTGCAGCGTCTCGACTGCGATTTCAGCGCGTGCGCTGGCCTCCATCTTTAGTCCTCTTTTCGCCGGGTGAAGTGAGCATAGAATCCGTCGAGCGCGGTCGATCCGCGCGCGATCCGCTCCTCGTCGTCGTCGGTGCCGGCACAGATGCCGGCGATAAGCGCGCTCACTCCCGGAGTTTCCGGGCGCTCGAACCGAGCATCGGCAATATCAAGGTCGTGAACAATTTCGCCGAGCGCCCGCAGCGCGGGGTCGGTCTCGAGACCGGTGCGGAACACCAAGGTCTCGAAGGAGCAGCGGTCGCCTTCGTGGGTGAACTCAGCGTCCGCCATGTCGAACCTCAGTTCGTCAGGCTCCGGCACATATCCTTTGCCCTCGACGAACTTGAAGCTCGCCTCGGGGTCGATGAAGCGGCGAATGAGCCAGGCGGACGCGATGCGATCGACATGGACATGGCGGCGCGTCACCCAAACGCGGCGCTTTAGCTCCGCCGGGGTCAGCTCGGGCGCACTGGGGCCGCTCACATCGGGATGTTGGTGAGAGCGGCGGTCCGCCTCGGTGATGGCGGCCTGTGCCGCCTGCCGACCATGCGCACCGAAAAAGTCGATCGCGGCGACCTCGTTCAGGCGTTTGCGCAGGCGGCCCACATCCGCCGCCGCGACATACTCGCCCTCACACAGCGCGCGCGCCTCGCGTGCCAACTCCTCATAGTCGGCGTCACGCGCAGCGTCGAACACTCCGCGCAGCTCCGCATCGCCCATGCCGCCGACAAGGCGCGCTTCGAGGATCAGCGCCTCGCCGCCATTTTCGGTGATCTCGCGATGCAGTTCTTCGAACAGCGCGCGCGTGTCCTCGCGATTGGGGAGCGCATGGACGGCGTTCTTGAGCGGCGCGGCCCCGATCGCCTGCAAACGCCGCCAGACCTTCACCCGCAAATAGGCAGGCTTAGCCGGAAGCTGCGGGATCAGGAGCAACCAAGGGGAAGCTTGTGTGTTTGTCATAGTTGTATCGTCACTAGCCTACAAGTGTAAGGGTTGCATCACAAGCCTCATGAGCATAGGACTGCTTATCCCGAAGAAAGAAACCGGAGCGCAATGTCGCGGCTCGCCGGCGGCGCGCTCGCATGACGTGAGGCTTTCCGTGTCGAGTGCGCTGATGAAGGATCAATTATGCTGAAAAAGACCATCGCCTTGGGATTCGCCAGCCTCCTGCTGGCAAGCCCGGCATGGGCAGCGCCGGACTGGTCGGCTGTCGACCGGGCGATAGGACGAGCGGGGGCCGAACAGCCGGGGGGCGTTTACCGCTACAGCTTCCCGCGTTCGGACCTGAGCGTCACGCTGGATGGGGTGACGATCAAGCCCTCCCTCGCGCTCGGTTCCTGGGCGGCGTTTCAGCCGATGGGCGACGAGGCGATGGTGATGGGCGATCTCGTGCTGACCCACGACGAGGTGAACCCCGTTTTGAGCCGCCTGCTCGCAAGCGGTTTTACGATCACCGCGCTCCACAATCACCTGCTCCGCTCTTCGCCTGCGACCATGTACATGCACATTGCCGGCCACGGCGACCCGGTGAAGCTCGCGGCCGCGCTCCGGCAAGCGCTATCAGCCAGTCGGACCCCGCTCGCCGCGCCGCAATCGCCTTCGGCCAGCGCAGCCGCATCGCGGCTCGACCTCGATGTGGCCGCGCTCAACCGGTTGATGGGCGGTGAGGGCAAGACGGCCGGTGGCATCCTCCAATACAGCTTTCCGCGCGCCGAGCGGCTGATGGACGGCGATATGGAGACTCCGCCGACGATGGGCACGGCGACCGCGATCAACTTTCAGCCAACCGGGGACGGCCGAGCCGCCATCACCGGCGATTTCGTACTTGTCGCAAACGAGGTCGATCCGGTCCTGCGCGTGCTGCGGACGAACGGGATCGAGGTCACGGCGCTGCATAATCATATGCTAAACGACGAGCCGCGGCTGTTCTTCATGCACTTCTGGGCCAACGACGACGCAGCCAAGCTCGCCCGTGGGCTGCGCGCGGCGCTCGACAGGATGAACAATCAGAGGAGTTGAACTCGGACGACGGCTCATTGGGCCGTAACCGCCGCCCGCCCGACCCCACGGCCCTTATGCAGGAAGTGGAATGGAACATGGCTAGCAAACGAACTCTCACTGTTGTCGCAGGCGTGGGCGCGGCCGCGCTGGCGATCGCGGGCGTGGCGATCGCGCAAAACCACGAGGCGAACGAAAACCGGATAATCGGCAAGCACAGCGAACGAGACATCCCGCTTGCTCAGGTGCCCGAGGCCGCGATGAACGCGGCACGCGCGCAACTCGCGTCAATAAGCAAAGCGGAGCAAGTCACCCGAAAGGCGGACGGAAGCACGCTCTATGAAATCAAGGGCAAGAACAGCGACGGAAAGACGATCGAACTGTTCGTCACGCCCGAAGGCCAGGTGCTCGGCCGCGAATGATGGATCAGCACGGGGCGCCGGCCGTCGAGGGCCGTGCGCCCCTTCCGAAATGATACTGCGGAATAGGAGACGAAAATGCGGCCAAGACGATGGATATTGTTATGCGCCGCTTTGGCCGCCCTGCCTGATAGTGCGATCGGCCAAACCGAACCCGCGTCGGCGACGGGCTCGGCGTTGTTCGTAAGCTGTCAAGCGAATGAGCCGCGATGCGGCGCTTACCTCCAAGGCGTGCTCGACATGATGATCGTCGCGCGAAAAGCGGAATGCCGCGCTCCACGCTATGACCGATCGGCGCTGCGCGCGGCATATTTACGCTGGGCGGAGCAGAATAGCTATTTTATGAGTGTTCATATGGTGGCCGGAGCTGAACGCTCGTTAGCGAAGGCTTGGCCATGTCAGTAGCATCGTACCCCGCGGCGTAGCCTGCCCGGCGGCTGCCTTTGAGGGCAGGCGGAGCGTCCGCCTGGCGGTGAATTCCGCCAGCTCAACGATCCCATGTCGCGCCTCAAGCTCGCTAATTAGCCGATGTTCGCATTATGTCTGCCAAATCGTTGTCTGGCGCACAAACCTTGAGGTGACGCCAGGTGGCGGCGACCCGACTGTTGAGGTCGATGGCCATGGCCGCCAACAGATGCCCGAGGCATGCGAAGAGCACGATCGCAGCCAATGTGGTGGTTGAGCCTTGCCGGTCGGGCATGGGGCTCAGGAGGTCATCGGTTGAACCGGCTCGAACGCATACCCACCCGACGATGCCGGGCAGGAGAAGCAACAGAGCAATAAATAGCTGGTAGCCGAGCGTCATGCCGGCTGCGGGCGTCGACCGCCAGCCTCGGGCTGTCGCTCGGCGATCGGGCGTGCCTCGCGCAGGCACGGGAGCTGGAGCGCCCTGCCCTCACCGCCGATAAGTCGTGGCGGGCTGTGAAGGTGAAAGGGCTGAAGGTCGAGGTGTTGCGATAGCCGGCGACGACCGCTTTGCGCCCCAATGCTGGTCGCTCAGCGAGCGCCCGGGCCTGCCCGGAAGCGGACATTCTGACCTACGATTGTGGTACCGACGGAGGGGCAGGCTACCGTGCATCGGGATCGCGTGTCAGAACCGACCGGTTGTGACACAAAGCTCACGGCGAAAAGCGCCGTTGCTTCAGCGCCCTGCTTTCCTGCAAGCGGTCGGGAAGCGGGGACTGAAGAAGGCTTCTCAAACCATTACAGTGAGAAGGTAGGCTGATCCGAGCGGCACCGACACGATCTAATCAGAGCTTGACTATAAAGCTATCTAGGTAGACTTAATGGCGCATGTCTCGAACACGCGCGCTCTCACCCCAAGCCCGGATGATCCTCGCCGTCCTGCTCGACGCACGTGACGGATGGTCTCACGGCTATGAACTGGCGCGGCTCGCCGGTGTGAAATCCGGCACGCTCTACCCCCTCCTGATCCGTCTGGAAGCGCAGGGCTATCTTGAAGCGGAATGGCAACAGCCTCTGGAGAGGGGACGACCGCCGCGGCACGCCTACCGACTGACGGCCAGCGGGGTGCAGCTCGCCCACGCCAATCCTCCGGGTCAATCGGCGTCACCGGCTTCAGGCCAGCGGGAGGCGACAATATGAGCGTTGGACGTCGGCGCGGCCTTGCCGATCTTGCCTGTCGCGCTCTGCAAGCCACGCTACCTCCCTCCTTGCAATCATGGGGAAGGGCCATCCGTTGCGAAACGGCGGAGATTTCCAACGATACCAAGGCGCTGCTGTTCGCGCTCGACAGTGTGTTCGGCCTCATACCACGCGTGCTCGCGTCGTATCTGCTCCGCCCCTTCGCCTCGCTGATCGGCGAAGGCGCCCTTTCCTCCGAAGGACTAACGACCATGGACTTTCACGAAAGCGCGGCGCGTCGCCCCCGCGCCATAGGTATCGCGTGCGCAACCGCCGCGGTCGCGCTGGGCCTCGCCTACATGGGGGTCGCCGGCGCTCCCGCGCGCTACCTGGGCATCAACCTCGTCGCGCTGGCGATCGGCATGACGCTGCTGGGTCTCGTCGGCCGCGTTATGCTCGCGGGCCCGCGGTGGGCGGGCGGGACGATCGCGGCGATGGCGGGTGCGCTGCTGGCTACCGCCCTGCTCGGCGACGACGTCGACGGCGCGGTGCGGTGGGTACGCCTCGGTGGGCTGTCCATCCAGCCGAGCCTGATCCTGCTGCCCCTGATGGTCGTAGCGTTCGCGCGATGCCGCGACGCGCTCGCGACGGCGGGCATGATCGTCGCCGCCGCCGCGATGGCGATCCAGCCCGACCGTGCGATGGCCGGAATGCTTGCGGCGGGTCTGGGCGTCCTCGCGGTCATGCGCCCCGAAAGGCACCTCATCGCGGCGCTCGGCGCGAGCGTCGCCAGCTTCGCCGCGACGTTGGTCCGTGCCGACACGTTGGCGGCGGTCCCCTATGTCGACCAGATCCTCTACTCGTCCTTCGACGTCCACGCAGCCGCCGGCGCGGCGGTACTGGGTGGCTCGGCCCTGCTCCTCGTTCCTGCGATCGTCGGCTGGCGCCGCGATCCGGCGAATCGCGACTCCTATGCCGCCTTCGGGTTCGTCTGGCTTGCCGGGATCATGGCTGCCGCCCTCGGCAACTACCCGACCCCGATAGTGGGTTACGGCGGAAGCGCGATCATCGGCTATGCCCTGAGCCTTCTGGCGCTGCCGAAGCTGACGGGAGCAGGAGTCGGCGTGGACGCGCAGGCGGCCGGCGAGGCCGAAACGACGCCGCTCGATCGCCATCTGCTCGTCGGCGCGGCCTGATCCGAATGGCCGACGCCCACACGGGCGGCCGCCCTCGCCGCGCGGCCAGCTCGATACTCAAGCGCCCATACCGGTCTTGGCTGCTCGCGATCCTCGTCGCCGCTTCGATCTACTACGCATGGACGGAGATCACGAAGACGCGAGGTGCCCAGAAGGTGTCCTTCGTCCCGGCGGAACAGGCGTGCGGGACGGCGGGCCCGTTCCGCTACTGCGTCAACCGGGACCGGCGGGGCTCCAACGGCGACATCGTCTATCATCTGCACGGTCGGAACCTGGACGAACGCATCTGGAACGACGACACCTACTTGACCGCGATGCTGCAGGGCGAATGGCAGCGTAGCCGGGCGCTGCCGCCCACCGTCGTCACCCTGTCCTACGGATCGACCTGGATTCTGACGCCCAAGGGCGAAAAGGCTGACAGCGGCTTGCTGGACGATCTGATGACGCGCCTGCCGGCGATCGAGGCCAAGGTCGGGCGCCCGCACCGCCGCCTGCTGATGGGCGAGTCGATGGGCGGGCTCAACGTCCTGGTCGCGGGCCTCTCCTACCCATCGCGGTTCGCCAAGGTGGCGGCGTTATGCCCCGGCGTATATGCATCCTCGCCGTTCGCATCGCTGTCTACGATCCGCACGACGGCGGAGCGTACGGGTGCGAACCCCAAGATCGTGTTCGGCGTTTTGCTTATGGCACGGAAGTATTTGGCTAGCGATGCGGAGTGGCGGCGCGTCTCGCCGCTCGATCTGATCGAACGGGCGGGGCCTCACTATCCGGCGCTCTACCTCTCCAACGGTCTGTACGACACCTACGGCAACTTCGAGGGTACTCAGCGACTTGCCGACATGGCTCGCCAGCGCGGGGTTGGTCTGCCCCCACCGAGTGGACCGATTGGTTTGTTAGTGCATTAAGCTCATC
>NZ_LSJM01000074.1 GCF_001557215.1 Sphingomonas sp. CCH9-E2 | reverse complement strand
CCGCGCCTATAGCCCCCCGGTCATGTCCGTCGCCAACCACGCCCTGACCGTCCCCGCCGACTGGCGGGATTTCCTTGCGCTGACCAAGCCGCGCGTGATGAGTCTGGTCGTGTTCACCGGGCTGTGCGGCATGCTCGCCGCGCCGGTTTCGATCCATCCCGTGATCGGCTTTACCGCGATCCTGTGCATTGCGCTGGGTGCAGGCGCATCGGGCGCGCTCAACCAATGGTATGAGGCGGACCTCGACGCCAAGATGAAGCGGACGCAGAGCCGTCCGCTGCCCGCCGGGCGCATGGACCGCCAGTCGGCGCTGCATTTCGGCGTCGGCGTTGCCGCGCTGTCGGTCATCCTGATGGGCCTGGCGGTCAACTATGTCGCGGCCGGCATCCTGCTGGTCTCGATCCTGTTCTACGTCTTCATCTACACCGTCTGGCTCAAGCGCCGCACGCCGCAGAATATCGTGATCGGCGGGGCGGCGGGCGCGTTTCCGCCGCTGATCGGCTGGGCCGCCGCGACCGGCGAGATCGCGCTGCTGCCGGTGCTGCTGTTCGGCCTCGTCTTCCTATGGACCCCGCCGCATTTCTGGGCGCTCGCGCTGTTCGTGAAGACCGATTACGCCAATGCCGGCGTCCCGATGCTGCCCGTGGTCGCGGGCGAGCGCGCGACGCGGGTGCAGATCGGCCTCTACACGATTCCGATGGCGGTGGCGGCGATCGCGCCCTGGCCGCTCGGCCTGACCGGCAGCCTCTATGGCTGGACCTCGATCGCCACGACCGCGCTGTTCGGCCTGCTCGCGCTGCATGTCGCGACCCGCATGGCGAGCGACAACGACGCGATGAAGCCCGAAAAGCGGCTGTTCGCCTATTCGATCTCCTACCTCTTCATCTTGTTCGGTGCGGTTGCCGCCGATAGGATCATGGCATGACCCCCGACGAAGAAGACCTGATCCGCGCCCGCCAGAAGTCGCGCGCGCGCGTGCTGGCGGTGCTGCTGTTTGCCTTCGTCATCCTGGTCTTCGCGATCAGCATCGTGAAGATCCAGATGGGCATGCCGCTTCGCGCGCAGTGAGACTCCGATGATCGCAGCACTTCCCCAGGACCCCAAGCTGCGCACCGCAATGCTGGCGGTGCTCGGCGTGCTGGCCATGACCGGCCTCGCCTTTGCCAGCGTGCCGCTCTATCGCCTCTTCTGTCAGGTTACCGGCTTTGGCGGCACTACGATGCGCGCCGGTGCCGCGCCCGGCGCGGTCGACGGCAAGATCACCGTTGCATTCGATTCCAACGTCAGCCCGGCGCTCAGCTGGCAGTTCAAGCCGGAAGTGCGGTCGGACACCATCGCCATCGGCGCGCGCGACATGGCCTTCTACACTGCGACCAACGCCGGCACCGTGCCGATCACCGGCACCGCGACCTACAATGTCACGCCCGAAGCGGCGGGCAAGTATTTCAGCAAGATCCAGTGTTTCTGCTTCACCGAACAGACGCTCAAGCCCGGTGAGACGGTGCGCATGCCGGTGATCTATTTCGTCGATCCGAAGATCCTGACCGATCCGGATACGAAGGATATTCAAAAGATCACGCTCTCCTACACATTTTACCCAGTGGATTCCGCCAAGCCCAAAGGCTAGGGGATCAACCAACAACGCCAGAAACGAACAGGGACGGACGATGGCAGGCGCCAAGAACCACGACTATCACATTCTCCCGCCCAGCCCGTGGCCGATGCTCAGCTCGCTCGCCGCTCTGTGGCTGGCGGCCGGCGGCCTCATGTACATGAAGGAGCATCCGTCGGGCCTTTGGGTGATGCTGTCGGGCCTGGCCGCCGTGCTGTTCTGCATGGCGTCGTGGTGGGTCGACGTGATCAAGGAAGCCAATGCCGGCGACCACACTCCGGTCGTCCAGCTGCACCTGCGCTATGGCATGATCCTGTTCATCGCGTCGGAAGTGATGTTCTTCGTCGGCTGGTTCTGGGCATGGTTCAGCTATGCGCTGTTCCCTGCCGCGATCGCGGTCAGCGGCGAACATGCCAGCGTGGTCGAAGTGGCGCAGGGCATCGCCGCGCAGTTCCCGCCCAAGGGCATGGAAGTGCTCGACGCGTTCCAGCTGCCGCTGCTCAACACCTTCATCCTGCTGCTCTCGGGCACCACCATCACCTGGGCCCATCACGGCCTGATCCACAACCAGCGTGGCGGTGCCCTGCGTGGCCTGTGGGGTGCGATCGGCGTGGGTGAGAATGACGTGGTCAAGAAGGGCCTGTGGCTGACGATCATCCTCGGCCTGATCTTCTCGGGCGTGCAGGCCTATGAATATGCGCATGCGCCGTTCGTGTTCGGCAAGACCAACTATTCCTCGGCCTTCTACATGGCGACCGGGTTCCACGGCTTCCACGTGATCGTCGGCACCATCTTCCTGATGGTCTGCCTGCTGCGCACCTATCAGGGCGACTTCACGCCGCGCCAGCATTTCGGCTTCGAAGCCGCCGCCTGGTACTGGCATTTCGTCGACGTGGTGTGGCTGTTCCTCTTCGTCACCGTCTATGTGTGGGGCGGCTGGGGCGCGCCGGTCCACGGCTGATGGACCACAGCGCACCTCCGGTCACGGAGTCGGCATTCAAGGGGGCGTGTCCGCAATGCGGCGCGCCCTCTCTGTTTGCGGGCTGGATCAAGTTTGCCGACCGCTGCCCGAAATGCGGGCTGGATTATGCCGCGTTCAACGTCGGCGATGGCCCGGCGGCGTTCCTCACCCTGATCATCGGCACGATCATCGTCGCCCTGTCGGTGTGGCTGGAACTCGCCGCCGAGCCGCCCTTGTGGCTGCATTTGCTGATCTGGCCGCCAGTGACGGTGGCGCTGGTCGTGTTCAGCCTGCGCTGGGCCAAGGGCGCGCTGCTCGCGCTCGAATATCGCAACGCCGCGCGTGAAGGGCGGCTGAAAGACCGCGACGCATGAAGCTCCCGCTGTTTCCTACCATCCTGGTCGGCCTCGCCGTCGCGGCGATGATCGGCCTTGGCATCTGGCAGCTTGACCGGCGCGGGGAAAAGGCGGTGCAGCTCGCCCGCCTGTCCGCCAACCGCGACCTGCCCGCCATGACCTTCCCCAGCCCGCCGGTCGGGGACGAACATCTGTTCCGCCGCGCCGGGCTGATGTGCCTCGAAGTCGCCGGCTGGAGCGAACAGGCCGGTCGCGACGCCAGCGGCAAGAGCGGCTGGCGCCACCTTGCCGACTGTCGCACCGGGGCCGAGGGGATGAGCGTCAAGGTCGACCTGGGCGTCAGCAGCGCGCCCGGCGTGAAGCCGGCATGGAAGGGCGGCCCGGTCACCGGCATCATTACCCACGCCCCCGATACGACGCCGCTGCTGGCATCGCTGTTCACCAAGCGCCCGCCCCGCAACCTGATGCTCGTCGCCGACGCTCCCGCCCCGGGCCTGTCCGCCAGCGCCCCGCCCGACCCATCGAGCGTGCCGAACAACCACCTCGCCTATGCGGTGCAGTGGTTCCTGTTCGCGGGGATTGCTGTGGTGATCTACCTGCTCGCGCTGCGCCTACGCGCCCGTCGGGCCGCATCGCCACCCGCGCCCCCACAAAGCTAGTCTTTCTTGCCGCGTGCCGATGCGGGGGCTAGTCCCCGCCCCATGCGCTACCAGAGCACGCGCGGCACCGCGCCCGAACTCGATTTCCGTGAAGTCACCCTCGCTGGTCTTGCGAGCGACGGCGGCCTCTACATTCCCGTCGAATGGCCGCGCTTCACCGCCGACCAGATCGCGGACCTCGCTGGCCTTTCCTATGTCGAGACCGCCGTGCGCGTCATGGCCCCGTTCGTCGCGGGCAGCCTGACCGAAGATGAACTGCGCGACCTGTGCACCCGCGCTTATGGCCGGTTCAGCCATGACTCGGTGACCCCGCTGGTTCAGCTCGACCACCGCCACTTCCTGCTCGAACTGTTCCACGGCCCGACGCTGGCGTTCAAGGATGTCGCGCTCCAGCTGCTCGGGCTGTTGTTCGAGAAGTTTCTGACCGGCACCAACCGCCACCTCACCATCGTCGGCGCGACCAGCGGCGACACCGGCTCGGCCGCGATCGACGCGGTGGCCGGGCGTGCGGGGATCGACATCTTCATGCTCCACCCCCGGGGGCGGGTGAGCGACGTTCAGCGCCGCCAGATGACCACGGTGCTCGCGCCCAACGTCCACAACATCGCGATCGAAGGCAGCTTCGACGACGCCCAGGCGCTGGTGAAGGCGATGTTCAACGACGCCGATTTCTCGGGCCGCTTCCACGTCACCGCGGTCAATTCGATCAACTGGGCGCGGCTGATGGCGCAGGTCGTCTATTATTTCTACGCCGCCGTCCGCCTCGGCGCCCCGGCGCGCGAAGTCGCGTTCAGCGTGCCCACCGGCAATTTCGGTGACGTGTTTGCAGGCTATGTCGCGGCCAGGATGGGGCTGCCGGTCGCCAGGCTGATCGTCGCCACCAACGTCAACGACATCCTCCACCGCGCATTGTCGAGCGGCGACTATTCCGCCGGCACCGTCACCCCGACCGCCGCGCCGAGCATGGACATTCAGGTCAGCTCGAACTTCGAACGCCTGTTGTTCGACCTGGCCGGACGCGACGGCCCCGCGCTCGCGGCGCAAATGGCCGGATTCGAATCGAGCAAGGCGATGCGCCTGACCAACGCCCAGCAACAGGGCGCGGCGTCGTTGTTCGCCAGCGACCGGATCGAGGCGGACGACATGTCGCGCGCCATGGCTTGGGCGCATGCCCGCGCCGACGAGATTCTCGACCCCCACACCGCGATCGGCCTCGCCGCCGCGCAGCGGGTCGCACTCCCGTCGCACGTGCCGATCGTCACCCTCGCGACGGCCCACCCGGCCAAGTTCGACGACGCGGTCGAGCGCGCCACCGGCATCCGCCCGACCCTGCCACCCCGCGTCGGCGACCTGTTCGACCGCGAGGAACGCTACGACGTGCTCCCCGCGACGTTTGAGGCGATCACCGGCTATGTGGCGGAGCGCGGGACGCCGAAAGCCTAGTCGTCACCCCGGCCTTGTGCCGGGGTCCACTCCGCCTCCCTCGCGAAGCTTGAGCCGCTTGCTCTGCGCCTGCCTCCCGGTGAACCCCGGAACAAGTCCGGGGTGACGGTTGATTTTTGGCGGCGGACAGGCGCTAAAGGCCCCATGAACCTCATCACCCTCACCGGCGAGTCCTGGGCCGATTACGGCCTCGTCGACTCCGGCCATGGCCGCAAGCTCGAACGCTATGGCGACTACCGCTTCATCCGCCCCGAGCCACAGGCGATGTGGGCGCCCGCGTCGCCCGACTGGGACGCGCATGGCGAATTCATGCCCGCCCCGGATGACGAGGGTGGCGGCCGCTGGGTGTTCACGAAGCCCGTCCCGCGCGAAGGCTGGCCGCTCGCCTGGAACGAGGCGAAGTTCACCGCGCAGACGACCCCGTTCCGCCATCTCGGCTTCTTCCCCGACATGGCGCCGGTGTGGAGCTGGATGCGCGAACAGACCGCAGGGGTAGACGCGCCCGAGGTCATGAACCTGTTCGGCTATACCGGCGTCGGCACGCTGGCGATGGCGGCAACGGGCGCCAAACTCGTCCATGTCGATGCGTCGAAGAAATCGGTCGAGGCGGCCAAGGGCAACGCCGCGCTGTCGGGGATGACCGACAAGCCGGTGCGCTGGATCATCGACGACGCCGCCAAGTTCGTCGCGCGCGAGGTGCGTCGCGGTCGCCGCTATGACGGCATCCTGCTCGACCCACCCAAATATGGCCGCGGACCGACCGGCGAAGTGTGGCAACTCGAACGCGACCTCCCCGGCCTGATCGCCGATTGCCGCCAGCTATTGGACGCCGACTCGCGCTTCCTGTTCCTGACGGTCTACGCGATCCGCATGTCCGCGCTGGCGATCGGGGAATTGCTCAACCAGCATTTCGCCGATCTGGGCGGCAAGGTCGAATGCGGCGAACTCGGCGTGCGCGAGGAGGCGCGGGGGCTGGTGCTGCCGACGGCGATCTTTGCGCGGTGGAGTCGGTAGCATTTTTCTTCCGTCATGCTGAACTTGTTTCAGCCTCCACCCCGCCACCCGCGGCTCAGTCGCCTATGGAACCGTGGATCCTGACACAAGTTCAGGATGACGGAGGGTGGTGCTACCCCCGCCCCATCCGCATCGCCGCGCCCGCCACGAACGGGCACCCCGCCACCAGCAGCAAACTCACCGCCCCCAGCAGCTTGATCGCGCTCGGATCATTCCCCATCGCGCCCGCGCCAAAGATCAGCAGCGGCACGGCGAAGGGGAGCATCACCAGCCCCGCCACCGCGCCCGCGCCGCGCAGCCCTGCCGTCAGCGCCGCGGTCGCGACGCCCAGTGCCGCCAGTCCCGGCGTGCCGATCAACAGGCTCAGCCCCGCCGCCAGCGCCTGTTCCAGCGAGAGGCCCAGCAACCCGCTCGCCACCGCGCACGCCAGCAGCAGCGCAGGGGCAAAGCCGAGCCAATGCCCGACGATCTTCGCCGCCGCGACGCTCGCGTCATTCCACCCGCGCACCGCCAACTGATCGAGCACCCCGCTCTCCAGATCGGGCGCGACCAGCCGCTCGACCGGCAGCAGCGCGGCAAGCAGCGCCGCCGCCCAGATCACCCCGCCGCCGATCC
>NZ_LSJM01000073.1 GCF_001557215.1 Sphingomonas sp. CCH9-E2 | reverse complement strand
ATGGTGCTGAAGAAGCCGAATTCCTGAGGGCTTATGGGGCCAAGGTCACGCTTCTGGCCGAACGCTCGCTCGATCTTGGGCCGACCGAACTTGCCAAGCTGGACCAGCAGGGCATTGATGTCGCCCCCTCGCCTGTCGGGCAGTTGCGTCTTGGCGAGTGTGTCGAGGTGAGGCTGGCCAATGGCTTGGAGCTACAATTCGACACGCTTTACCCCGCACTCGGCTCATCACCTCGGACGCGGCTTGCCTCTTTGCTCGGAGCACAGCTCAGCGAATCCGGGTGCGTGCTAACCAATGCCCACCAACAAACCTCGGTTAAGGGTCTCTACGCAGTCGGCGACGTCGTGGAAGGGCTCGATCAGATCAGCGTCGCAGCCGGACAAGCGGCGATCGCTGCGACCGCAATTCATAACCTGTTGCGCGACCGCGACAGTGGATTGTCATCCGCCCTCGCCGGGCTGTATTCTGCTCGGAGCGTACCGCCGACGTAGCGGGAGCCATTGGCGGTGCGACGAGCGAACACCGCCAACAAAGCGCTGATCGCCGGCTCGCTTGTCATCTTCTTCGGCTGCTTCGCGCTTATTCGTATCCACACGACGATCGGCGACACGGCCTTTCTCCGTTCGATGATCCCGTACCACGATCCCGTGGCTCGCGCGCGAGTGCATCGAGACAGTGTGCTATTATCAGGGTCGGGGTTCCTCGACACGCCCGAGCGGAGCCGGGATCGCTGGCGGCATCCTACGGCACGAAGGTCGGCGCTGCCGCATTCTCCTTCGAACCGCGCCAACACGCGAGCGGCTACTAAGCGTCGGGCCCCTCAGAACGCCAAGTGGTTTATTCCGCCATGCATGAAGGTTCCGCCGAGGAACCCCTGAATTGAGATCGCGAGCGTCATCAGGCCAAGCACCACCCAATACAACGACCGCGACCGCTCGGGACCCTTGCGGTGGCGGGCTGCCATCCAAGCCAGCACGACGCCGAAGACCGCGATCGATGTCCCGAGCCAGCGATGCGTCATCAGGATAGGGTTGCGGTCGGTCAGGTAGAACCCGCCTGCGAACCAGCCCAGGAACGCCGCCACGATCGCTCCCAGCGCGCCGACGACCAGCATTATGTGTGCGACATGCTGATAATCCCGGTTGCGGCGCCACAACCCGAACAGCTCCACCCCGAACGCACCGATGAACAGGGCGATGGGAAAATGAATGACCATGGTATGCACCCGCCCCAGCCAGCTCACAAGCCGTTCGCCGAAAGTCTTGTTCTTGTTGGCGGTCTCCTCGTGCATGCCGCCCATGTCCATGTCGTCGCCGGCGATGTCGCGGCCGCCCATGTTCATGTCCACGGTCGACATAGAGCCCATGCCCATGTGGCCGTCGCCAGCGTCCGCCCCATCTGCTTTCTGCGTCTCGGCTGCGCTGCTAGCGGCCGGCCCGGGACCGGCCCCGAGCGCATCGTGATCTTCGTGCGCCGATGCCGACGTGCTTACTGAGATTGCAACCGCAAGGAGTAGAGCGAAAGCCCCGCCTCGTTTACCGCCCATCACCCAACCCCTTGAACCGTGTTGTTTCAATCCAGTTTACGCACGCCGCGCCTTCTTCCCTCACCTGCCCAGCTTCCTTTGTGAAACTTTCCGTCTGCTCTTCAAGACGGACTGGACGCCACAGCTACGCTGGCTGCGGCGACCGCGTCATGCCACTCCGCCAAAAAACATCGGCCGATCAGCTGCCGTGGCGGGCGAACAGGCGGCGGCCGCTGGGACCAAAGGCGACCACGTCATAGGCTTGCGCCTTGACGCCCGGCACTTCCATTCCTGGCGAGCCGAACGGCATGCCGCCGACCGCGAGGCCTCGCACGCCCTTGGGCCGGGTCGAAAGAGCCCGCTTCATGTCGGCGATCGGCACGTGGCCCTCGAAAGCGATGCCATCGGCGATTGCGGTGTGGCAGGACGAGACGTCCGCGGGAACGCCCGCGCGCTTCTGCAGCGCCGGGCGGTTGGGATCATCGACGACGCGCACCTGACGGCCGAGCTGCTGCTGCACCTGCGCCGCCCACTTGGCGCAACAGCCGCAGCCGGGGTCGCGGTGCATAACGATCGGGGTAGCCGCGCTGGCGGCAACCGGAACCAACAAGGCTGCGGCAGTAAGCGCAAATCGCAACGCTGACTTCATGGAAAAATCTCCTTGGTCGTTCCTCCCGTCTCCTCGCTGGGGGCGGGAGGAACGAGGCTTATTACTGAGGACGCTTGCCCATCGACCGGAGCATCGCCTGGAGTTCACCGATGCTCTTGTTCTGCTCGGCAATCGATTTCTGGGCCATTTGCCGGGTCTTCGCATCGGGCGACTCCCGGAGAACGATCTGCGACATGGCGATCGCACCGCGGTGATGCTCGATCATCTTGCGGACCCACGTCTCGCTCGCATTAGCGCCCTTGGCCTTCATCATCTTTTCGTGCATCGCCATTTCGGCGGGCATGAAAGGCGTGTTCATGCCAGGCATGTTGTCGTGGTTCATGCCTTGCATTTTCGAATGGTCCATGCCCTGCATCTGCTGCTGAGCCAAAGCGGGGCTCGCCGACGTCGCGGCCAGAGCCAGAAGTGTTACTGTCTTGAACATCGACTTCTCCTTCTTGACCTCAGCCAACCCGACAAGACTAG
This sequence comes from Sphingomonas sp. CCH9-E2, assembly GCF_001557215.1. Taxonomy (GTDB): domain Bacteria; phylum Pseudomonadota; class Alphaproteobacteria; order Sphingomonadales; family Sphingomonadaceae; genus Sphingomonas. Next base: position 3,367 of record NZ_LSJM01000073.1, on the reverse strand, counting down.
TCGGCCTCAAAACCATGTGCGAATGCCCAGAACGAGGCTGGTGGATATCGCATCCTCGCCATCCTCGCGTGCAAAACGAGCAGAACGGCCCACTCTGCGCTCGTACGAAACACCTATATAGGGGGCGAACTCTCGCTTCACCTCGTAGCGCAGCCGCAAGCCAAGCTCGATATCCGACAAGCCCGAACCGATCCGGTCTGCCGGAACGTCCTGCGCCGCAAACTCAGCTTCGACACGAGGCTGGAGAATCAGCCGCTGGGTGATGCGCTGATCGTAATAGCCTTCAACGCGGCCCAGCACGTCTCCCTTGCTAGACAAGAACAGTGCGCCCTCGACATCGAAGAAACCCGGAGCCAGGCTCTCAAAACCGACTGTCGCGTAAACACGCGAGGGATTAGGCTTGAAGTCGTACCGGATCCCTGCCTGAAAATCGGTATAGGGTCCGATTGCCCGTGCGTAGAGCGCCTGCAGCTCCGCCCTTTCCAAGCTTCTCCCAAAGTTCCCTTCGCCCTCGGTTTTAAGAACCAGACGATTAACGTCGCCACCGTACCAGGCGCTGCCATCCCAACGATAAGCATCGCGACCATCCCGGATCTGGACTTCAGCCAGGTTGAATATGACCTGCGAGAAATTCTGCCCGCCGTGCATCGACCGCAGATGCTGCTGCGAATGCGCCATGGCAGCGGCAGAGTAGACCTGGTCCGCGGCACGATCCGTCGGAATGGGGGGCGGCGGAGCGGTGCCGGCCTGCAGGTTGGTGCCGATCATCGCCGCGCCCGTGCCTGAGGGCATGCTTCCCATGTCGTGTCCCGGCATGCCTTGCATCGCGCCCGAACTCTGGCCCATTCCCGGCATCGATCCATGGTCCATGCCTTGCCTGGTGCTTGGCTGGCCGGAGGCGGCACCGCCGGAGGCACTTGGCATGGCCGACATGTCGTGCGCGGTATTGGGGTTGGGGTTGGCTCCAGGCGTATTCATGCCCGGCATGGTCGTCATGTCATGACCGGCGTGAGGATCGGCAACGATCGTTGCAGGGGCCGGAGGCTTGGCGGGCTGATTCGCAGCGGGCTTGGCCCCCGATCCCGTTTTCGCGGGCGGTGTCGATCTAGCGGCGGGCTTTGGGGACGCTTTGCGCGCGACGGGCTTGGTCGCTGCGGGCTTCTTGGCGGCCGGCTTTTTAGCGGCCGGCTTTTTCACCGCTGGCGTATTTGACGGCGGCATCTTCATGCCCGGCATATTGGAATGGTCCATCTGCGCGGCCACCGGACTTGCGAGGCCAAGTGCCGCGCCGCCAGCGATCAAGAGGAACTTAGGCTGCATCGCGGTTCTCCTCGCCCATCGGGCGAACCGTCACGACACGCATCATCCCCGCGGTCATGTGATAAAGATTGTGGCAGTGGAACGCCCAGTCGCCGGGCGCATCGGCCGTTACGTCGAATGTCATCTTACCGCCGGGCGCCACATTCACCGTGTGCTTGCGAGGCGCGAAGTCGCCATGTCCGGTCACCAGCTCGAAGAAGTGGCCGTGCAAATGAATTGGGTGCGGCATCATCGTGTCATTGACCAGGGTGACGCGCGCGCGCTCGTCCTTGCGGAACGGGATGGGGTCGGCAGGGTCGCTCATCTTCTGGCCGTCAAAGCCCCACATGTAGCGCTCCATATTGCCCGTCAGGTGGATCTCCAACTGACGCGACGGGGCGCGAACGTCCGGGTTGCGGTCGAGCGCGACAAGATCGCGATAAGTGAGCACGCGATGATCCGCGTCCTCCAGCCCCTGCGGCGGCTCGCCCGTGCGGTCCTTCGGCATCGGCGAGATGGTCTGCACTCCCGGCCCCATCTTGACGCCGGGCGCGTTCTTGGGGTTGCGCATGTTCATGTCCATGCTGCCGCCTGACCCATGATCCATCCCGGCCATGCCGCCGCTGCTCATCTGACCATGGTCCATGCCCGCCATCCCGGCAGCGCCCGCCGCCATTTGGCTATGGTCCATCCCTGGCATAGCGCCGCTCATCTGGTCGCCCCCCATCCCAGCCATGCCGGCCATCGCAGCGCCTACCGCCTTCGTTCCGTGATCGGTGGGCTCTTTCCACCCGGTGAGCTTCCACAGGTTGCGCGAGGCATTCTGCATCAACGTGGGATCCGGCCCGCGCTTTGCGACCGGGTTCTCGTCCGCCATACCGGACATCCCCTCCATCCCGCTCATGTCCATGCCCATGTCGGTCATGGTCAGCAACGTGCGCGGGCGGAGCGGCGGGACCGGGGCGATCATGCCCTCGCGCGGGGCCAGTGTCGCGCGCCCCATGCCGGATCGGTCGATCGCCTCGGAAACGAAGCTGTAGGCGCGGTCCTCGGGCGTCACGATCACGTCGAAGGTTTCCGCGACGCCGATCTGGAATTCGTCCACGGTTACCGGCCGGACGTTCTGGCCGTCGGCCTGCACCACCGTCATCGGCAAGTCAGGGATGCGCACGTTGAAGTTGGTTTGCGCCGCAGCATTGACGATGCGCAGCCGAACCCGCTCGCCCGGTCGGAAGAGGCCCGTCCAGTTGTCGTAAGGGCCAAAGCCATTGACGAGGAAGGTGTAGGTCGACCCCGTAACATCCGCAATATCGGCCGGGTCCATGCGCATCTTGCCCCATTCCATCCGATCCTTGAGGCGCATCTCGCGGCCGGCGAGCAGCCCGCTCAGCGTCGGGCGCTGATAGTTGAAATAGGCGCCGCCCATCTGCTTGAGCTTGCGGAAAATTTCCTCGCCCGTCATTTCGCTATGGTCGGAGAGGACGATCACATGCTCGCGGTCGAACGCGATCGGGTCGGCACCGGCCGGATCAATCACGATGGGTCCGTAGAGCCCTGCCTGCTCCTGTTCGCCCGAATGGCTGTGATACCAGTAGGTGCCCGACTGCAAGATCGGGAATTCGTATACGAAGGTCGAACGCGCCTTGATGCCAGGGAAGCTGATGCCGGGCACGCCGTCCATTTGGAACGGCAGAATGAGCCCGTGCCAGTGAATCGAGCTATCCTCGTCGAGATTGTTGGTCACTGCGAGACGGACGTTCTGGCCCTCCTGGAGGCGGACGAGCGGTGCGGGCACGGTGCCGTTGACGCCGATTGCCGGCGTCGTGATCCCGTCCATGACGAGCTTCATCCTGTCGATCGTCAGCGCGATGTTTGTGCCCGACACGGTCGGCAGGGGCCTGGCGATGCCGCGCGACACAGGTTGCGCCCAAGCCGGCAGGTAGGCCGACATGGCCAGCGTGCCGCCAAGCATGGCGGTTCCGCGCATTACGTCGCGCCGGTTTAGATTGCGGCTCATGCCTTTCCTTCGCTCCAGTTCAATGCTTGCGGCCGGCGGCGGGGGGGGGGG
>NZ_LSJM01000007.1 GCF_001557215.1 Sphingomonas sp. CCH9-E2 | reverse complement strand
CATTTCAGAATATCCTGCCGATGGGTGGCCGGGTGGGGGAGCGGGCCGGTGCCGCCTATCCGGCTCTGCCGGATCGAATCTCAGAAATGCTGCTCCAGCGCGCCCTCGATCGAGTCATAGAAGGTCAACCGCCCGTCGCTCAGCGTCGCGCCGCTGGTGCAATAGGCGCGCAGCGTGTGGGGGTCGTGCGATACCATCACCAGCGTGCCGCGCTCGCGCCGCTCCATCAGCGCGGCATGACAGCGCGCGCGGAAGCGTTCGTCCCCGGCGGCGGTGATCTCGTCGACCAGGTAACAATCGAAATCGACCGCGAGCGATGTGGCAAAGGCCAGCCGCGCGTTCATTCCCGCCGAATAGGTGCGGATCGGCATGTCGAGATAGCTGCCAAGCTCCGCAAATTCCTCGACGAAACCGAGCACCGCGTCGACCGGACGGCCATAGACGCGCGCGATGAAACGGACATTGTCGGCGCCGGTCAGGCTGCTCTGAAAGCTGCTGCCATAGCCGAGCGGCCAGGACACGGACATGGTGCGCTCGACCGTCCCCGAACTCGGCCGCTCCACCCCCGCGATCAGGCGCAGCAGCGTCGACTTGCCGGCACCATTATGGCCGCAAATGCCCAGCGCCTCGCCGCGCCCGATGGTGAAGCTCGCATCCTCGAGCACGCGATGCTGCCCGCGTCGCGTGCGATAGGTCTTGCTCACGCGGTCAAAGCGAATCATTGCGCGACGATAGGCAAGCGCGCCGCCGGAGCACAGGGGTGAACCGCGTCGCGGTCGACCACCGCACGGCGCGCTGGCGGGAAGGGACGGGCGTCGCGCGCTACCGTGCCGGGCTGGCCGATGCACTCGCGCGGGTGCCACTTCAGGTCGAGCCGATCGGCGATGGCGGCGATGCGGCGGCGCGGCCCGGCTGGCGCGATGTGCGGCGCATGCTCCACGGCCGACCGGCGGCCACCCGCTCCGAACCGGGCTGGCTGGTGCCGGACCTGTATCGCCTCGCCCAGCGCCGCTTCACTGCAATCGGCGCGCTGACCGAACTGGCCCTCCCCGATCCCCCGGCCATCGTCCACTGGTCGCACCCCGTGCCAATCCATGTCGTCGGGGCGGCGAACCTCTACACCATCCACGACCTGATCCCGCTCACCCATCCCGAGCTCACCGGCATCGCACCACGACGCCACCGGCGGTTGCTGAAGCGGCTGATCGGCGTCACCGCGCAGTTCGTCACCGTGTCCGAAACCGTACGCGCCGAACTCTGTGCCCAGCTGGCGCTGCCGGCCGATAGGGTCAGCTGCTGTTATCAGGCGGTCGAACCCGGATCGCCCGGCGCTTTGCCGGCCGGACTGGCGTCGGGCGCGTATCTGCTCGTTGTCGGACGAGTCGAATCGCGCAAGAATGTCGAAGCCCTGCTGCACGCGCATCGCCGTGCCGAGACCGGGCTGCCGCTGGTCATCGCCGGGCCAGACGGTCATTGGCGTGATGCCGGTGAGCGCCGCCGGGTCGAGATACTGGTCGCCGCGCCAGACGTGATCCGGCTTGGCTGGCAGGATGATGCGACCATCGCCGCGCTGATCGCCGGCGCGCGCGCGCTGTTGATGCCGTCGCTCGCCGAAGGCTTCGGGCTACCGGTGGTCGAGGCGATGGCACTGGGTGTCCCGGCGCTGGCGAGTGCACACGGCGCGGCTGCCGAGATTGCCGGCGACGCGGCGCTGCTGGTCGATCCGCAGGACGCAGCGGCGCTGGCCGATGCGATCCGTCTGATTGTGCGCGACGCACCGCTCCGGACCGGTCTGATTGCCAAGGGACAGGGCCGCGCGGCACAGTTCACCGCTGAATCCTTTGCCGCGCGACTTGCGGCGCTTTACGAACGCTTTTGGTGAGTTATGAGACCCTTGGGGGCGGGTTCACGATGCGCGTATTGATCGACGGCTTCAATCTTGCCCTGCCCCGCGGTACCGGGGTTGCTACCTATGGCTATCAGCTCGCCGGTGCGCTCAAGGACATGGGCGTGCCGGTCGGTGGCTTGTATGGCCTGCGCGCGCCGTTCAACCCCAAGCTGCGCGATGTCATGTTCTACGAAGCGCTGGGCGGCGAGCATGAGACGCGCAAACCCGGCCGCTGGTCCTTGAGTTGGGTGCGCGAAACGACATTGATGCTGCGCGACCGCCGCGCCCGCGCAATTCCTCAGGACGGTCGCGTGCTCGCGCGGCAATTCGCACACCGGCTGCCCGAATTCGATGGCGGCCTTTACACCGCGCCCGATATTTTTGATCTCGCCGGGCGCAATTTCGCTCGGCTGGGCCTGTTTTCCAAGGTGCATGTCCCCGGCCCGGTCGATGTGATGCACTGGACTTATCCGCTGCCGGTAAAGCTGTCCGGCGCGGCCAATGTCCACACCCTGCACGACCTCGTCCCGCTCAAGCTGCCCTATGCCAGCGCCGACCGGAAACGTTATTATTACAAGCTGATGCGCGCGGTCGCCCGCCGCGCCGACTGCATCGTCACCGTGTCCGAATCGAGCCGGCGGGACATCATCGAATTCTTCCCCTTTGCCGAGCCCAAGATCGTCAATACCTATCAGGCGGTACGCGTGCCGGACGCGGTGTTGCAGGAAAGTGACGACGATCTCGCTGCCGCGATCCACAGCATCTTCAACCTGCCGTTCAAGGGCTATTTCCTGTTTTTCGGCGCGATCGAGCCCAAGAAGAACGTCAACCGCCTGATCGAAGCCTATCTTTCGCTCGCGACCAAAACCCCGCTGGTGATCGTCGGTCGCCGGACCTGGGGCGCGGATGAGGAATTGCGGCTGCTCCAGCGCGACGAGGTTCAGCCGCTCAAGGCGACGTTCAAGAATATCCGCCGGATCGACTATCTTCCGCGCGCGCTGCTGATGCGCTTGATCCGCGGGGCAAAGGCGGTGACCTTTCCGTCGATCTATGAAGGATTCGGTCTGCCGGTGCTGGAAGCGATGATGCTGGGGACTCCCGTGCTGACCTCGAACGTCAGCTCCCTCCCCGAAGTCGGTGGCGATGCGGCGCTCTATGTCGACCCCTATGATCCGCGCTCGATCCGCGCCGGGCTGGCGCAGCTCGACAGCGAGGCCCAGCTGCGCGCGACCCTCAGCGCCGCCGGGCGGGTACAGGCCGAACGGTTCTCGCTCGCGCGCTATCAGGAGCGGCTGGGGCGACTCTATGAAGCATTGCTCGACGAGCGCGCCGCTGCCCAATTTGCCGCCACACGGGCGGGAGGGGTTGCCGCGCATGCGTAGCTCCAGGCTCTGCACGCTCGCCCCGCTGCTGCTCGCCGCATCGGCCTGCGCAACGCTTCCAGCTGGCGCGCCGACGGTGTCGCAGGTGGTGGGGCCGAGCGCGAGCTCGGGCATCGCGGTACTCGACATCATCGAAACGCCAATGCCCAGCGAACCGGTCGCTCCCGTTATGACATGGCCGATCGGCGATGCAGCGCCCTGGGGCGGCGAGATCGCGGTCGGCGACACGCTGACGGTGACGGTGTTCGAGGTCGGCTATGCGCTGTTCGCGCCATCGGGCGAGACGAGCGCGCGCGAGGGCGCGGTCCCGGCGGCGGGCGCGCGCACGCTGCCGCGGATGGAAGTGGGCGACTCCGGTTCGGTGACCATTCCCTATATCGGTGCGGTCCGCGTCGTCGGGCGCACCAGTGCAGCGGTCGGCGAGGAGATTCGCCAGAAGTTGCGCGGGCTGTCGCAACAGGCGCAGGTGGTGGTCGCGGTCGAGCGCGGGCCGGGGCGCAGCGTCGTCACAAGCGGCGATGTCCGCAACCCCGGTCGCCAGCCGCTGACGCTGGCGGGCG
>NZ_LSJM01000072.1 GCF_001557215.1 Sphingomonas sp. CCH9-E2 | reverse complement strand
CTCCCGCACAGCGCGCGCCACCCCTCGATCCGCCTCGCCTTTGAAGCCGTCGCCGAAGCCGCCGCGCTCGCCAGCACCGAAAAGGCCGCCTGATGGATCACGGTGCCGCGCACAGCTTCGTCGCCGAAAGCGCCCCGCTGCTCGGCTTCGCGCTGCTGTTCGTCCTGATCTTCCGCCGCATGGGGCTGGGCGCGACGCTCGGCTATCTCGTCGCCGGCGCACTGGTGGGTCCGCAAGTGCTCGGCCTCGTCGGCGGCGCAGAAAGCAAGATGGGCATCGCCGAATTCGGCATCGCGCTGCTGCTGTTCCTCGTCGGCCTCGAACTCAGCCCGTCGCGGCTGTGGCGGATGAAGCGCGACATTTTCGGCTTCGGCCTGCTGCAGGTCGTGCTGTGCGGCGTCGCACTCAGCCTGGTGATCGGATACGGCGCGAACTTCTCGCTCTCCGCCGCACTCGCGCTCGGCCTCCCGCTCGCTCTGTCCTCGACCGCGCAGGTGCTCCCGATGCTCCAAAGCGCAGGCCGCCTGCGCACCCCGTTCGGCGAGCGCGCCTTCTCGACCCTGTTGTTCCAGGACATCTCGATCGTCCCGCTGATCACGATCATCGCGATCCTCAGCCGCAATCCGGCGGATGCGGAAGGGCCTCCCGGCTGGCTGCTCGCCATCTACACCGTCGCCGCGATCACCGGGCTGGTGCTCGCCGGTCGCTATCTGCTCCGCCCGCTGTTCCGCTTGATCGGCAATTGGGGCGAGCGTGAGCTGTTCGTGTTCGCCGGCCTGTTCACCGTGGTCGGCGCCGCCGCGCTGATGCAGTCGATCGGCCTGTCGACCGCGCTCGGCGCATTCATCGCCGGCGTGATGCTCGCCGACAGCCCGTACCGGCACGAGATCGAGGCCGATATCGAGCCGTTCCGCTCGATCCTGCTCGGTCTGTTCTTCCTCTCGGTCGGCATGATGCTCGACCTCAACGCCATTGCCGAGCGCCCGGTGTTCGTCCTCGGCATGGCCGCCGCGCTGATCGTCACCAAGACGATCGTCATCACTGGCCTCGCCATGGCCTTCCGCATGCCGTGGCGTCAGGCGCTCGCGCTCGGCCTGCTGCTCAGCCAGGGCGGCGAATTCGGCTTCGTCCTGTTTGCGCAGGCGCAGAACGCGCTGCTGATCGCACCCGAAGCGGTCAGCGTGTTCAGCGCGGTCGTGACCCTCTCGATGGCCACCACCCCGTTCCTGATGATGTTCACCCGCCGCTTCCGCGCCGAGGACAGCGAACCGACCGGCGAGCGCGAAGGTCCGGTCGCCGATGGCTCGAACGCGCTGATCGTGGGCTATGGCCGCTTCGGCCAGACGGTCGGCCAGATGCTGAATGCACAGGGCATCGCCGTGACGCTGATCGATACCGATATCGAGATGATCGACATCGCCGGCCAGTTCGGTGCGAAGGTCTATTATGGCGATGGCACGCGCATCGACATGCTGCGCCAGGCGGGGGCGGGGGAGGCGCAGCTGATCCTCTTCTGCCTCGACGGCGACAAGATCGAACCGGAACTGGTCGAGGCCGTCCACGAATCCTTCCCCAACGCATCGATCTTCGTGCGCGCCTATGACCGCCGCGCGCTGCTCAAATTGCGCGACACCCCGGCGAGCGGCGTGGTGCGCGAGGTGCTCGAATCCGCCATCGTCATGGCGCGCAAGGCGATGGACGCGGTCGGCGTCGATATCGAGGAGATCGACCGCACCGAAGACCTCTACCGCCGCCGCGATCGCGAACGGCTGCGCATCCAGCACGAAGCCGGTAGCCTGACTGCGGCGCGGGAGGCGATCATCGCCGACCCCGACCTCGACTGGCGCCCCGGTCGGCGCGACGCCCCCGATCCGCTGGAGCCCAAGCCGTCCACCGGGAGCGAGTGCGGATGAACGCGCTGGTCGCCCTCGCCGCGCTGTCCGGCGCCATCGCGATCGGCGCAGGCGCATTCGGCGCGCATGGTGCGGAGGGCAAGGCCGCGGAGTGGTTGCGCACCGGTGCGACCTATCAGCTGATCCATGTCGTCGCCGCGCTGGTCGCGGTGCAGATGGGCGCACGAAGCGCGGGCTGGCTGTTCGTCGCCGGGGCCGCGATCTTCGCCTTCACGCTCTACGCCATGGCCTTCGGCGCACCGCGCTGGCTGGGCGCGATCACGCCAATCGGCGGCACCGCGCTGATCATCGGCTGGCTGTGGCTGGCATGGCACGCACTGCGGGGCGGGTAGTGACTGACGCGCCGTGGACATGGCTAGTTGCGGTTCTGACCGGGGCCGCGATGATACTGACCCCTTGGATAGGGTTTCTCGCGCCACAGCCTACCGTTTATCTCATTCTATTCGCCTTAGGCGCAGGTGTCGTGACTCCATTGGTGCTGCTCCGCGCACCGATCGAACGTGTTGCAGGCGCTGGGCTGGCACTGATCGGCCTGTTGCCCGCACTCTTTCTCAGTGAGGTTCTGGCACATCTGACCTTTGGTGGGTGCCTGCAATAGCATGCGCACGCGGCTAAGCGTCTGTCGCCGCAAGCGACGCTTTGCGGGCGCAAACGACGCTAAAGCCGCAGCGCTGGCCGCGACGATCACCCTGCGCCCCTATCGCTGCGACCGCTGCTTCGGCTTTCACCTGACCGGGCGGACCAAGGGCAAGCGGGTGCTGTAGCGGAGGCGGGGGAAACTCAATCCTCCCCCGCAAGGGGGAGGTGGCGCCGAAGGCGACGGAGGGGGAGGGCGGCGATGTCCTCTGCACTCAAGCCGATACCCTTCCTCCCCCTCCGTCAGCTGCGCTGCCACCTCCCCCTGGCGAGGAAGGATGAATCAACCCGCCGCCCGCAGTTCCGCCCCGGCATCCCGGATCGCCGCCAGCGGCTGCGGCCGCCCCAGCAGATATCCCTGGATCAAATCGATCCCCAGCGCGCGTAGCACGGCCAACTCATCCTCACGCTCGACCCCCTCGGCGATCAGCCGGCTGCCGGTGTCGCGGGCGAACATCATCAGCCCGGCGGCCAGCGCGCGGCGGCCCGGATCATGCTGAATGTCCTCGATCAGGAAGCGGTCGAGCTTCACCAGATCGGGGCGCATCTGGATGATCTGCTGCAGCCCGCTATAGCCCGATCCGGCATCGTCGACCGCGATCTTCAGCCCCTCGGCGCGCAGCGGCGCAAGCCGGTCGAGCAACGTGCACACGTCTGAAACGCGATCATGTTCGGTGACTTCCACCACGACTCGGTCCAGCGGCGCGCGGCGCAGGATCGCGAGCAGATCGGGCGACATCGCGGTTGCAGGGCTGGCATTGACCGACAGATAGGCATGGTCGGGGAGCTGCGACAGGCCTTGCAGCGCGCGGTCGATCGCGAACAGCTCGAACGCCTCGCCCAGCCCGACCAGCGCCGCCTGGGTGAACCATTTGTCCGGCGAGCGATACGGCTCGACCGTGATCCGCGCCAGCGCCTCGTAGCCGGCCGGCCGCCCCTGGGAGAGGCTGAAGATCGGCTGATAGTGAATGTCCATCAGCCCTTCGGCCATGACCTGCTCGATTGCGCTGCGCGACGCTGCCGCTTCCTCGCGATTGCCCAGATCGCGCTCGATCTCGAACGCGGCCAGATCGGCAAAGGCGCGCATCATGCCAAGGTCCCGGGGGTTCAGCGTGGGACTCGCAAAGGGGCCAAGGCAGCAGAACATGCCATAGGTGCGTCCGTCCGACAGGCGGATCGGCACGCTGACATGCGCGCCGATCGGCACGGCAGCCGTGATCGGCATGGCGGCGGCAATCGGCTCGACGGCGGTATCGGGGATCAGCTCGGGCAACCGCCCCGCCAGGATGTGGCGGCAATAGACATCGTCGAGCGAATGGACGTCGCCCGCCTTGGCCAGATGCTCCAGCCCCGGCGCGTCGACCACGCGAAACACCGAATCATTGCCGACGAACTCGGAGACATAGGCGACCTGCAGCCCCAGATGCGCGCGCACCGCCTGCAACGCGCGGGCGATGATCGCATCCGAACTGCCGGTGCTGCTGGCTGACGCAATAATCTCGCGCAGCGCCGTCGCGCCCAGCGTCTCGCCGTCAACCGTCATCTCGCCTCCAACCTGTCGAACCATCACATGCGTAGTTCTACAGGGGGGAGTGTGAAGATTCGGTCAGCGCGTCTCCAAAATCCGCGTCACCGCGCCGACCGTTACGGGATGATATCCCGGCTTCGCCTTCTCGAAGATCCGCTGCGCGATCGGGGTGCCCCAGTCACCCTGTGCCTTCAGCCCGCGATAGAGCGGCGTGACCAGCAGGTTGCGACCGACGCGTGTCAAATACTCTTCCAGCGCCGGGATCACCGGCGCGTACCGGTTGGCGATCGCCAGATCGAACCAGGCCGACTGGACATAGGCGTTTTTCGAGCTGGTCAGCTTAAGCGCCGCGTCCAGCTCGGCCAGCCGCGCCGCGCTCTGCTGGCGCGGCAGCCCGCCCAGCAACCGCTGCCATTGCTGCGTCTGCCAGCCCGCCGTGTCGATCGCCGAAGCCGGCCCGCCCGCATTGAACGCGGCGAGCTGCGCATCGACCTTGGCCAGCGTATCCGACTTCACCTGCACCGCGTTGGGCGGCACACCCGGCTGATAGACCCAGCGGTCGAGCTGGAGTTTCGAGTCCAGCGCCTTGTCGCCCTTGATCAGATGCTTGCGGATATCGGCCAGGAACCCCGCACTGGTCTGCGGTTGGAAGGCGTGCCGGTCGAAATAGCCGCGCAGGTATGCGTCGAACCGCTTCCGCCCGACCGCATATTCGATGGTCCGCAGGAAGGTGCTGCCCTTCAGATAATCCAGCTGCCCCGCGCTGTCGCCCGGCTCGCCATGCAATCGCGTCGACGGCGCGCTGTCGCCGCCGGCATTCTTCACGTCGCGCAGCATCCCGGCATAGTCGAGGTCCGAATAGATCGCGGCGCGCTCCTTGCCGTACAGCGCCTCCATGATCCGGTTCTCGAAATAGGTGGTGAAGCCCTCGTTCAACCAGCCGTCCGACCAGGTCGCGTTGGTGACCAGATTGCCCGACCAGCTATGCGCCAGCTCATGCGCCAGCACATCGGTGTTCGACCGGTCGCCGGTGATGATCGTGGGGGTGAAGAAGGTGAGATTGGGGTTTTCCATCCCGCCATAGGGGAAGGAGGGGGGCAGGACGAGCATGTCGTAGCGGCCCCAGCGATAGGGGCCGTACAGCGCCTGCGCCGCGTCGATCATCTTTTCGACATCGGCGAATTCGGACACGGCGGCGTCGATCATCCCGGCCTCGGCCCATACCCCGGTGCGCGGGCCGATTTCCTTGAACTTCAGGTCTCCGACCGCGATCGCGATCAGATAGGGCGGCACCGGATTGTCCATCTTGAACCGGAATTTCCGCCGCTGGTGCGGCAGCAGTGCGCCGGTCGCGCCGTCCAGCATCTGCGCGCTCATCACCGGCACGAAGCCGTCGGGCACGGTCACCGTCGCGGCCCAGGTCTGGCGGATGCCGGGGCTGTCCTGCGTCGGGATCCAGCTGCGGTTGTTGATCGCCTGCCCCTGGCTGAACAGGAAGGGCAGGGTCTTGCTCTGCGTCTGCGCGGGCGTCAGCCATTGCAGCGCGCGCGCGCCGGGGCTGGCGCTATAGGCGATGCGGATCTTCTTCGCGCCGTTGAGCTGAATGGTCAGCGGGCTGCCCAGCTCCGGGTCCTTCGGGCCGACCGTGTGCGGCAGCTTGACGCGCTTTTCGTCGCTTACCTCGGTGATCGTGAGGTCGAGCGTATCGAGCACGATCTCCTTCGCACCCTTGGCCGCCGCCACATCCAGCACCGCGACGCCGCTGATCGTCTTGCTTGCAAAATCGATGTGCAGGTCGAGGTCGACATGCGTCACCCGCGCTTCGGCGGGGCGGGCATAGGTCCACACATCCTTCGCCTCGGGCGTGGCCAGCACCGGCGCGACCTTGGCGGTCTGGCCGTGGGCGAGGGCAGGGGCGGCGGAGGCGAGCAGCAACGCTGCGAGGGTCAGGATACGCATGGTCGCAACTGCTACGACCCGATTTCGTTCGGCACAAGCGCGGCGCTCATGCGTTGGGGCCATATCCCTGAAATCGAAGGAGAGATGCGATGAACACCACCATCGACAGCCCCAACCGCCTGATCGCCTCGGACCGCGTTGAAGGCACCAGCGTCTATGACGCCAGCGGCGAAAAGCTTGGCCATGTCGAACGCTTCATGGTCGACAAGGTCTCGGGCCGCGCCGAATATGCCGTGATGGCGTTTGGCGGCGTGCTCGGCATCGGCCACCGCCATTATCCCGTGCCGTGGCAGGCGCTGACCTATGACACCGACAAGGACGGCTATGTCGTATCGCTCAGCCGCGAAAAGCTCGAAAATGCGCCGAACTACGATCGCGAAGGTGAAGAGCCGACCTATGACCGCGCCTATGGCGAAGAGGTCTACGCCTATTACGGCGTTCCCGCGCTCTAATCGCGCGGCACGCGCCAGCGGCCGGTCTCCATCCACAGCAACAGCGGCTTGAGCGGCAGGATCCACACGATCCCCGTGAAGACGTAGAAAACCAACTGGATGAGGACCGGCCATTCGCCGACGATCCGCGACAGGCTCGCCACCGCGACGCACCAGATGATGATCAATGCAATGATCGCGAACGCCCCGGCGGGCTTGCGCCAGCTCGGGGTCATGCTGCGGCCTCGCCATGCGCGGCGGCTTCGGTGACCACGCCGTGCAGCGGCATGTCCCAGCTGTCGGTCGCCAGCGCCTCGACCTGCTGCACCGACCAGGCGATGCCGATCCGCCACGCATCGGGCAGCCGCTCGAACACCCGGTCATAATGGCCCGCGCCCTGGCCGAGCCGGTTCATCGCCGCGTCGAACGCCAGCAACGGGGTGAGCACGATATCGGGATCGCACTCGACGCCGCCGTCATCGGGCTGGCGCAGTCCCAGCGGCCCGTCGACCAGCGCATGCTCCGGCTCCCACGCAAAGAAGCGCACCGGCGACTCGCGGCTGGTAACATGCGGCAGCACGATCCGGCACCCGGCCTCCCGCGCGGCCCAGGCGATCGCGGTCGGATCGGCCTCGCTGCCCACCGGGATATAGGAAGAAACCGTCACCCCCGGCCCGAACCGCGCAAGCAGGGCAGCGGGCGGCTCGATCACGCCCCCGATGGTCATCGCGAACTCGTCACGCAGCGCGCGCATCCGGGCGCGCAGGGTCCGTTTGTCGTCAGCCATAATCGCGCTTCGCACCCTGCGAAGCCGCGGCCTCGCTGACCAAATCCGTTGGCGGGACCACCATGGGCCGTGTGCTTGAATATCCTCTGACGCCGTTTACGTCAGGTGGGGACCATGTGCCACAGACCAGGATCTGAGCAGGGACAGCCCCCATGGATGAAGAATCGCCTCAGGGATAATCGCTAAAGCTCGCACCGGGCAGTACCCGCCACCGCCAATTTAGGGGCGCAGAGCCGACGGATCAATGGGGATCGGGGTCGTTCGCCTCAAACAGCAGATCCAGGTTGCGCCGTCCGGGCAGGATGTTGACCACTTCGACACCCTCACCCACATAATGGAAGAAGATCAGATAGTTGTGGTGAACGATCGATCGAATGCCCGGCCGCAATTCGGGCCGCATCGTCCCCATCAACCCCGGCAACGCCGCCAATCGTCCGCAACGCGCCTCCAGCTTGGCCACAAAGGCAGTTGCGATCTCGCGATTGCCGCTTCGCTCGGCGATGCCCAGGGCAATCTCCACCAAATCCTGCCGGGCCGCGCTCGTGTAAGTCAGCGGTCGCATTTAGCGGTCTGCGCGATTGGCTTCCCATTCATCCAGCGCCGCCTCGACGGACTGACGCACGTCCTCGCGGCTATACTGGCCGCCGCGTTCGATCGAGGCATTGAGCGTATCCCGCAGCGCCTTCAGCTTGGATTCGCGCTCCTCGACCAGCCGCAGCCCTTCGCGAACGACTTCGCTTGCCGAGCCATAGCGGCCCGACTTGACGATGCCCTCGACAAAGCCTTCCCAGCGTTCACCGATTGATACGTTCATCGCATCACCCCTTCGCGAAGGAACCTACCTCAATAACAAAAACTGCGCAATTTTCGTTATTGCTCCAGCGCCGCCGCCACTGCCTCCAGCCGGTCCGCTAGATTGTCGAGCAGCACCGGCGACACGCCGCCCGGCGGGTTGCGCTCCGCCTCGTCAAGTTGGTCGGCCAGGATCAGCGCCAGGAACAGCATCGTCCGCTCGCCGCTGAGGCCACCCGACGCGCGCACCGCGGTGTCGGCGTGCTTCTCCAGCAACGCCCCGAGCCGCTCCAGATGCAGCTCCTCGCCATCGCGACAGGCGATGCTGTGGCTGCGTCCGGCGATGGTGAGGGTGACCTGACCCATCAGGCGTCGCCTTCCTGTTCGATCAGCGCATCCAGCGCAGCAATCGCCTGCTCGACCTTGCCGCGCAGCACCGCGTGCCGATGTTCCAGCCGTTCGGCGTCAAAGGCGCGGCGCGCAGCCGCAGCCTCGATCCGCGTAAGCGCGCGCTCGATCCGATCGAGCGCGGAGGGTTCCGCATCCGCCATGCCGGGTGGATAGGGACGCTTTACCCAAGTCGCAACCCCGCGCGGTTGACGACTGCGCCCGCGCGCCCCATTGGCACGCCAACTTCGATTCGCCGGGCCGTGGCGAGACTCAACGCGACGCGCGCAGGCCCGAAAGGGGATATGCCGTGACCATTTCATTCGCCGACCGCGCCAATGCCATCCGCGCCTTGTCGATGGACGCGGTGGAGGCCGCCAATTCGGGCCATCCCGGCATGCCGATGGGCATGGCCGATGTCGCGACGGTGCTGTTCAGCGACTATCTGAAGTACGATCCGACCGATCCCAAATGGGCCGACCGCGACCGCTTCGTGCTTTCGGCGGGCCATGGCTCGATGCTGATCTATGCGTTGCTGCACCTGACCGGTTACGCTCGCCCGACGCTCGACGACATCAAGAACTTCCGCAAGGTCGGCAGCCCGTGCGCCGGCCACCCCGAGAATTTCGAGCTGCCCGGCGTCGAATGCACCACCGGCCCGCTGGGTCAGGGCCTCGCCATGGCGGTCGGCATGGCGCTGGCCGAGCGTCACCTCAACGCCGTGTTCGACGACGGACTCGTCGACCACCGTACCTGGGTGATCGCGGGCGACGGCTGCCTGATGGAAGGCATCAACCACGAAGCGATCGGCCTTGCCGGGCACCTCAAGCTCGGTCGCCTGATCGTGCTGTGGGACGACAATGACATCACCATCGACGGCAAGGTGTCGCTGTCGTCGAGCGAGAATATCCCCGCCCGCTACGAAGCGACCGGCTGGCACGTCGTCGCCTGCGACGGCCATGATCCCGCCAGCATCGCCGCCGCGTTCGACGCCGCGCTCGCCGACCCGCGCCCCTCGCTGGTCCGCTGCAAGACCGTGATCGGCAAGGGAGCGCCGAACAAGGGCGGGACGAGCAAGGTCCACGGCTCGCCGCTCGGCGCCGACGAAGTCGCCGCTGCCCGCGCAGCGCTCGGCTGGACCCACGCCCCGTTCGAAATCCCAGCCGACATCGCCGCCGCCTGGCTGGACGCGGGCAAGCGCGCCGCTGCGCCGCATGCCGAGTGGAAGGCGCGCCTCGCCGCCCATGCCGACCGTGCCGAGTTCGAGCGCCGCATGGCGGGCGAGCTGCCCGCCTTCAACCTCGACAGCTACATCGCCGACCTGCTCACCAACCCGCCCAAGGTCGCGACGCGCAAGTCGAGCGAGATGGCGCTCGAGCCGCTGACCGAAAACCTGCCCGAGCTGATCGGCGGCTCGGCCGACCTGACGGGTTCGAACAACACCAAGACCAAGGCGACCGGTCCCCTGACGGCCGACAATTATGCCGGCCGCTATGTCTATTACGGCATCCGCGAATTCGGCATGGCCGCCGCGATGAACGGCATGGCGCTGCACGGCGGCATCATCCCCTATGGCGGCACCTTCCTCGTCTTCTCCGACTATGCGCGCGGCGCGATCCGCCTCTCGGCGCTCCAGCGCGCGCGCGTCGTCTATGTGATGACGCATGACAGCATCGGCTTGGGCGAAGACGGCCCGACCCACCAGCCGATCGAGCATCTGCAGAGCCTGCGCGCCATGCCCAACCTCAACGTCTGGCGTCCGTGTGACGCGGTCGAGACGGCTGCCGCCTGGGACCTGTCGCTGCGCAACGCTGATGGCCCTTCGATGCTGGTGCTCACCCGCCAGAACCTGCGCCCGTTGCTCGGTGCCGACCATGTCGGGCAGGTCGCCAAGGGTGCCTATCGCCTCCAGTCGGCACAGGGCGACCGCAAGGTCGTGCTGCTCGCCACCGGCTCGGAAGTCGAAATCGCCGCCGATATCCGTACCGCCCTTGAAGCTCAGGGCATCGGTGCCGATGTCGTGTCCATGCCCTGCACCGAGGCGTTCGACGCCCAGCCCGCGGCCTACCGTGCCGACATCCTGCCCGCCGACGCGCTGATCGTGTCGATCGAGGCTGGCAGCACCTTCGGGTGGCAGCGTTACACCGGCCTCAACGGCCTCAACTTCGGCATCGACGGTTTCGGCGCGTCGGGTCCGGCCGAAGACCTTTATCGCCATTTCGGGCTGACCGCAGACGCGATCGCCCCACAGATTATTGCACGGCTTGCCGCTTAAGGAGAGACGAATGACGAAGGTTGCGATCAACGGGTTCGGACGCATCGGACGCCTGGTGGCGCGCGCGATCCTGGAGCGCCCGGAAAGCGGTCTGGAACTGGTCACGATCAACGATCTGGCCGACGCCAAGTCGAACGCCTGGCTGTTCAGCCGCGACAGCGTGCATGGCCGCTATCCCGGCACCGTGAGCGCGGACGGCGATGACCTGATCATCGACGGCAAGCGGATCAAGGTGACCAAGGAGCGCGATCCCGCGAACCTGCCGCATGCCGCGAACGGCGTCGACCTCGTCCTCGAATGCACCGGCTTCTTCACCGACCGCGAAAGCGCACAGAAGCATATCGATGCGGGTGCAAAGAAGGTGCTGATCTCGGCCCCCGGCAAGAATGTCGACCTGACCGTCGTCTATGGCGTCAACCACGACAAGCTCGAGGCCGGCCACACGATCGTGTCGAACGCATCGTGCACCACCAACTGCCTCGCCCCGGTGGCGAAGGTGCTGAACGACAGCATCGGCATCGAACGTGGCCTGATGACCACGATCCACGCCTACACCAACGATCAGAAGATCCTCGACCAGATCCACTCGGACATGCGCCGCGCCCGCGCCGCTGCGATGAGCATGATCCCAACCACCACTGGCGCTGCCCGCGCGGTCGGCGAAGTGCTGCCCGAGCTCAAGGGCAAGCTCGACGGCTCGTCGGTCCGCGTCCCCGTGCCGGACGGCTCGCTGATCGACCTGACCTTCACGCCCAAGCGCGACACCACCAAGGAAGAGGTCAACGCGATCCTCAAGGCGGCGTCGGAAAGCGGCTCGCTGGTCGGCGTGCTCGCATTTAGCGACGAGCCTTTGGTGTCGATCGACATCGTCCACAACCCGGCCTCGTCGACCATCGACAGCCTCGAAACCGCGGTCATCGACGGCAAGCTGGTTCGCGTGGTCAGCTGGTACGACAATGAATGGGGCTTCTCGAACCGCATGGTCGACACCGCCAGCACCATGGCCAAGCTGGGCTGACAAGCTCCCCTCCCGCTCGCGGGAGGGGTTAGGGGAGGGTCTGTCATTCGGCGAGTTGCCGCAGTGACGCGCCCTCCCGCTTTCCTACAACATCCCGTTTCGGTTAGGGTCGAGGCATGACGCATCTTCGCCCATGTCCAGCCCCAAACAGCATCCCGAACCGTCAGCCTGACACGCGCATACACATGGCGAAAAACGTCAGACTTGTCAGGAACGGGTATTCCACTACCCGTTCAATCGGAGCGATCGCATGACCGGCCGCATCACCGGCATCGCCCGCCACGCCATCCCCAAGGGGCCGATGGAGACCATCGACCACGCCACCGTCACGCTGGAAGGCGGGATCGGCGGCGACTTTCGCGGCGCGATGAAGGGCAAGCCGTACAAGCGGCAGGTCAGCCTGATCGAAGCGAACGACTGGGACGCCGCGATGGCGCAGGTCGGGCATTCGCTTCCCTGGGAACAGCGTCGTGCCAATCTGCTGGTCGAGGATTTCGACCTGCCCCAGACCCCCGGCACCCGCATCCGCATCGGCGCGGACGTCGTGCTCGAAATCACCTGCGAAACCGAACCCTGTGAGCGGATGGAGGCGCTGGCCGATGGGCTTCGCGCCGCGCTCACGCCCGACTGGCGCGGCGGCGCTCTCACCAAAGTCATCACGCCCGGCACCATTGCCGTCGGCGACAGCATCAGGATCGAACCATGACGCGTGCATTCAAGACCCTTGACGATATGGGCGACATCACCGGCAAGCGGGTGCTGGTGCGCGAAGACCTGAATGTGCCGATGGCCGATGGCGCGGTGACCGACGACAATCGCTTCCGCGCGGCTGTCCAGACCGTCGCCGAACTCGCGGACCGGGGCGCAATCGTCCTGATCCTCGCCCATTTCGGCCGTCCTAAGGTGCCGAGCCCCGAACACTCGACCGCGCAGCTCGCCCGGCCGTTCAGCCAGGTCCTCGGTCGCGAGGTGCGCTATATCGACTGGGAGGGTGACGCGGAGTCGGTCGCGACGCTCCAGCCGGGCGATATCGGCCTGCTCGAAAACACCCGCTTCTTCGGCGGAGAGGAAAAGAACGACCCCGCGACGGTCGACCGCTTCGCCGCGCTCGGCGACCTCTACGTCAATGACGCCTTCTCCGCCGCGCACCGCGCCCATGCCTCGACCGAGGGGCTGGCGCACCGTCTGCCCGCATTCGCGGGACGCCAGATGGAGGCCGAACTCGACGCGCTCGACAAGGCCTTGGGCAACCCCGACCACCCCGTCGCGGCGGTCGTCGGCGGCGCCAAGGTCTCGACCAAGCTCGATGTGCTGAAAGCGATGGTCGGCAAGGTCGATCACCTGATCATCGGCGGCGGCATGGCCAACACCTTCCTCGCCGCACGTGGCGTCGATGTCGGCAAGTCGCTGTGCGAGCATGAACTGACCGGCACGGCCGAGGAAATCTTCGACGCCGCCGACCGGGCGAACTGCACCATCCATCTGCCCTATGACGTGGTGGTGTCGAAGGAATTCGCCGCCAACCCGCCGTCGCTGCGCACCTGCAACGTCCATGAGGTCGCCGCCGACGAGATGATCCTCGACATCGGCCCGGCGGCGAGCGAGGCGCTGGCGGACGTGCTCAAGAATTGCCGCACGTTGGTGTGGAACGGCCCGCTCGGTGCGTTCGAAACCAAGCCGTTCGACACCGCCACCATGGCGCTCGCCCACACCGTCGCCGCGCTGACCAAGGAAGGGTCGCTCGTCTCGGTCGCCGGGGGCGGGGACACCGTCGCCGCGCTCAACCAGGCGGGCGTCGCGGGCGAGATGAGCTTCGTCTCCACCGCCGGCGGCGCGTTCCTGGAGTGGATGGAGGGCAAGGAACTGCCGGGCGTGGCCGCGCTGACGCGCTGACGGCATTTTTTCGGTCGCTTGGCTATCGTTGTCAGGCTTTTCAGACCGTTGCCGCGCTGCAATAGGCCGCGCAACAAAGTGTCGGAACAGGGATGCCAGCGATGAACACCGCCGAAATGACCGCCAAGATTGCCGAAGGTAACGGCTTCATCGCCGCGCTCGATCAGTCCGGCGGTTCGACGCCCAAGGCGCTGGCCGGCTATGGCGTTTCCGAAGATGCCTGGGCGACCGAAGAGGAGATGTTCGGCCTGATCCACGCGATGCGCAGCCGCATCATCACCGCGCCGAGCTTCAGCGGCGAGAAGGTGATCGGCGCGATCCTGTTCGAACGCACGATGGACGGCCAGGTCGATGGCAAGCCGACCCCTGCCGCGCTGATCGAGCGCGGCGTCGTGCCGTTCATCAAGATCGACAAGGGCCTTGAGGCCGAGGAAAACGGCGTCCAGCTGATGAAGCCGATGCCCGATCTCGATGCGCTGCTGGTGAAAGCCAAGAACCTCGGTGTGTTCGGCACCAAGGAGCGCTCGGTCGTCAACCTCGCCAATGCCGAGGGCATCGCCGCGGTCGTCAAGCAGCAGTTCGAGATCGGCGCCCAGGTGCTCAGCCACGGCATGATGCCCATCATCGAGCCTGAGGTGAATATCAAGTCGCCCGAACGCGCGCAGGCCGACGCGATCCTGCGCGACGAGATTCTGAAGGCGCTCGACGCCCTGCCCGAGGGCCAGCAGGTGATGCTCAAGCTGTCGATCCCCGCGACCCCCGGCCTGTTCGACCCGCTGGTCGATCATCCCAAGGTGCTGCGCGTCGTCGCTTTGTCCGGCGGCTTCAAGCGCCCCGAGGCCTGTGCCGAACTGGCGAAGAACCGCGGCATGATCGCCAGCTTCAGCCGCGCGCTGCTCGAAGATCTGCGCCACGGCATGACCGACGCCGAATTCGACGCATCGCTGGGTGAGGCGATCGACGCGATCCACGCGGCATCGACGACCAAGGCAATGGCCACCGTCTGACGTTTCCGCTCGACCTTTGGCGGCCAAGGCAACACTCTGTCCCTGAACATCGCGATTCGGGGGCAATTTGAAGGTGTTGAAGCTGTTTGCGGCGGGGTTGTGCCTCGTCCTGATGCCGACCGGCGGAGCCAGTGCCGCCGACCGCGGCGATGCCAAGGTGGCGGCGGCCGGGGAGGCAGAAACCGCGCACCGCGAACTCGTCGCTTTTGGCGAATGGGTGCTGGCGCTCGACGGTGCCGTCACGCCGGCGATGAACGAGGTGCGGACGCTGGGTCCCGAATGGCAGGCGGCGACCAGCGGCGGCAATTTCGTGGCCGCTGAAGCGCGCTTCCTGCCCGTTCTCGCAAAGGTGAAGCGCGCGATCGTTGATGCCCGTCAGAAGCTCGCCGCGCTGCCAAGCCCCGACTTTCCGACGCTCCAACTGGCTCCGGAGGTCCAAACGGCGGCGGTGAAGGTCGAAATGGCGCGAACGCTCGATCAGCTCGACGCCGTGCTCGATTCCTTTCCCCCGGTGCTGCGAGCACTGGCCCGCAAGGATATCAAGGCAGCGGAGGGGGCGCTGACGCAACTGGTCGGTTCGGCGAAAACGCTGTTCCAGGCACAGGAAACCATGGCCGGTGTATGGATGGCGACGCTGGAAGCGGACGATCCGGGCCGCGAAGCCATGCGGTTCGAGCAGCTCTACTTCCGTTCGGCATCGCGCTTGATGACGGCGAACGGGCATGTTTCGCTCCGTCGGCGCGATCCGACATTTTCTGCTGATATGCTGCGCATCGCCGACGATATGGACAAGGTGATCGCCGCCGGAATGGCCTCGGTCGAGACGGGGCAAGCCAAGGCGATGGCGCTGACGCTGGAGACCGGGGCCGATGCCGAAGGGCGCAGCGCCAAGGCGATGCTCACCAAATCGCACACTGCGATCGGCATGTACCGCGACAGTTTCGCGATCGCCAAGCGGTACAGCGCCGCGATCCGCGCCGCGGGCAAGCGCGCCACCCAGACTCCGCTCACACTGAACGACCTCCAGTCGGTGATGCAGGTGTTGCGAACCACACGGGTCGAACTGGACGCCGTCCACACGCGGCAGGCGGAGGTCATCGCGGGCGCGCGTTGACGGGCTTCCCGTCTGCCGCGCCACGGCCTATCAGCGCGACATGATCGATGATGACGACCTGCCGCCGCTCGGCCCCGAATTCGCTGCACAGTTCAAGCGCGACGACAGCCGCCCGCCGTGCCAGCTGTACCTGATCTCGCCGCTCGACGTGGATGGCGCCTTTCCCGGCCGGCTCGCCCGCGCGCTCGACGCCGGGCCGGTCGCGGCGTTCCAGTTCCGCGTCAAGGACGTCGACCAGCATCAGGCGGCGCGGCTCGCCGAACCGCTGCTGCGCATCTGTGCCGACCGCGAGGTCGCGTTCATCGTCAATGACAGCATCAGCCTGGCCAAACGGCTGGGCGCGGATGGCGTGCATCTGGGGCAGGGCGATGGCGACCCGCGTGAGGCGCGCAGCGTGCTCGGCCCGGCGGCGCAGATCGGCGTGACCTGTCACGACAGCCGCCATCTAGCGATGGAGGCGGGAGAGGCCGGCGCGGATTATGTCGCGTTCGGCGCCTTTTACCCGACCACGACCAAGGCGACGACGCACCGTCCCGACCCCGCGATCCTGTCGTGGTGGACGACGGTGTTCGAGCTTCCCTGCGTCGCGATCGGCGGGATCACGCCGGACAATGCCGCGCCGCTGGTGAGCGCGGGAGCAGACTTCATCGCCGTGTCGGGTGCGGTATGGAATGGCGACGAAGCCGCAGCGGTGCGCGCGTTCGATGCCGTGCTCAACGCGGCGCGCTGATCGCAGGGGGACAGGCAGATGCTCGACCGGGTGTTCACGATCGTCGCCGGTCGCATCGCCGCGCTGGCGGGGCAGCCGGTGGCGTTCATCGTCGCGGTGCTGCTGATCGTCGGCTGGGGGCTGACCGGGCCGATATTCGGCTTTTCGGACACGTGGCAGCTGATCGTGAATACCTCCACGACCATCGTCACCTTCCTGATGGTGTTCCTGATCCAGAATTCGCAGAACCGCGACGCGGCGGCGCTGCAGGCCAAGCTTGACGAGCTGATCCGCGCAATCGAGGGGGCACGGAACGAGTTCATCGGCATCGAACATCGCAGCGATACCGAGATCGAGGCGATCCGCGCCGCGATCGAGGGCGAGGTGCGCGAAGACCCATCGGCGCATCCCGCCGCGACGGTTGATCGGCTGCGCAACCGCTATTGATGGAAACCGCGCCGGTGTTGCCTCGTTATCCCGCTGTAACGAGACGGAGAATGCGTGTGCGTAAGGGTGTGGCAGGATTGATCGCGGCGATGGCAATCGCGTCGGGTGGCGCGGTGGCGGTGCAGGCGCAGAACGCGGCGAGCCAGCCGGCGGCACTGGCCAGGCCAGCGCTGAGCCGCGACATCCTGCATGTTCAGGCGATCCTGGACCAGCTCGGCTTTCCGCCCGGTCCGCTCGACGGGCGCGAGGGGCAGGGGTTGACCGCGGCGCTGAAGGCGTTTCAGATCACGCGCCAGATCCCGGTGACCGGCAAGACCGATGCGCGCACGCTGCAGGCGCTCCACGCACACCGCGCGATCCGCCCGACGCGGATCGTGCGCCTGACGCCGGAGATGCTGGCAGGTCCCTTCATCCGCCCGTGGCCACGCGACCCGCAGGCGCAGGCGAAGCTGAAGACGATGGGCTATCGCAGCGCGCTCGAGAAGCTGGCGGAGATGTTCCACACGACACCACAGGTGCTGATCGAACTCAACAGCGCCGACACGCGGCTGGCAGTCGGCGTGCCGGTGGAGGTGCCGAATGCGATCCCCGCGTCGCGCGACTATCCCGCCGACATCAAGCCGGAGTGGCGGCGCACGCTGACCGATCTCAACGTCAACGCAGTGCAGCCCAAGGCAGCGCGCATCGTGGTCGACAAATCGGACAAGGTGCTGCGCGTGTTCGATGCCAAGGGCATGCTCGCGGCGCAGTTCAACGTGACGACGGGGAGCAAGCGCGATCCGCTGCCGATCGGCAGCTGGAAGATCAATGGCGTCGCGACCAACCCCGACTTCCACTATAATCCCAAGCTGTTCTGGGACGTCAGCGACAAGAAGCCCGACGCGCTGCTGCCGCCCGGTCCGAACAGCCCGGTCGGCGTGGTGTGGATCGACCTGAGCAAGGAGCATTACGGCATCCATGGCACGCCCGAACCGCATCTGATCGGGCGGAGCGAGAGCCATGGCTGTATCCGTCTGACAAACTGGGACGCGGCGCGGCTGGCGCTGATGGTGTCACCGGGCACGCCGGTGATCTTCCAGGAATGAGCCGGCTGCGGATCGTTCTGTGGGTGCTCGGCGGTTGCGCGGTCGCGCTGATCGCCTTCCTCGCGGCGACGATCCGCGTGGTCGAGCCGAGCACCGCCAGCGCGCAGCTGACGCCGGTTGCTTCACGAACGGCGCAGGCCCCGCATCGCGGAGCGCTGATCGTACCGGTGCGGGGCGTGCGCGTTGAAACGCTGCGCAGCAACTGGGGTGAAGCGCGCGGCGGTGGTACGCGGGCGCATGAGGGACTCGATATCATCGCCCCCGCCAACAGCCCGGTAATCGCGGCTGCGGACGGGCGGGTGGAGAAGCTGTTCTACTCGAACGGCGGCGGGGGTATCACGCTCTACCAGCGCTCCACCGATGGCGCGTGGATCTATTATTACGCCCATCTCGCGGGTTATGCGCCGGGGATCGCAGAGGGCAGGGTGCTGCGGGCCGGGGATGTGCTCGGCTATGTCGGCGACACCGGCAATTCGGGCGCGGGCAACTTTCATCTGCATTTCGGCGTCAACCGCATGGCTGCGGGCGAGCGGTGGCATCAAGGGACGCCGATCGACCCCTATCCGCTGCTTGCCGGATCGCGCGTAGATCGCTAAGGGCCGCCGCCTGTCTTTCTCAGCACTGTAGGCGATCCCCATGAAGATCAGCGGCGTGGACATCCGTCCCGGCAACATCATCGAATATGAAGGCGGCATCTGGCGCGCGGTGAAGATCCAGCACACCCAGCCGGGCAAGGGCGGCGCCTATATGCAGGTGGAGATGAAGAATCTCCGCGACGGCCGCAAGAACAACGTCCGTTTCCGCTCGGCCGAGACGGTCGAACGCATCCGCCTCGACACCAAGGATTTCCAGTTCCTCTACCCGGAAGGCGACTCGCTCGTGTTCATGGACAAGGAAACCTACGACCAGACCACGCTGCCCCGCGACCTTCTCGGCGACGCGGCGGCCTTCCTGCAGGACGGCATGGACGTCGTCATGGAGCTGTATGAGGACGAGGCGATCAGCGTCCAACTGCCCGACACGATCGAAGCGACGATCGTCGAGGCCGACGCTGTGGTGAAGGGCCAGACGGCATCGTCGTCCTACAAGCCCGCGATCCTCGACAATGGCGTGCGCATCATGGTCCCACCGCACATCGCCAGCGGCACGCGCATCGTGGTCGATGTGTACGAGCAGACCTACGTCCGCCGGGCGGACTGATAAGACTCCCTCTCCCTTTCGGGGGAGAGGGTCGGGGAGAGGGGCCTGTTTTTTTTGGGGCCGCCTCCCATTCATTCCCCTCTCCCAACCCTCTCCCCTGAAGGGGAGAGGGCTATAGG
>NZ_LSJM01000071.1 GCF_001557215.1 Sphingomonas sp. CCH9-E2 | reverse complement strand
ATCCGGCGCTGCTTGCAAACGGGGCGTTGTGCTCACGCTCCGTGCCAATGGGCTCTCCAAACCCGTAGCCGGCAAGCGCTTTTGCGAAGCAGGTTTCCAGAACAGTTCTGACAAGCGGCGGGCCGCAGAAATGCGTTGTCGTCATGGCCCGCCCGCGAGGTCGTCAGAAAGGAAGGTTTTCGCGAACAGGGCCGGCGCGTCGTGCTAGGCGATGGAACCCCGCAAGCGGACAGGATGCGATGACCAGGACCGAAATGCTGGAAACGATGAAGCGTCTCGACGCCCATGCGAACGCCCTGCTGCTTACCGGGGCCTCCGATATCGATCTGCTCGGCGGCATGTTCGACGTGATGCCCGACTTCAAGGCGTTGCTCGACGCCGGATACGGCGGTGAAATCGACAAGAACGCTGGTCGCTTCCCCGGTTTGCATCGCTACGCCGTCATGCTCTCCAATGTCGCCGAGGGGATCGCGGAAGGTTCCATCCGGGTGCCGCGCTGACGCCCTGTTTCGCTGGCAGGGGATGTGAGCAGACCTTTATGATTGCGAGCAGCGCAGGATGATGTCGAGCACATTGGCAGATAGCGCGAGCAGATCGCCGAGCCGGTTGTCAGATAATCCGAGCAAAAAAAGGCTCTGTTTGCAAGCAAACGCCGCTACGATTGCAAGCACCTACAGCTATCTTCGCCGGCAAGAGGCCAATGAGGTCATTCTTAAGCAGGCTGGATCTGGGCTCGCCATCAAGGAGATCGTTCGCCGGACGGGGCACAGTCGCGGCTATGTACGGGCTGTGCTGCGGGGCCAGCGGACCGACATCTTTCGGACACGGGAAAATTCGCTTGAAGCCTGGCTACCCTGGCTGGATGGTGAATGGGCCGAGGGCCGGCGCAACGGCGCCGAGCTCTGGCGACAGATGCGGCAGCAAGGATTTGGCGGCTCACTTCGGGTCGTGACCGAATGGGCAACGCGGAAGCGGCGGGCGGAAAGGGCGGAGGGTCTGCACCGGGTTCCTTCGGCTCGAACCATCGCGCGACTGATGACAGCGGAGCGCGAAGCTCTGTCCAGAGCTGAAACCATCACCGTCGCGGCGATCGAGCAATCCGTGCCGCAGCTTGTCGAAGCGCGCGACATCACTGACGCCTTCCACGTCATGCTACGAAAGAAGGCGGTATCCTCTCTCGATGCCTGGCTTGAGAAAGCCCATCAGAGTTTGGTGAACTCCTTCGCCCGCGGCATGGCCAGGGACATCAATGCCGTTCGCGCCGCGATCGCATCGAGCTGGTCAAACGGGCAGACTGAAGGCCAAATCACCAAGCTGAAGCTCGTCAAACGGCAAATGTACGGCCGCGCCAAACTCGATCTCCTTGAGGCAAGGCTCATCGCCGCCGCAACATGAACTCGGTCACCAAATTCGCGTCAGAGCCCTTTTTGGACGCCGATTGACAGCCCAGATCCTCCTTAAATCACAACCTCAAATCTGGGGTCGGTACATAGAACGGACCCAGATATACGCTAAGGTTTCGCCGGACCTTCGACGGCGTGCATCTGGCGAAGCGGCCTGAGGGCGGACGATGGCGCATCGGGGTCGGTCCAAAGATAATCGCCGGTGAGGTTGATGTGCTGCCATCCGAGCGGCGAAAGGTGTTGCAACAGGTCCGGCGGGACCGACCGGCCGAGACTGGCAAGATGCATGCGGGCGGCTTGCAGGTAGGTCGTGTTCCACAGGACGATAGCACCGGCGACGAGGTTTAGCGCGCTCGCCCGATGGGTCTGGGCTTGCAGGGCGTGATCACGGATGCGGCCGATCCGGTGGAAGAAGATGGCGCGTTTCAGAGCATTTTCGGCCTCACCCTTGTTGAGTTCGCGGGTTGCGCGGCGCCGCTGTTCGGGCTGCTCGATCCAGTCGAGTGTAAACAGGGTGCGCTCGACGCGGCCGATCTCGCGCAGTGCCAAGGCCAGGCCATTGGCCCGTGGATAGGAGCCGAGCCGTTCCAGCATGATCGATGCACTCACGACGCCGGTGCGGATCGAGGTGCCCAAGCGCAGCACGTCGTCCCAGTGTGCGGCGATCAGGGCCTCGTCGATCCTGCCCGCGACCAGCGGCGCGATATCTGGGCCAGGTTCGATTCCGTTGAACAGGTGAAGCCGGCGCGCGGCGATGTTAGGGATGCGCGGCGCGAACCGGAATCCAAGTAGATGGCATAGCGCAAACACATGGTCGGAAACGCCCCCACCATCGACGTGATGCTCCTCAATGTGCAGATCGGCACCATGATGGAGCAGCCCGTCCAGCACCTGCGCCGCCTCGCTTGCGGATGCGGAGATGACGGTGGAATGAAACGGCGCGTAGCGATCCGAGACATGGCTGTAGAAGGAGACAGCAGGCTCCGCCCCCTTGTGCGGATTGACTGCGCCGGTCGCCTGAGCACGGCGATCAAGCAGGAAGTTCTGACCGTCCGAACTGGACGAGGTCCCGGACCCAAACAGGGCGGCGAGCGGCGCGGTGTGCTGGGCATTGACCAACCGGGCGAGAGCCCTACCGTAGGTTTCCTCGCGTAAATGCCATGAGGCGAGCCAACTGAGTTGGCGTTGGGTCACGAGATCGCAGGCTTCTGCCATGCGCTTATGGCCAAGATTGGTCGCATCGGCGAGCACCGCCGTCAGGATAGCGCGGGGTTCATCGGCAACCCGACCGCTTTGCAGATGCGTGAAGCACTGGCTGAAACCGGTCCATCGATCGACTTCAGCAAGGAGATCGGTGATGCGGATCGCGGGCAGATGGGCGTAGAGCGGCGCAAGGGCGCTATCCGCTTCATCCGGCGTGACCGCCTTCAACGGCGAAATCCGCAGCTTGCCAAGGCTGAGTTGTACGTCTTCCAGCGCGTCCGTCTCCGCCTTCCGCTCGACCTCTGCCAATCTCCGGGCGAGACGGGTACGCCGTTCGTCCAGCCAGGCACTGGCCGTATCGGGTGCCGGGATCGGCAAAGGGCCGGCTGCGCGCATGGTGGCAAATACCGGACTTGGAATAAGCTGTTGCTCGACGGCACGATAGCGTCTGCTTCCCTCGACCCACATGTCGCCGGCACGAAGCCTGTCACGAAGCTCGACTAGGACGCAAAATTCATAAACTCTGCGATCGGGAATGCCGGGGCCGATCGCGCGACGCCAGGCCTGCCGAATGAAGGCAACTGGTGTATCCGGCGGCAGTTTTTTCAGGCGACCTAGATGAAGGTCGCGCATGATAGCGACTGCTCGCGCGAGCGTATGGCAGGCCGGGACCGCTCCGAACGTGAACGAGGCGATGAACAAGGGACCGACCTGTCGGAGAACGGGGTAGTTGGTTGCGGCGACGGTAACGGGATCGACGGCATCGGGGCGGATCAGCTTGCGGGCTTCATCGACTTCACGGCCAAGATCATCCCATCCAACTACGGCCTCGACCGCGGCGCCGATGTCGCCGCCCGACACCTTGGCAGTGAGCAGGGCATCGCCGAGCCGGGCAAGTAGCCGGATCTTACCGTTGATGTTGCGCCGGTCGCGCTTGAGCGCTGTGTCTGCGCTGTTCTGCTCGCGCCGAAACATCTGACCCAGCAGGCGGTCGAACATCAGCACCGCATCGTCGGTGAGCGTGACGATGGTTTCGAGTACGGTTGCCGCCAGCGTCGCACGGCGCCGCGTTGCTTGCAGCGTTCGGACATGTTGCGCCGTCAGCCGAGCCCCTTCCTGACAGAGGCGTCGCAGGCGTTCAGGATGTATGCCTGCCGCGATATCGGGATCGATCCCAATATCGCGCAGCAGAGCTAGCCGCCGGATGATGACGGCGAACGTCTTGCGACCGGGCTTGCCGGGCGGCTGCCGCACCCATCCGAGGCCGCTGAGGTTCGTGCCGGCGTGAGGCAGAAGAAGGGCATCAAGCAGACGGCGTTGCCCAGTCTCCAGCCCTCGGGTCAGATGCTCGGCGACATGGCGCTCGGCGTCGAGCAGCGCCTGCGCAACCATCCGTTCGACCGAACTGATGCCAGGTACGATGATGCGCCGTCGTCGGCACTCGCCTAGTAGCGACCGTGCCAGCCCAGCCCCGCTGGTCGTCGTCAGCGCAATCGGCAGCAGCCATTCCTGCAACGCCGCTCGCAATGGCCGGCTGAACTGTGTGAACCCAAAGCCCTCGCGCAGCGCATCGAGCTGTTCGTACCGGGTCGGGCCGCGCGTCGCATAATCGGCCAGCACCTCGGGCGCGATCTGCAATTGCTCGGCGACGAACGCGAGCGGCGTATCGGGGATCAATTCGCCCGGGCGCAGCAAACGGCCGGGATAGCGCAGCGCGCATAGCTGGATCGCGAAACCCAGACGATTATGCGGTCGCCTGCGGCGCACGATGATAGCCAGGTCATCCTCACTCAACGTCCAGTGCTGAACGAGCGTGGTTTCATCATCGGGAAGTGCGAGCAACGCCATGCGTTGCTCGTCCGACAGCACGGCGCGACGAGGCATTGGGTTAGGCTTTGGCGGGCGGCGCCCAACCGATCCGGGCAAGAGTGCCAATCAAGGTCGAACGCGGCACCTTGAAGGTGCGACAGACGGATGCCTTGCTTGCTCCGCCATCAAGCGCGGCAGTAATCCGTTCAAGGGTCTCAGTGTCGATCATGGGAGGCCGTCCACCCTGGCGCCCTCGACGCTTTGCAGCCGCCAGTCCCGCCATCACCCGCTCGCGCGTCAGCGCGCGCTCATATTGCGCCAGCGCGCCGAACAGCGAAAATAGCAGTTCGCCGTGCGGCGTGTTCGTATCCATCTGCTCAGTCAGCGAACGGAACGCGATGCCACGCGCCTTCAGGTCAGTGACGATCGCCAGCAAATGCGGCAACGATCGCCCAAGCCGATCGAGTTTCCACACGATCAGCGTATCGCCCGCACTCAGATAATCGAGGCAGTCCTTCAGGCCCGGTCGATCGTCGCGTGCTCCCGATGCCTTATCAGTATGCAAATTACGCGGATCGACACCCGCCGCGACCAGAGCGTCGCGCTGAAGATCGACAGTTTGGCGATCATCGGCCGATGACACCCGCATATATCCGACCAGCATGTACGACAAACCCTCAAAACCACTTTGTCGTACACTACATCAAAGCGACAGGGTTTGTCGACTATTCAGGCGCAGGATTGCCGACCAAAGCCGAGGGATCACCCAAGGGTGTCCGAAAACATGTGGTTTCCGTCAGGATGTCACGGCCGTTCGAGCAGCATCAGCAGGAAGGGGGACATGGGTTGAAATGCGAGGTCGCCGCTGCGAACCGAAGTGACGAGCCGGAGCAGTTCGTCCCAATGGTCCGCGACATGGCCGACCGCGACCGGATCGCCGGCCAGTCCGCCGAGCAGGGTCCCGGCATCCTGCGCCGGCAGCAGATGCATACGTCGTTCCTTCAGATCCTGCAGCCGTGGTGCGAAGGGGTAGCCGAAGAACGGCATGAGGCCGCCCCCCCCACCGAGGCGCAATGGCGGCTCGAAGCCGGTTGAGATCCAGGGTCTGCGAGTGGCCGCTTCTTCTAGGAGAGGATACTGCGAGATGGGATGCCAACCGGCTTCGCGCAGAGCGGAATGCCCTTCGGGTCGGCCTGCGCGGGCGAATCGGCGCGGCTGCGACGGTTGGCGGCGCTCGGTTCAGAAGGCCCGTTGCGCGTTGCTCAGGAGCCGGGGTCAAGGATCATGACGCTGACGCAGACCAGCAGAAAGACCGGGATCAAGTTAGCGACGCTGATAGCCGATGCGCATCGTCTTGCGCCACGCGCCCGAACGATGCCGAGAGCAGCAATGACGCAAAGAAGGACCATGGCCGCGTACTGGCCGATCATCATCTGTTCCCGGATGCGCGTGCCGACCGCATGATGGTCTATCACAAAAGGACCCAAGAAAATCGCAAGACCCCACGGTATGATCATGAACAATAGGGCATTCAGGCGACGCCTTACCTCCAGTGCCTTCGGAAGGGAGCGGATGACGATCACAACGGATCCGATCCACGCGAGAAGCAAGGCCCAAATAAACATAGGTATTTGTCGCCTTCCTGTCCTGGCGATCGGTCATAGCCCACCGGGCATCGACCTTTTGGCGATGTGGGCAATCACATGATTGCCGCTCACCGCTTCGCATACATTGCTCTTAGCGCGTCAAAAAGCCGCCCGAGAGCCTCGCGGTTGGCGACAGGCTCGCTGTCGTCGCGGCGAATGTAGGTGGTCAGCAGCAACCGCTTCGTGCTGTTGGCGGTCATGGTGCAGATGCCCTCGCGTGACACCTTTATCGGAAACGCGATGCACCACGCCGCGGGGCCTTTGCCCGTGCTGCTCGTGCGCGCCAGTTCTCCGATCGGCATGTCGATGAGCCGGTCGGATTTCCACGCCAGCATCGACGCCGCATCTTCGGGCGCGGCGTTGGCGGGAACAACCGGGTCATCGAACAGATAGACGTCGATCGGCCTCGCACCCGCATAGACGACCCGCGACCGCGCGATCCATTTGGCATCCCGGGGCGGATCGAGATTGACCTCGTGCTGCACCACGCGTTCGGGTCCATCACCGCTGCCGACTGGCGGGAGGGTGCTGGCGAGCGCGCGTGCGGTGAACTCCCGCTCGCCCTCGGACATTCCGGGCGTTTCCTTCCTGACGCCCGAGGCACCGGAGAGATTGCCAAGCGCGAGCGCATCCTTCGCAAGCTCGACCGTGCGGTTGTAGCTGTCGATATCGGCGCGGGCGTCGAAGCCGCCTGCAAGGGCATTGGTCGCGGCAAAAGGTTCGGTCGTTTCCTGCGATCGGTTCTCCCCTTCCAACTGCGTCGCGGTGTTCGAGCTGTCCGATGGCCGATTGCACCCCGACAGCAACGCGATGGTCAGCAGCGCTAGACGCATATTC
>NZ_LSJM01000070.1 GCF_001557215.1 Sphingomonas sp. CCH9-E2 | reverse complement strand
GTGCCGATCGAGCCGACCAGCAAGACGGGGATCAGGCATCTGAGCGGGACGATCTCCATGGCGCGA
The DNA here is from genome assembly GCF_001557215.1 of Sphingomonas sp. CCH9-E2. Classification (GTDB taxonomy): domain Bacteria; phylum Pseudomonadota; class Alphaproteobacteria; order Sphingomonadales; family Sphingomonadaceae; genus Sphingomonas. The sequence continues at coordinate 20,252 of NZ_LSJM01000070.1, read as the reverse complement.
TCGGTGAACCCGGATTCGGCGCATGGCAATTTCTCGATCATGATCGGCGACAACCCGGCGCTCGACGCGCGGCCGGGCAAGCTCGGCTATGCCGCGTTCGGGCGGGTGGTCGGCGGGATGGATGTCGTGCACAAGATCCTGGCGATGCCGACCGGTGGCGGGCGCGAGGAGATGCGCGGGCAGATGATCCTGCAGCGGGTGAAGATTCTGCGCGCCGAACGGCTCGATGGGACGGCCAAGCCGACCGGGCGGCCCAAACCGTGGCTGATCGACCTGCCGTGGCGGCGGGATTAGCACGATGCGTCCGTAATTTCACTTAGGCCGCGCGTCGTGACTTGCTGCGATGCAGCACAGTCGCCATATTGTTGCGATGGATACCGAGAAGGGGGCGGAGGCCACGCCCAACCCGACACCGATCGTGCTGGAGGGGATCGTCAGGCAGAAATGCATGAACGCGATCTACAATCGCACGCGCATGGTGCTGGCGCCGCACATTCTCTACACGCGCGGCGGGTCGCTCTATGTCGACGCGCAGGTGGTTTCGCGTAACTTCGTGATCCCGCGCGAAGAAAAGTTCGGGACCTTCAAGGTCGACGGGCTCAAGAGCCTGGCGCTGACCGAGCGCGACTTCGCGATCAGCCGGCTGTATCTGCCCGAGTCCGAGAAATATGACGGCACGACATTGATGGCGGTCGAGCCGCAAGGCGCGTCGGCCTGAACCTCATTCGGCCGATTTGATCGCGACCCAAAGGTCTTCTTTTTCATCCAGCGACAAACCGACAAACGCGTCGCCCGCCTGTGCCTCCATCGCGCGGAAGCGGCGTTCAAACTTGGCATTCGCGGCGCGCAGCGCTGCTTCCGGGTCGATGCCGAGCTTGCGCGACCAGTTGACCGTGGCGAAGAGCAGGTCGCCGATTTCCTCGGCGCGATGATCGTCGCTGGTCGCGCTCTCGACCTCGGCGAGCTCCTCGTCGATCTTGGCGCGGGCATCGGCCGGGTCGGTCCAGTCGAACCCGGTGCGCGCGGCGCGCTTTTGCAGCTTTTCGGCCCGGGTGAGGGCGGGGAGGCCGATCGCGACGCCGTCGAGCGTGCCGCTCGTCCCCTTGCTCCCCCGCTCTTCGGCCTTGATTTGTTCCCACAGGTGATGGCCGCCGGTTTCCGCGCCCCGGAAAATGTGCGGATGGCGGCGCTCCATCTTGTCACAGATGCCCGCGACGACGTCGGACAGGTCGAATGCGCCGAGTTCCTGGGCCATGCGGCTGTGGAAGATCACCTGGAGCAGCAGGTCGCCAAGCTCGTCCTTGAGATCGGTGAGGTCGTTGCGCGCGATGGCGTCGGCGACCTCATAGGCTTCCTCGATCGTATAGGGCGCGATGGTGGCGAAAGTCTGGACGGTATCCCATTCGCAGCCGGTCACCGGATCGCGCAACCGCGCCATGATCGCCATCAGCCGTTCGATACCGGGGGGCGTGACTTCGCGGTGATCCGATGCGGGGGAGACCGCCTGCTCGCTCATGGCTTAAGTCCGATAATATACATTATGTTAAATTAGCATCGCTATGCGGTTCGAGGATCAGCACGTTCCCCTCCACCCGCCACGATTTGAGGCGCGACAGGAAGTTCATGCCCAGCACGTCGAACGCTTCCTCGTTCGGAGCCACCAGTACGTCGAGCCGCGACGTGGCGATCGGCCCAATTGCCAACTCGGTTGCCTGTGCCTGGGTTGCGTCGATCAGTCCCCGTGGAGTCTGAATCCGGATTGGCGGGCCACCGTCGAACGCGACCTGAGTGGCGCGTGCGGTGTCTGCCTTCAGCAGCGTTACGCTGGCGCCGCTGTCGACCAGCATCCGTCGCTCGACCCCATTGATGCGGACGCGCGCCCAGAAATGGCCGTCCGGCGACTTTCGAATGCGAACAATTTCGCCCTCGCTCGCTTGCTCGGGATCGGACAGGCCAAGCTGCACAGCGGCGCCGGAGAATTGGGAGCCAATCCAATCCTTGTTGATGACGACGAGGGTGATCACGCCGGCGATCGCCGCCCAGCCGATCACCGTCTTGACGATGAAGCCGAACTGCATGTTCCGCACGCTGAGCGAGCCGAGCACCAGTGCCAGGAACCCGACGAGCGAGACCAGCTGGATGATCTGCATTTCGGTCAAACGTGCAACTCCATGCCGTCATGGCCCGGCTCGACCCCCGCGGGCAGCTCGGCCTTTAGGGTCATATAGTCCATCGAATGATCCATGTGCACCACAACCGTGCGGCGCGCACGACATTGCTGCGCCCAGGCCAGCGTTTGCGCGAGATGCGGATGGGTCGGATGCGGTTCACGGCGCAACGCATCGGCGACCCACAGGTCGAGGTCGCTGTAGAGCGTCGCCATCTCATCCGTAAATATATTGAAATCAGTTGCATAGCCGACTGACTTGCCGGCGTGTTCGAAGCGGAGGCCGGCGCTGGTGATCCCGCCATGCGGCTGATCGACGGTGCGCACGAGGATATCGCCGATCATCATGCCGTCGCGCAGCGTCTCGATCGTCGCCGTCGGGCGGTAGGGCCCTCCCCCTTCGAACACATAGCGGAAGCGGTCGCGCAGCCGTTCCTGCGTCTTCCAGTCGGCGAGCCCGCGCACTGGCGCGCCGCGCAGATGCATCAACTGGCGCAGATCGTCGATGCCGTGGCAGTGATCGGCATGATCGTGGGTCCAGATCACCGCGTCGACATCCGCGACATTGGCGGCGTTCAGCTGCTCGCGCAGGTCGGGGCTGGTATCGACAAGGATGCGGGTCGCGCCGGCCACCACCAGGATCGAGGCGCGGGTGCGGCGATTGCGCGGGTCGGTCGGATCGCAGCTGCCCCAGTCGTTGCCGATGCGGGGGACGCCTGAAGACGTGCCTGAGCCGAGGATGCGGACCTTCACGGGGTCGTCAGTGTCTTTGCGAACAGCCGATGGAAGTTCTCGCGGGTCGCCTCGGCCAGCTCCTCCGCGTCCATCCCCCGAAGCTGTGCGAGGAAACGGCAGGTGTCGGCGACGAAGGCCGGTTCGCCGGTCTTGCCGCGATGGGGCACGGGGGCGAGGAAAGGGGCGTCGGTTTCGATCAGCAGCCGGTCGAGCGGCAGGCGCGCGGCGGTTTCCTGAAGGTCGCGGGCGTTCTTGAACGTCACGATCCCCGATATGGAGATATAAAAGCCCAGTTCCAGTGCCTTGTCGGCAAATTCTCCACTCGCTGTGAAGCAGTGGATGACGCCGGGATAGGCCCCCTTCCCCATTTCTTCGGCGAGGATGTTGGCGGTGTCGTCTTCCGCATCGCGGGTGTGGACGATCAACGGCAGGCCGGTCTCGCGGCTGGCGGCGATGTGGGCGCGGAAGCTCTTCTGCTGCTGGGCGCGGTCGCTATGGTCGTAATAATAGTCGAGGCCGGTTTCGCCGATGCCGACGACGCGCGGGTGCGCGGCGCGGGCGACCAGCTTGGCGGTGTCGATATGCGGGTGCTCGTCCGCGTCGTGCGGGTGGATGCCGACCGTGGCCCAGACGTCCGCCTCGCGCTCGGCGGTGGCCAGCACCTCATCCCATTCGCGTTCGCGCGTCGCGATGTTGAGCATTGCGACCACGCCGCTTTCACGGGCGCGGGCGAGCACCTCGGGCTGCTGCTCGCCAAGGCCCTTGTAGTTGAGGTGGCAATGGCTGTCGGCGAGCCTCATACCGCTGGCTCCTCCGCAAGGACGAGGCGCGGGAACACGCCGGTCGGCGGGTCGAGGCGGAAACCTGACGCCACGGCGTCTTCATACCAGCCCTTGTTGTCGAGCGCCGCATGGTCGCGACCGTCCTGACCCAACTGGTCAAGGATCTTGCCGGCGCTTTCGGGGATCACCGGCAGGACCAGGATCGCGAGATCGCGGATCGCGCGGACCAGCGTGCCAAGCACGGCGTGCATCCGCTCCGGGTCGGTCTTGCGCAACGCCCACGGCGCCTGAACGTCGATATACTGGTTGCAGGCGAACACGGCGCGCATCCACGCCTCAAGCCCCTGATTGAGCGCGAGACTGTCGAACGCGGTGCGGAATTCGCGGCCCGCTTCTTCGATCGTCGCGAGCAATTCGGCGTCGGCCGGGTCGCTGCGTCCGGCCACAGGCAGTGCGCCTTCGAGGTTCTTGGCGATAAACGACAGCGTCCGCTGCGCCAGATTGCCGAAGCTGTTGGCGAGATCGGCATTGGCGCGGGTCACGATCGCTTCGTCGCTGAAGCTGCCGTCATTGCCGAACGCCACTTCGCGCAGCAGGAAGTAGCGTAGCGCATCGACGCCGTAGAGTCCGGCAAGCTTCAGTGGATCGACCACCGGCGGCTTCTCCATAAGCGCGAGCCCCGATTTGGAAATCTTCTCACCGCGATAGAGGATGAATCCGTGCGCGAACACCTGCGCGGGCAGCGGCAGATCGGCCGACATCAGGAAGGCGGGCCAGTAGACCGCGTGGAAGCGGGTGATGTCCTTGCCGATCAGGTGCAGATTCGCGGGCCAGTAGCGCGCGAGATCGCTGTCCACATCGGGATAGCCGGTGCCGGTGAGATAGTTGGTCAGCGCGTCGACCCAGACATACATGACGTGCCCCGGCGCATTCGGCACCGGCACGCCCCAGTCGAAGCTGGTGCGCGAGACAGACAGGTCGACAAGGCCGCCCTCGACGAACTTCACCACCTCGTTGCGCGAGCGCTCAGGGCGGATGAAGTCGGGGTTTGCGGCGTAGAGATCGAGCAAGGGCTGCTGATATTTCGACAGGCGGAAGAACCAGGTTTCCTCGGCGGTCCATTCGACCGGGGTGCCCTGCGGCGACAGCTTGACGCCGCCTTCCCCCTCGGTCAGCTCCTTTTCCTCGTAAAAGGCTTCGTCGCGGACCGAATACCAACCTTCATAGCGGTCGAGATACAGATCGCCCTTGGCCTCCATCGCGGCCCAGATCGCCTGGCTGGCGGCATAATGATCGGGATCGACGGTGCGAATGAAGCGATCATATGAAATATTCAGATCGCGCGCCATATCACTGAAATAAGCTGACATTTCATCAGCAAGCTGGCGCGGGGTCAGGTCGCGGGCGCGCGCGGTCTGCGCGATCTTGAGGCCGTGCTCGTCGGTGCCGGTCTGAAAGCGCACGTCGCGCCCGGCCTGACGCTGAAACCGCGCAATCGCGTCGGCGGCAATCATTTCATAGGCGTGGCCGATATGCGGCTTGCCATTGGGGTAGTGGATCGCGGTGGTGATGTAATAAGGTTCGGACATGGGGGCGCTCTAGAACAATGCGGGGCGGTGCGGAAGTATCACCCTCACCCTTCCCACCGCCTTCGGCGGCGGGCCCCTTCCCTCTCCCGCTGGGAGAGCGAGATTAACGCTTCGCCAGCCGCGCGATAATCCCGCCCATTTCGAACACCGTCGCCTGCGCATCGAGCGATTGGGCGAGCGCGACCGGGCCGAGCTGCGACGCGGCCTCATAGACCGCAATCGCCTCGGCCAGCGCCGCCCCGTGCCGTCCGCGTGCCTCGGCGAGGGCGAAGGCGGGGACGCGGGCGAGGAAGGCCTCGTAGCGCGGTTGCGCGGCTTTCGTGCCCAGCGTGCGGGCGAGGCGCGCGCGGATCGCGTTGTCGGGGTCGCCGCGCGCGGCGATCGCGGCCATTTCGCTGTCGATCGAGGCAAGGTCGAGACCGGCGAAGCTGAGCGCGCGACCCGGCGACCCCTGCCCCGCGCGGACCAGCGCCTCGACTTCCGCCGCGCTTGCCTCCGGCATCGCCGCACGCACTGCCGCCGCGACCTCGCTATCGGGCAGCGGGTCGAAGCGCAGTACGCGACAACGCGAGCGGATCGTCGGGAGCAGGCGCCCCGGCGAATGGCTGACCAGCAGGAAAATCGTCCCCGCCGGCGGCTCTTCCAGGTTCTTGAGCAGCGCGTTGGCGGCACCCGGGCGCTCGACATCGTCGATCGCATCGATGACGATGACGCGGCGGCTCGACATGCTCGGCTTGGTCGCGAACATCGGGTTGAGTGCGCGGATCTGGGCGATGTTGATCGACCGCGCGATATTCTCGCCCGGCTTGTCGGGGTCCTTTGGCAGGCGCACAAGCTCGCGGTAATCCGGGTGAGCACCGGACTCGATCAGCTTGCGGGTCAGGTTGTCCTCGGGCAGGTCGAAGCCGTCGGATGGCGCGACCTGGCCCGCCCCTTCCGCCAGCAGCCGCGCGGCGGCAGCTCGGGCGAAGGTCGCCTTGCCCAGCCCCTCAGCACCCGCGATCAGCCAGGCGTGATGCAGCTGTCCGCTCGACATGGCGGCACGGAACGCGGCCTTTGCCGCGGCATTGGGGGCGGTTGACGTCATGGCAGCAGGTCGGCCAGCGCGTCCATCAGTGACGTCGTGACGTCATCCATGCTGCCCGAGGCATCGACCAGCCGGACGCGATCGGGCTCGGCCGCTGCGATGCCACGGAACTGCGCGGCGACGGCCGCATGGAAGTCCGGCCCGCGCGCGCCAAAGCGGTCGGCGGCCCCGCCGTCGCGCTCCAGCGACCGGGCATGTCCCGCGCCATCGGGCAGGTCGAGCACGAGCGTGCGGTCGGGCAGCAGCCCCTTCGACCCGAAGCCGTGCAACGCCAGGATCGCGGCGTCATCGATATCCTGCGCACCCTGATAGGCGCGGGTCGAGTCGACGAAGCGGTCGCACACGACCCAGCTTCCGGCCTCAACCGCAGGCCGGATCAGCTTCTCGACATGATCGGCGCGCGCGGCAGCGAAGAGCAAAGTTTCGGTGTGCGCACTCCAGCGGGTGACCGCGCCCTGCATCAACAGGCCGCGGATCGCCTCTGCCCCCTCGGTCCCGCCGGGTTCGCGGGTGAGCACGACATGGATGCCGCGCGCCTCGAGCGCGGCGGCGAGCCGCTTGGCCTGGGTCGACTTGCCCGCGCCCTCCCCGCCTTCGAGGCTGAGGAAGACGCCCCTCACGCGCCGAACAGCGACAGCAGGCCGGCCCAGATGCGACCGAAGAAGCCGGCCTCACCGACATCGGCGGCGGCGACCAGCGGCAGGCGCTGTTCGGGGAGGCCGGGCGAGGTGACGACGAGGTCGGCGATATGCTGGCCCGCCTTGATCGGCGCCTTGATCGGGCCCTGATAGACCACGGTCGCGCGCAGATTGGGGTTCGCGCCGGAGGGGATGGCGATGGCGAGATCGCGCGGGGCGACGAGCCCGACCTGCGACGCATCGCCCAGCTGGACATCGGCCTGTTCGACCGTGCGGCCCTTGCTCACCAGCTTGCGCGACGACCAGGCGCGGAAGCCCCAGTCCATGAACTTGACCGATTCCTCGATCCGCGAATTGAAGCTGTTGAGGCCCGCGACGACCATCACCAGGCGGCGACCGTTCTGCTCCGCCGACCCGGTGAAGCCATAGCCGGCCTCTTCGGTGTGTCCGGTCTTGAGGCCGTCCGCCCCCTGCACGCGACCCAGCAGCGGATCGCGGTTCGCCTGCGTGATCGGCGCGCCGCCCATGGTGGTGCCGTAGGTGAAGCTCTCCTTGGAATAGAAGCGCTTGTAGAGGTCCGGATGGTTGGTGATCGTCGCTTTGGCGAGCGTCGCAAGGTCGCGCGCGGTGACGACGGTGCGCCCTTCGTCCGGCCAGCCATTGGAGGTGCCGAAACGGCTCGCCTTGAGGCCGATTTCCTTGGCCTTCTGGTTCATGAGGTTCACGAACGCGGCTTCGGTCCCTGCGATATGCTCGGCCAGCACGACGCACGCGTCGTTGCCCGACACGACCATGATGCCGTTGAGCAGATTCTCGACACTGACCTTCGAACCCGGTGACAGGAACATGGTCGAACCCGCTGACGGACCATGCCATTTCCGCCAGGTTTCGGGTCGGACGTCGGCCATGTCGGACAGCTTGAGCTTGCCCTGCTTGATCAGGTCGAACGCGACATAGGCGGTCATCATCTTCGCCATCGACGCGGGCGGCATCGGGCGGTCGGCGTCCTTGGCGTAGAGTACCGCGCCCGACGACAGATCCTCAAGATAGGCAACCGGGGCCGCCGTCTCGAACGGGGGCGTCTGCGCCGTGGCGGGCGCGAGCGTGAGCGAGACGGCAGTGGCGGCGAGGATCAGCTTCTTCATGGGGATCATGGGGTCCGGGGCTTGAGGGTTCAGGGAATCGAAACGATGCGCGCATCGCCATAGCCACGCCGCGCGACATCCGCACGCGCGCGTTCGGCGGCGCTGCTATTGGGATAGGGTCCGAGCTGGACGCGGTAGACGCCGCCGCCCGGGCGGACACTGCCGTCCAGCTCGTCGGCGAGCGCGCGGGCGCGGGCGGCGTTGGACAGCGCCGCGACCTGCACGAACAGGCCGCGCGTGGCCGCTTGCGTGGGGCGCGGTGTCGGTCGGGTGGCGGGCCGGGTCGGTCGCTCGGCCGCTGTCTCGCGCGGCGTCTCGCCGAGGCGACGGCGCAGCCCGGCGAGCAGTGCCGGGGGCGCGTCGGCGCGCATCGGCGCGGCCTGGCCGGCGGCGAGCATCGTTGCATCCTGCCCGGTCACGCTGACGCGGCGCACGCGGACGGGTGGATTGCCGCTGACGCCCAGTTGCCGCGCGGCACCGCCCGACAGCTCGATCAATCCATTGCCCTGCCCTCGGATCAGGACGAGGATCGTCTTGCCGCTGTCGAGCGCGGTCACTTCGGCATGGCTTCCCTGTGGCAGCACGCCGCTGAGCGCGAAAACGCCCTCCCCCGCTCCGGCATAGCCGGCATAGCCGACACGGTCATAGCGCTCCTCGCCCGGGCGCAGGCGCGAGCTGCCCTGCGGGCCTTCGCCAGTCGCGGGGCTGCCTTCGGGCGCGCCATAGCCCGCACCGGGCGCAGCCGGAGCCTTGGCCTGCGGCGCGGCGGGTGCCGGTGGCAGTTCTTCCAGATCGTCACCCCCGCCAAAGCCGCACGCGCCGAGCAGCGCGGCCATGGCGACGACACTAATGTTCGACTTCATCGGCCAGCAGCCCCACCGAAAGCGCATAGAAATTCGAGCAATTATAATCGAGGATCACCCGGTAATTGCCGGTGAGCAGATAGGCGGTCTTGCCCGGCCCGTCCGGCTCCAGCAGCGTCGCCTGAATATGGCCGGCGGGCCAGCTGCCCGACTGCGGAACGATGCCCAGTGCGCGCCATTCCGCCATGCTGCGCCATTGCGAATGGCGCTCGAACACGCGGGTGCAGCGCGTCGGAACCGTGCGGTTGGCGAGCGCGGCGCGATCCAGGCTCGCGGGGACGGTGACGGCGACTCCCCAGGGCTGACCCGGGCGCCAGCCCGCCGCGACGAAGTAGTTCGCGATCGATGCCAGCGTATCCGCCTCGTTCGACCAGATGTTCGCGACACCATCGCCGTCGCCATCGCGGGCGAGGCGCAGATAGACCGAGGGAAGGAACTGCGGATAGCCGAATGCGCCCGCCCAGCTGCCCTTGAGCTGTTCGCGGGGAACGCCGCGATCGACCATCTTCATCGTCGCGATAAACTCACCCGCGAACAGGCTGCGGCGGCGACCCTCATAGGCGAGCGTGGCCAGGCTGCGCGGCAGGTCGAACCCGCCGGTATAGGCGCCGTAATTGGTTTCGTGCCCGAAGATCGCGACCATGATCGATTCGGGGACGCCGGTCTCCCGCTCGACCCGCTCCAGCTTCGATCGCAGCCGGCGATAGGTCTCACGTCCGCGGTTGATCCGCGCCGCGTCGACATGGCGCGCCTGATAGGGGGCGAACGCCGGGATCGCCGCGGTCGAGCTGCCCGGCTGATCGCGGTCGAGCTCGATCACGCGCGGATTGTAGGTGAGCCCTGGCAGCACCGCGTCGAGCGTGCGGGCGCTGACCCCTTCGCGCAGCGCCTGTTCGCGCAGCGGGCCGTTGATATAGGCTTGGAACCCGGCCTCGTCCTGCGCAACGGCAGGCGCGCCGCCGACGCCGAGCGCCAAGGCCGCCGTTCCAATCAGGGCGAACCGCCGCATCGAAGTCTTGAAGCTACGCATGGCCATTCTCTGCCACAGCGCGCGGCGGGCATGAACCCCCTATGGCGGCGAAAACACGCCCTCTTGCGGAAAACACGCTGAACGCCCTAAGGCGCAAGCCGCGCGGAGAGGTGGCCGAGTGGTTTAAGGCAGCGGTCTTGAAAACCGCCGTGGGTGCAAGCCCACCGTGGGTTCGAATCCCACCCTCTCCGCCATCGGAAAGGTTCTCGCCCCGTACGGAGCAGCGCCAAGGCTCCGTCAATTCCCGTCTGAGTCCACCATGAACTGCATCGGCTTGCCGCGCGTCTCCGGCTCCCATCCCGCCGCCAGCGCGGCGCGGACGCAGCGTGCGATCGTCGCGTCGTCGAGCTGAAGCCGACCGCGCGGCAGCCCTTTCAAAAGCCGCTTGGGTGGGGGAAACTCGACCTGCGCTTCGCGTCGGGCATCGCGCTGGAGCAGGGAGATGGTCATGCCGCGCCAACCGGCATCATCCGAAAGATGCGGTTCGCGCTGCAGCTGCCAATCGTAGAGGGTGCCGTCAACCTGGACAGCCCCTGCAGTGTTGTGAGACCTGGACATATCCGCGCCCCTAGCATGAGCGATGTGACGCGGCCTAGTCGCGCGCTTTGCCGGCCCATGCGGCAGCGGCTGCCGGTTGCCGCGAGCTACGAAAGCTGATTTGAGGCTCGGCTCGGCGCGTGGCGCACTCAGGACAAGCGGCAGGATTTCGGACTTCAATGAATTATCGCCACTCCTTCCACGCCGGTAACAGCGCCGATGTCGTGAAGCACAGCCTGTTGATCGCGCTGATCCGCGCGTTGCAGCAAAAGCCGGGCGCACTGACGCTGATCGACACTCATGCCGGTTGCGGGATCTATGACCTGGCCGGCGAGCAGGCGCAGCGCACGGGCGAGGCGACGCAGGGCGTCGTCCGGGTCTTTGCCGACACCAACCCCTTGCTGGACGATTATCGCGCGGCGGTGCGCGCCGTGAATGTCGGGGCGGAGCCGCAGCTCTATCCTGGATCGCCGCAGGTCCTGGCGCAACTGTTGCGTCAGCAGGACGTGCTGATCCTCAACGAAAAACACCCCGAGGACGCCTACACGCTGCGTGGCGCGATGCGCGGCACGTCTGCAGCGGTACATGAACGCGATGCCTATGAGCTGTGGCTGGCGATGTTACCGACCCGCACGCCGCGCGGCGTGGTGGTGGTCGATCCGCCATACGAACAGACCGACGAGCGCGATCGGATCACGGCCACCCTCGCCGCGGCGCACCGCAAATGGGCCCATGGCGTGACCGTGATCTGGTATCCGCTGAAAGACCGCGTGACGCACCAGCAGTGGAAGAACAAGCTGCGCCGGCTGGGCATCCCCAAATTCTTGGGTGTAGAGCATTGGCTGTATGACGCCGATCAGCCCGGCATCTACAACGGCGCGGGCCTGTTCATCGTCAATCCGCCCTATGCCTTCACCCAGGCGCTGCCGCCGCTGCTGGAAGCGCTGCGCGCGACGCTCGCGCCGGAGGGGCATCGGGGCTCGATGCGTGCGGAGTGGCTCGACGATTGAGGATGCGTCCGGCTGGTGAAATTCCGACACCAGCCGTCTATTCGCATTGTGGCTGGCGGGAGGCCGACCAGTTCGTTACCACCGACGTAGAATCTGCGCCAAGGCTCCGATAGGCATGTTTCCACGGATAGGACGGTATCGGTTAAGCCGGTTTATGGCCTGGCCCGCATGCGAACGGCGCGCGTTGGGATTTGCCGTGGTCGCCTTACCCATGGCTGAGATCATGCTGCGTCTGTTGGGCTATCGAAGGTCGCGACGGCTGTTCGAAAGCACCGTTGCGGATCGGCCCCGGACGCAGGCGATCGATCCCGTTCGGGCGGACCAGATCGTGCGCTTTGCCGCTCGGTTCACCATAGGAAACGATCGCAAATGTCTTCGCAGGTCGCTGGTGCTGGCGCATATCCTGCGCGCGAACGGCTATCCGGTGACCGTCTATATGGGGTGGCGCAAGAATGCGAAGGACATGCTGGAGGGCCACGCCTGGTGCGACCTTGTCGAGGGCGCTGGTGCGCCGCAGTCTCGTGAAGGCGAGGGCTATATCCGGTTGCACTGAGAATCGTCCCAGGACTGCCGCGTGAGTGGCCTCGGTCTAATCTGGAATCGCAGCGGCGAGACGATCGATTCCACCGCATTGGAACGAATGGCGGAGGCACTCCGGCATGACGGCCCAGACGCGCGTCATGTCACCGCAGACGGCCCGCTGGGCCTTGTCTGCACCCAGCGCATCGTCACGCCGCAAGACCGCGCACTGGTTCAGCCGGTCCGCAGCGATTGTGGGCGATGGGCACTCCTGTTCGACGGTCGGCTCGATCATCGCGACGATCTGTGCCAGTCGCTCAACATCGGCGGTCGCGAAGCGGTTCGACTGCCTGACGCGGTGCTGGCGATGCACGCATGGAGCCGGTGGGGTGCGGACGGGCTGGAGCGCTGGTATGGCGATTTCGCCTGCATCATCTGGGATCGCGACCGGCGCCAGCTGACCCTGTTCCGCGACCCGTTCGGTCGCCGCCCCTTGCACTTTTCCGCGAATGCGATGCGCGTCGTGGCAAGTTCCATGCCGCGCGGCATTCATGCCGTCCCGGGCATCGCGCGGACGATCGACACCGATGCAATCACCGACCGCGCCTGTGGGATCAATCTGCACTGGCGGCAAAGCTGTTTCACCGGGGTCCACAGCGTCGGACCGGGTGAGATCGTCACCTTCGGCGCTGACGCTTCGCGGTCCATGATCTATTACGATCTGCGCAGCAGGATACGCCCGGTCCGGTACGCATCCGACGACGACTATGTCCAGGCGCTCAAGGAAAAGCTGGCGCGCGCGGTCGCCAGTGTCACGCGGTCGGACGGCGACATTGCGGTTTCGATGAGCGGCGGCCTTGATTCAACGAGCGTCGCGGTGCTCGCCAGCGCGCACCTGCCCGGATCACAGCAGCGTCTTCCGGTCTACACGTCCGTCCCGGATCCGGACTGGGATGGTCTGCACGAGGCGCATGTCTTCGCCGACGAACGCCATTATGCCGCCGCCGTCGCTGAGCATTGCCCGACGCTCAACCTGGAGCTGATCGATGCTGCCGGACGTGGCATTTTCGATGTGATCGACCGGGTGCACGCGGCGATGGAGGCGCCGCAGCGCAACATCATGAACATGATCTGGGCCGATATGCTGTTCGGTCGCGCGCGGTCGCAGGGCGCGCGCACAATCCTCGACGGCGGCATGGGCAATGCCGGCTTTAGCTATGCCGGGGCAGACGCCGCCGCACAGCTGCTTCGCGCTTGGTCAGTTCCAGCCGGTGCGCGCCAGCTGTGGGAAGACGCAGGAGGTCGACCAGCTGCGGCGGCGCGAAGGGCTGCGGGGATTGTCCGGCGCGAATTGCGCGCTGCGCTCCCCTCCTGGCTCCGCGCCAGCCTGTTCCGACATCGCGGAAGGGGCATGATGCCGATGGAGGCGGGAGGAGTCGAACGGCGCTTTGTTGCCGAGCGCAACGTCGTGGGACGTGCGATTGAGGCACTCGCTCCCGATATGGACTTGATGACCGGGCGTGTGCGCGACCAGTGGCTCATCACGCTCAAATACCAGATTTTCCCGTCGTCCGGTGGGCCGAATTACGGGTGGTCGGCGTTGCACGAGCTGGACCTGCGCGATCCGCTGGCTGATCGCGCCTTGCTGGAATGGTGCTTGGGGGTGCCCGACGACCAGTTTCGCCGCGGGCGCGAAACGCGCTGGCTGGCACGTCGTGCGATGCGCGAAGCATTGCCCGATACGGTGCTGAACAAGCGCCTGGAAGTCGGGCGACAATCGGCGGACTGGCATTTGCGGCTGACCCGCGACCTGCCGCGCATCCGCGACGAGGTCGAGCGTTATTCCCGCGATCCGCTGTTATCGGAGATGTTCGATTTCGCGCGCTTCCGTCGCTATCTCGCAACATGGCCCGCGCGCAGCCCGATTGTCCTGTCCGATCCGCAATTTGCACTTCGGCGGGAAATTCCCATGCTCCTGTCGATCGGGCGCTTTGTGCTCGACAATCCGGGGCGCTAATGGATCGAATTGCAGTCTACAGTGGCGATGGAGGTCATATGTCGGACCCGGTTTATCGGGCGTCTGAGAGCGTTATTTTCAGCGAGGTCGAAGGCGAAACGATTTTGCTCGATACCGACAGCGACAAGGCCTTTGGGCTTGACCCGGTTGCGGCCTATATCTGGAGTCTGTTGCAGGGCGCAGGCAAAACGCGCGCGCAGCTGATCGACGCAATCACACAAGCCTACGACGTAGATGCTGAACGTGCGGCGCGCGATCTCGACACCCTGCTCGACAGTCTGACCGGTCGAAAGCTGGTCGCGTCCATTGCAGGGTGAGCGCCCCACTGACTTGCCAATCCGGCGACCATAATTTATTCGACGATCGAGACGATCAGGGGGGTGTGGTTCAATGGAACATGTATCGCAGCTCAGTGAGCCCAAGGCAGCTTACACGACGCCGTCGGTCAAGGACTATGGCGCAGTCGTCGATTTGGTCTCCTTCAGCGGGTCGGGAAGCTTCGACGATGGCGGCGGGGCAACTTACGCGTCCTGAAGCACGCTTTGCGCAGAGAATAGGGCGGATGTGAGGCCCCCGGGGGCAGTCTGCGCTTTACAGCGCGGGTCGGGCCTTGCCTGCTCGCAAAGGGTGGTGATTGACATTCTGTTACACGCTTTTCGGCCACCGGATCGTCAGCCCTTGCCGCTTGTCGCCCGACCTCTACTGAGATGGGTCCACCGTCTTCATCGATGAAGCGGATACATCCGTCCGTGCTCCGGTGGGAAATGCGGGCGCTGCTGTCGATGGGGCGGCGATGGGTGGAGAAGGTTGAGGTCAAATGTCGGACCCAGTTTACCGAGCATCTGAGAGCGTCATCTTCAGCGAGGTCGAGGGTGAAACGATTTTGCTCAATACCGACAGTGACAAGGCCTTTGGCCTCGATCCGGTTGCGGCCCATATCTGGGGTCGGTTGCAGGGCGAAGGTAAAACGCGCGCGCAGCTGATCGACGCAATCACTCAGGCCTATGACGTCGATCCGCGGCTGGCGGGAAATGATCTGGACACCCTGCTCGACCACATGGTCGGCAAGAAGCTGGTGGTCGTAAGCTGAGCTGAGCGCGCCCTCACGGCGTTTCGCAGGCAAAGGGCGTGCCGCCACCGATGCGCAGGGCCACTCAGGAAGCCGGGCGTGCAGAACTCCCGCAATCGTCGCACTGGTTGATTGAAGGGTTGGCCGGGCGCCACAGCGGGGCTCGTTCGGTTCGCATGTTGTGGGCCAATCTTAAGGTTTCGTCGTCCGGATTGAGTTAGCCGATCTGTTGCTTTCTTTCCAGGGTACCGGTAACAGATCACGGCAACGCTCGGGGGAGTTGGGCATTATGAAAGATCAGCAGCGCAGCATTAAAGTGAACGCCGTCTACACCGCGCCTTCGATCAAGGAATATGGCGCGGTCGCTGATCTGGTCGCCAACCAGGGTTCCGGCGCGAGCGACGATGGCACCGGGGTTGCCGCGTACGCATCTTGAGGGGTGGTTCGCCCGATATAAGGGGGCCTGGCCGACTTGCGGTCGCTCATGTCTGTTAGTGTGATTTCGTTTGCCTAAATGGGTGCTGAGTGACCGCTGCTTA
This sequence comes from Sphingomonas sp. CCH9-E2, assembly GCF_001557215.1. Taxonomy (GTDB): domain Bacteria; phylum Pseudomonadota; class Alphaproteobacteria; order Sphingomonadales; family Sphingomonadaceae; genus Sphingomonas. The sequence continues at coordinate 4,525 of NZ_LSJM01000070.1, read as the reverse complement.
CGCGCTGTTTGGGCATCGGATCATCTGCCCGTGCGTGTTGTGGGGACTCGCTTCCGCCGATCGCCTTAATGCCGACGCGCCAAGTCTCACTCTGTCTCTCGACGACAGCTACGCAGCGTCAGCGGAGGAACTGGGCGTCGCTTCTGTCGTCTATCAAACGACTGCGGGCGAGGAGGGACGTCTGTCGCTGCAAAGACAGGGCGCCGACGGATTCAGCGTCTTCATCCATGAAGCCGGGTCAGCGCGCGCTCGGATCGACCATAGTCTCGCGGCGGGGTCTGTCACGATCCACGAAGACGGCCCCATCGATCCGATACAGGTGACCTCATTCCTCGTCAGCCCGTTCATGCCGCTGCGGCTGCGCACCCTCATGCAATTCTTTCCGCTGCATGCGGCCGTGATCGGCATCGGCGACAGTGCGGTCGCGATCTGCGGTCCCAGCGGTGCCGGCAAGACCACGCTGGCGCTCCATCTGCGCGAACAGTCGCACGCCATCGTCGCCGACGATCTGGCGGCGATCGATCCGGCGACCCAACAGGTTCATCACGGCGCCACCTTTTGTCGCATCGATCCCAAACATCCGGCGGTTCGCAAGGCGAGCGGCCCCAGGCGCACCAACACACGCGTGCCCAAGCATTTTCTCGACACCAGCAATCACGCCTTCTGGTCCAATCCCCGCGCGCTGCCGCTCACCGCGATTTTCATGCTTGGCAGCTCGGACGACGGGCAGATCACGGCAGAGCGCCTCGCCGAGCCCATGGCGGGACTGGCGCTCAGTCGGAACCTTTCGGGTGAGATGTTTGCGCCGTCGCTGCCCGCGCGCCAGGCCGGCCTTGCTGCAGCCTTGGACATGGCGCGGCGCATTCCCGTCTATGCCTTGCGCCGCCCCCGGGGACTGGAGCACCTCGCCGCAACCGCCGATCTGATTCGCGACATCGCCGGGGCACGACCATGATGGATCCGGCGGCAGCCCCGCGCTGCATCTATCACGATGTGGCGCGCTATGCCGATGCGCGCGCGCGCTCCTGCTGTCCAGCGACTTCGCCTTGCCGGCGATCAGTCCGGCCGAGCTGGCCGGCGGCGACCTGTCCGGCCAGCAGATCGGCGCGATCCTGCTTTACCATCGCCATATGGTCGCGCGCATGCGCCGCGCCTATCCGTTCGACCCCGATCGTCGCAAATTGCAGGCGATGGTCCGACGGTATCAGATGGGAGACTATGCCTCCCGCCATCTGCACGCCGTGCGCCGAACATTCGAGGACGTGTTGCAGCGCCACCCGGTGGGCACACCGCTACCGGTCGAAAGCGCGCTGGGGACGCCATTGGCGCTCGCGGCGTTCAATTCTCTGCTGGGTCTGGATTTCCGCGTTGCCCAACTGGGGGACGCGCTGGCAGTGGGCTACAAGGCGCTGGTGACCGGACTTCCGGTTCGGGAAATGCTGCAGGGCTGGCTGTCCTACCGCCCGGTCGTGACCGCGGTGGATCAGGCACTGACGACGCGCAGCTACACGGCCGACGGGCTGCTTGCCGCGCTGGTCGCATTTGCAGAGGAGCATGAACGGTCGCGCGACTTCATCATCATGAGCTGCGCGGTGATCATGATCGCGGGAACTTCGTTGAATCGCAGCCTCGCCTCAATCCTTCGCTTTGCGCTCGACGAACCCGAAATCGCCAATGCCATTCGGGGCGACAGCCCCGATGCCGCGTTCGAGGAATTGATGCGGCTCTACCCGCCCTTGCCGACCATCTTCCGTTACCATGCGGAAGGATCGGCACCTGGGTGCAAGGAGTTCAGCACGATCGACCTTAGTGCAGCCAATCGCGACGCTGATCAGTTCGCGGAGCCCGACAGCTTCGACCCAAGTCGTAAGCGGACCGCAGCACTCACGTTCGGAGTCGGCCCCTTTTCCTGTGACGGCGTGCCGATGACACGCATCTTTTTGCGCGAGTCGGTTCGCGCTTTGCTGACGCGGGCAAAGGGACTGCAGCTGATCGACATCGACGGCGATGCCCCCGCCGTCATTGTCTACGACCGCTTCGAATGACCGGGTCCGCCGCGCCGCAGAGCTTTGCCGATGTCATTGCGCTGCTGGAGCCGCTCACGGACGAGGCGTTTGTGCCACGCGCGGTTGCGACCACTCTCGAACTTGCGCGGCGCATGCCGCCGGTCGCGTGCGGCGGGTTCGAGTTTTCGCTGACCAACGAGGCCGCTCCGGTCGATCTGATGCAATGCCATGTGCTCGACACAGCCGGAATCGGTCGCCTGATCGAGATGATCGCGGCGCGGCCCGACGCCGAAAGTCAGCCCTGGCCATGGCTGCATGCGCTAATCACCGGCGACCGGGTCGGCATCGCCAGCATATGGCTGGAATATGACGCGGATGCGCCAGCCGATGTGCCGCCGTCGATCTTCCTGGAGTTCGACAGCCTCTCACCGCCGTCGCCCGAACGCGTGCACGCCCTGCTGGACGCGATGCCCCTCGCTGATCGCGCCGCGAAGAGCACGGTCGTTCGAGCACTCACAATGGCGCTGCCCGACGCCGCGCATGTCTCGCACCTTGGTGCGATGTTCTCGCGCGCCGACACCCCGCTGCGTCTCAATATCAAACGCATGCGCTCATCGGAATTGACGCCGTTCCTGGCACAGATCGGACTGGATGCACGCCCCGAGGCGGCGACCCGGATCATCGCCGACGCCTATCGCGCGACCGTGTGTCTCGACGTGACGGATCGGTTGTTGCCGCGGCTCGGCATCGAGTATCTCTTCTCGACCTGGCCTGCGCGCGAGGAGGGCTGGCGCGATCTCGCCGACGCGGTGTGCCCGGGGGCAGTCTCGACGCAGCAATGGACCGCGCTGCAGAATTGGGCGCGCACCCTCTCCCCGCTTGAGACCGCGCTGGACTGGCCGGACCCGTGCATCATCGATGCGATCACATATCCGGAGCCGGTATCGAGCGTGATCGAATGCGGCCCCAGCCACATCAAGGCGACCTTCGTCCCGGGGCGGCCGCCGACGCTCAAGGCCTATGTCGGCTTCCGCCCTTCGCTCGTGACGCGCGGTGGCGAGGTTCGCGCTGGCGACATGTTGCACAAACCTGCGCGTCTGGCTGCGACGACACTGGGTGAGGTGATCGACCGAGCGCTGGCGTTCCTGTTGCGCGAGCGGACCCAGGACGGGCTGTGGCGCGATTTCGACTTCGGCAATCTTGCCAGCGACGAGTGGGTGAGTGGCTATGTCGGGGCCCATCTGCTCGCCCTTGAGGACGCCGCGGCGCATGACGCTGCCGCCTCCGCCTGGGCGATCCTGCGCAACCGTCGCGCGCCGGAGCCCGGCTGGGGCTATCACCGCAAGGCACCGCCCGACGCCGACAGTACCGCCTGGGTCGTGATCCTGGCGCAGCGCCTGGGGCTGGACGACGATCCCCGGGTCCGGGCCAATCGTGACTTCTTGGCGCGGCACCTTGACGCCAATGGGGCGGCAGTGACGTACTCCGCGCCGTTGTTGGCCGAAATCGGACGCCCACTGCCGGACAGCGCGGCGCATGATCAGTGGCACGGTCGGCATGGTGAGGTGACCGCTTCCGCAGCGCTTGCAGGACTGGATGCGGCCGTCGCGAACCTGCGGGCGACGCAAGCGGCGGACGGGAGCTGGCCGGCCTTCTGGATCGGGTCGGACGCTTATTCGACCGGACTGGCGTGTGAGGCGCTCCGTTCGCAGGCACCGTCGGCTGCCATTGCCCTGCACGCTGCGGCGCGCTGGGCCTGCGCGGAACTGACGCACACCGGTCAGGGTGCGTTCGATCGTGCGTGGTTACTCCGTACCGCGCTCGACGATGCGGAGGCGGAGAAAAGCGGTGTGTTGACCGATGCCATCGATAGGTTGGCGCGGTCCCAGCGACCCGACGGCAGCTGGACCGGAAGCTGTGCGATGATCGTTCCGGTGCCCGGTGCCGATCCCGCCGCACCGCGGATCGTCAATGCCTATGACATCCATGGCAGCTTCACCACCGCCACCGTGCTCGCGGCGCTTTACCACGCCCGCGCCCGTGGATTTGCCTGGAGTGCCGGATGATGTCGCTCGCCAATGCCCTGCGCTTTCTCGAATTGATCGAGCGCGACAGCAGATTGCGCAGCGAACTCGCCAATGTCGCCGGCACCACCGAGCTGTCGCGCGTCGCGGAGTTCGCTGCAGACCACGGCTTTCCCTGCGACGCGCCGGAATTACGCCAGGCATGGCGCAAACGCCGGATGCTTCAGGCGGCCGTCGAGCATTCCGCCCGAATTCAGTCGAACAAGCCCATCGTCTGACGTCCCACCGCCGGATCGCGCGTCAAACCGGCCATCCGCGCGGCAAAGGCCTCATGGCTCAGGTTCGCGGCGACGAAGTTGCGGTAAAAGAAGTCCGGTCGCGTGCGAAAGAGCGGCGACACATGGCGCGCGACGGCCGCGTTCGGCGCTCCGATCCGTCCATGAACCTGCTGCTGGTAGGCCCGGCTGATCGCGTCCGGGCTGCCCTCCCCTGAAC
>NZ_LSJM01000069.1 GCF_001557215.1 Sphingomonas sp. CCH9-E2 | reverse complement strand
GGCACCGGCCCGCTCCCCCACCCGGCCACCCATAGAATACACTGTCGTTGGGTGGTCGAGTGGGGGAGCGGGCCGGTGCCGTTTCAGCGAAGCTGAAACCGACTTTATACAGGCAGATCGCGCAGGACGGTGTCGAGCAGCAGGACCAGCGCCGCATCGGTGCGCGCCTCCTCGTCGCGCGAGACCGTGAGCGTGCGGACGAGATCGTCATGGTTCATGCGCCGGGCGAGACCGATCGCGGTTTCGTAGCTGACCCGTTCGGCCTGCTTGCCCTTGCGGAACGCGCCGACCAGCGCGGTGTCGCGCAGCGGGCCGGGGGCGATGGTCTCCGCGTCGCGCGCGGCATCATCGAGGATCGCGCGCAGCCAGATATTGGGCGGGCCTTCGACCTCGCCATCGAGCGCTGCAATAGCAGACGTCAGGCGTCCGGCTTGCGCCTGCGCCGCGCGCGCCTCTTCGGCGAGATAGCTGGCGATCCGGTAGGACGCGTTGCGCTGCAGCTCGGCCGACCGCTCGATCCATGCCAGTTCGGCATCGTGCAAATCCTGAAGCGCAACGATCAGCAGGGCGGTGGGAGTAGCGGTGTCGGCCATATCTGCAGAACGCGCATCAACACGCTGCGGTCCCTGATAAAATCGGTCATGTGCTGGTGAGGGTGGCGATGGCACGATAGGCTGTCGACATGGCGACATTCGTCCACCTCACCAGCCATCGCAACCTGCCCGGCATCCGGCGCGGGGGAATCGCGTTCGTGAAGCGGGACGGGTGGCGGCGCGACCGCATCTATGCGCTGCCGGTCACCCGCGCGTTCAACATTGCGCATCAATGGCTGCGCGAGCTGCGGCGGTTGGGCGGCGGGACGATCGCGGGCGTCTATTTCCGCATTCCCGATGACGAGATGGTCGAGGTGTCGCATTTCAACGGCGCCCCGGTGGCGATGCGTGCAGCGGAGGCGGTGGCGTTGATGCTCGCGGCCGAGCAGCGCGATCCGGTCGCGGCGCGGTTGGCGGACAAGGCTTCGAAGGCGGTGCAGCGCAGGCGGGCGCTGCCGTCCTCGCCCGAGGGGTTTCAGGTCACCATCGCGCGCCCGATCGCGCGGGGGGAGATTTTGCGGTTCAAGATGCTGCCGCAGGTCACCGGGTGGCGGTACATGCCGGGGACGAATGGATCGCCGCCCTGCGGGTGCGTGTGCTGCATGAAAGGCAGTTTCGGCGTTCGCAAGCTGGAGCGGCGGCTGGAGGCCGACGAGGCGGCGGGGCGGACGCCGAAGTTCCAGCTGTTCGGGCGCGGGGAGGCTTCGTTCGCGCGGGTGGAGCGGATGAAGGCGCGGTCGGGGCGGGCGGATTAGGATTGTCACCCCGGACTTGTTCCGGGGGCCACCGTGCCATGCTTCCCTCCGCCGGATCATTACACGATGCGATCGCCGATGGGTGGACCCCGGCACGGGGGCCGGGGTGACGATCGAAGTTATGGCAACGCCACCTGTCCCACCACATTGCCCGCCGGGGCGTAGCGGCAGACCAGCACATCCTCGCGCGCATTGCTCGCGAGAGCGCAGCCGACGCGGGTGGTGCGCGACCAGACGATCTGGGCGTAATGGCCCGCATCGACGAAGCGGCCGGTGCGGCTGATGTTCGGGATCGGGCGGTTCACATAGTCGCGCTGTTCGGCGACCCAATGGCCGGCCATTTCCTCGTAGCGATAGGCGCTGCGCGTGCCTTTCCACAGATTCTCGCCCTGCGCCGCGGGACCGCGTGGTTGCTGCGCATGCTCGAACCGGCCGCTGCGGGCGAGGGTGCGGGCATAGGCGGCGGCGTCCCGGGCGAGGCCATCGTCCCAGCTCAGCGGCGGAACCTTGACCGCGGCGCGGGCGGCGTTGTGCGCGTCGAGCATCGCGCTGCGCAGGCGCTCGGCACCGCGTGGGGCGGGGGTGAGCGACTCGCGGCGCTCGACGAACTGCCTCGGTTCTTCGTGCTGGGGCGCTTCGCTCTGGGGCGAGCAGGCGGCGAGGAGCAGGAGGGGGAGGAGCAGCATCTTTCGGAAAACCTCGTTTCCGCGCATAGCGCGCGCAACATGAATGGTTCCGAACCCAACGCTGCGGCTCCGCTGGCGCTTTATGTCCACTGGCCGTTCTGCGTCTCCAAATGCCCCTATTGCGATTTCAACAGCCATGTCCGCGAGGTGGTGGACCAGGATGCGTGGCGCAAGGCGCTGCTCGCCGACCTGGCGCATGAGGCGGCGCTGCTGCCCGGGCGGCGGCTGGGGTCGATCTTCTTCGGGGGCGGCACGCCGTCGCTGATGCCGCCCGAGACGGTGGCGGCGGTGATCGACGCGGCGGTGGCGGCATGGACGCCACAGGGCGATCTGGAAGTGACGCTGGAGGCCAATCCGTCGTCGGTCGAGGCGGCGCGGTTCGCGGATCTGGCGGCGGCGGGCGTGAACCGCGTGTCGCTGGGGCTGCAGGCGCTGGACGATGAAGCTCTGGCGTTTCTGGGGCGCGCGCATGGCGTGACCGAGGGGCTGGGGGCGCTGGCGACGGCGCAGCGGCATTTCGGGCGGGTGAGTTTCGACCTCATCTATGCGCGACCGGGGCAGTCGATGGCGGACTGGGAGGCGGAGCTTCGCCAAGCGCTGAGCTTCGGGACCGAGCATTTGTCGCTGTACCAGCTGACGATCGAGCCGGGGACGCGCTTTGCGACGCTGGCGGCGAAGGGGGATCTGGTGATTCCGGATTCGGACGCGGCGGCGGATCTGTGGGACGTGACGCAGGCGTTGACCGGCGCGGCGGGGCTGCCACTGTACGAGGTGTCGAACCATGCGCGGCCGGGCGCGGAGAGCCGGCATAACCTCAGCTACTGGCGCTATACCGATTATGCCGGGGTCGGGCCGGGGGCGCATGGGCGACGCACCGGCCATGCGACGACGCGGCACAAGAAGCCGGAGAATTGGCTGAACGCCGTCACGCGCAACGGGCATGGGATGCAGGAGGAGGTTGCGCTGTCGCCCGGCGAGCGCGCGACCGAGGCGCTGGTGATGGGCTTGCGGCTGGCCGAGGGGGTCGATCTCAAGCGGATCGGGGCTGGCTATGTCGATCTTGTCGCTGTCGAGCGGCTGGCGGCGCACGGGTTGATCGTGCGCGAGGGCGATCGGCTGCGGGTGACGGACGCCGGGATGCCGGTGCTGGAGGGGATCTTGCGGGAGGTGGTTCTGTAATTCCTCCCCTGCGCAGCAGGGGAGGTGGCAGCGAAGCTGACGGAGGGGCCGCCCCCTAGAGGGCGGAATTTTGCCGAGCAGTTTACGGTCGTCTGCGCGGCCGCCCCTCCACCACCTGCTACGCGGGCGGTCCCCCTCCCCCCAGCACGCTGGGGGAGGATTTTACCGCCCGAAGCCCTGCGGTGCAGGCGACACCGTCACGGTGGTGCCGCCGCGAATCTCCTGCACCTCCAGCGCGCGTTCGGCGACGCCGTCGCGGCCGAAGCGGAACGCGCCGTCGATGCCGCCGAAGCCGCCCTCGTCGCTGAGGCGAGCGGTCGGGAAGGCGTCGCCCGGACGCCAGTCGCGCGCGATGCGCACGGTCAGCAGCACCGAATCATAGCCGAGCGTCGACAGGCGATAGGGCGCTGCGCCGAAGCGGGCGCGATACTTGTTGGCATAGGTGCGGTAGAGCGTGTCCGACACGCTGGCGAACCAGCTGCCGTTGAGCGCGGTCATGCCGCCCACCGCCGAATCGCTGTTCCACAATTCGGTGCCGAGCACCTTCGCATTGGCGTTGGCGCGGCGGATGCCGGGGACGGCGGTGACTGCGCCGCTGGCGCTGTCGGCGATCAGCACCGCCTGGAACGGCGAGCGCGCGAGGCGGGCGATCGCGGCGTTCATTGCGGGCGCGCCGCGATTATAGGTTTCGAGCGCGGTGACCTTGCCCCCCGCACCCTCGACCGCGCGCAGGAACGCGGTGCTGGCGCGGTCGCCATAGAGGCCGGTCGGCATCAGACCGGCGAATTCGGTGACGCCGCTGCGCCGCGCATAATCGACCACGCGCTCGATCGACTGGGCCGGGGTATAGCCCATCACATAGGTGCCGTTGCCGGCGACGCCGGTGTCGTTCGAGAAGCTGAGTACCGGCACTCCGGCGCGGCGCGCGAGCGGGGCGATGGCGCGGGCGTCTTCGGCGAGCAGCGGGCCGAGGATCAGCTTGTTGCCGTCCGCGAGGGCGCGGGTCGCCGCAGCGGTGGCGCCGAGCGCGGTGTCATAGGTAGTGATGCGGACATTGTCCGCCTTGAGATCGAGGATCGCGAGCTGTGTCGCGTTGGCGAGGCTGCGGCCGATCCCGGCGTTGGTGCCCGACAGCGGCACGAGCAACGCGACGCGGTGCCGTTCGGTATCGGCCTCGGGCAGGCCGGGGCGAACCGGCGGCGGGGTGGTCGGGCGGACCGGCTGGGTCGGGCCCGGGCGCACCGGCTCCGGCGGCGGGGCCGAGGGGCGGACGCAGGCGGACAGCGCCAGCGCGGCGCCGATGACGATTCCCCGAATGATCCGCGACATGCCCGGTTGGCGTTTCGCTGCTGCCTCTGCCATGACGTTCCGCAATGACTTCTGTTCTCGAGCCCGGCCTCTACATCGTCGCGACGCCGATCGGCAATCTCGGCGATCTTTCCCCGCGTGCGTCTGAAATACTCCTGAACGCCGATGTGGTTGCGGTTGAGGACTCGCGTGTGACAGCGGGGCTGTTCCGCCACCTTGGCGCCAAGCGTCCGATGACGCCCTATCACGACCATAATGCCGAAGCCGTGCGGCCGGGGCTTGTCGCGCGGATGGGGCGTGAGGCGGTGGCGTTGGTGTCGGACGCGGGGACGCCGCTGATTTCCGATCCCGGATACAAGCTGGTGCGCGACGCGCGCGCGGCGGGGCATCCGGTGACGACGATTCCGGGGCCGTGCGCGGGGATCGCGGCGCTGACGCTGGCCGGGCTGCCGACCGACCGCTTCCTGTTCATGGGGTTCCTGCCGAGCAAGCGGCAGGCGCGGGCGGAGGCGATTGCCGAGATCGCCGGGGTGCGCGCGACGCTGGTCTTCTATGAAAGCGGGCCGCGGCTGTCGGCGGCGCTGGCGGCGCTGGCCGAGGGGCTGGGCGACCGTGAGGCGGCGGTGGCGCGCGAGATTACCAAGAAGTTCGAGGAATGCGTGACGGGATCGCTGACCGAACTGTCGGCACGCTATGCCGAGGGCGGGCCGAAGGGCGAGATCGTCGTGGTGGTCGCCCCGCCGGGCGAGGCGGCGCCGGCGAGCGCCGAGGATGCCGATGCGGCGCTCGCCGAGGCGCTGACGCGGCTGCCGGTGTCGAAGGCGGCGGGCGAGGTCGCCAAGCGGCTCGGGCTGGACCGCAAGGTGCTGTATGCGCGGGCGATGGAGATGAAATCTCCCCTCCCGCTTGCGGGAGGGGTCGGG
>NZ_LSJM01000068.1 GCF_001557215.1 Sphingomonas sp. CCH9-E2 | reverse complement strand
CCCTCTCCCATTGGGAGAGGGAGGGAGGCGCGAAGCGCCGGAAGGGTGAGGGTGATCACCGATTCCACCATCGAGGATATGATGCCCGACCTCTCCCGCCTGCTCTCCCCCCGCTCGGTCGTGATCGTGGGTGCATCCCCCACGCCCGGCGCGCTGGGCAACTCGGTGCTCAAGAACCTTGAGCGGCATGGCTTTGCGGGCGACATCCACCTGATCAATCCCAAGCGCGACGAAATCGAGGGGCGGCCGTGCCTCAAGTCGATCGATGAATTACCCGAGGGCGTCGATGCGGCCGTGCTCGCGATCCCTGGCCCGGCAGTGCTGGGCGCGGTACAGGCGCTGGCAGCGCGCGGCGTGGGCGCAGCGATCATCTTTTCGGCGGGCTTTGCCGAAGGCGGCGAGGAAGGGCTGGCCGCGCAGGCCGAGGTGGCGCGGATCGCGCACGAGCACGGCATGGTGGTCGAGGGGCCGAACTGCCTTGGCATGGTCAACTACGCGGCTGGCGTGCCGCTGACCTTTGTCGAGACGCCGGTGCTGGACCTCACCGGCAAGCCGGCAGTCGGCATCGTCAGCCAGTCGGGCGCGATGGCGGTCGTGCTGGGCGCGACGCTGATGAGCAAGGGGCTGGGCATCACCGTGTCCGTCTCGACCGGCAACGAGGCGGCCTCGGGCGTCGAGGATTATGTCGAGTACCTGATCGATGATCCGGCAACCCCGGCGATCGCGATGATCGTCGAGCAGTTCCGCAAGCCCGCGCGGTTTCTTGCGCTCGCCGAAAAGGCACGCGCGGCGGGCAAGCATATCGTGCTGCTCCATCCCGGCACGTCGAGCGCCGCGCGGGAAAGTGCCGCGACCCATACCGGCGCGATGGCCGGCGACTGGCAGCTGATGAAGGCCAAGGTCGAGCGCGCTGGCGTTGTGCTGGTCGACAGCCTCGAGGCGCTGGGAGATGTTACCGAACTCGCGGTGCGGGCCAAGCCGGTGCGGCGCGGCGGCACCGCAGTGCTGACCGAGAGCGGCGCGTTCAAGGCGCTGACGCTGGATCTGGCCGAGAGTATCGGCCTCGACCTGCCCGCGATGGCTGGCGCGACGGCGGAGGCGATGCGCGCGGCGATCCCCGACTTCATCCCCGTATCCAACCCGATGGACCTCACGGCGCAGGCGCTGGTCGATCCCGACCTGTATCGCCGCACGCTGATCCCGCTTTTGGCCGACGACAATTTCGCGGCTTTGGTGTTCGGGATCATTCAGACCGACCCGGCGACCTGCGCACGCAAATTCCCGGCGATCATCGAAGCGGTGACGGCGCTCAATCCGGACAAGCCGGTGATCTTCGCCGGAATCGATGACGGGGCCGAGGTGCCGACCGAGTATATCGCCGGACTGCGCGCGATCGGTGTGCCCTACTTCCCCTCGCCCGACCGCGCATTTCGCGCGCTGCGGCATCTGGGCAAGCTGGCCGAGCGCGATTTCGCGACTGCGGAGGCAGCACCGGTCACGCTCGAACTGCCGTCTGGCGTAATTCCCGAATATCGCGCCAAGCAGCTGCTCGCCCCGGTCGGCATCCCCTTCCCCTCTGGCGGGTTCGCGGCAAGCGCAGGTGAAGCGAAAGCGATCGCCGCCCGCGTCGGCTACCCGGTCGCAATCAAGGCGCAGTCGGCCGAGCTCAGCCACAAGAGCGATGCGGGCGGCGTGATCCTGAACATCGCCGACGATGCCGCGCTCGATGCAGCATGGGAGCGGCTGTTCGCCAATGTCGCCGCCTATGACGCCGCCATCGCGCTCGACGGGGCGCAGATCGAGGCGATGGGCAAGCGCGGGGTCGAGCTGATCATCGGTGCGCGCAACGACCCCGAATGGGGGCCGGTGATCCTCGCCGGGTTCGGCGGCGTGACGGCAGAGCTGCTGCACGACGTCCGGTTGTTGCCGCACGATCTGACCCATGGCGCGATCGTCGCGGAGCTGCGCGCGCTCAAACAAGGTGCGCTGCTCGACGGCTATCGCGGGTCGCCCGCGCTGGATGTCGATGCCGTGGCGGCGCTGATCGCGGGCCTCGGTCGCGTGCTGGCGGGCACGCCTTCGATCCGAGAGATCGACCTCAACCCGGTGGTCGTCTATCCCAGGGGCGAGGGCGTGGTCGCACTCGACGCGCTGATTCTGGCGGATTAAGTCCCCTTCCGCTCGCGGGAGGGGTTAGGGGAGGGCCTGTCCACAAGGAACGGCGCCTGATCTGACAGCCCCTCCCCCGGCCCCTCCCGCAAGCGGGAGGGGAGAATTGCAGAACTAACCCGCCGTCGGATCGCGCCGTTCGATCCGACCGAGCAAATCGAGCAACGTCGCGCGCTCCGCTTCGCTCAGGCCGGCCAGCATCTCGCGCTCATGCGCCTCGATCCGCGCGAGACAATCGGTCAGCATCGCACGCCCGGCGTCGGTGACGGTCAGCGAAAAGGCGCGGCGGTCGCTGGGATCGACGACGCGCGCGATCAGCTTCAGATCGACCAGTTCGTTGATCAGCGACACCATGTTGGCGCGCTTGATGCCCAGGACGCGGCCGACCGCGCCCTGATTGATCCCCGGATTGCCCGAGACCACCGCCAGGATGCCGACCAGCACCTGACGCATCCCGGTCCCTTCCATCGCCGCCGCGAAATCCGCCGCAAAGGCTCCGAAGGCACGCCGCAAATGATAGCCGACCAGCGGACCGAGCGCGCCGACCTGTTCCTGTTCCCCTGACATGGCGCAAGCGTGAGCACGATTTCAGCCACTTCGTCAATGCGGGCATCCGTCCAGCGGCATAACGTTGACGATACGGATTGTTTATGATCATATCTATTCGAGTCGATAACGACCAAGACATGGTGGGAGGATGCAATGGCTGGATTCGGACGTGGGTTGCGCTGTGCCGGAAGCGTATTGGCGATCATGCTGGCGACCCAGATGCCTGCGATGGCACAAGACGGCGGCTCCGGCCCCGATACGCAGCAGCCGGACCCCGAAGCATCCTCTGAAATCATCGTCACCGGCAGCCGCCTGCGCGGCGCAGCCCCGGTCGGCTCGACTGTCATCTCTGTCGATCGCGGCGATATCGAGGCGGCCGGCGCGCTCAGCACCGATCGCCTGATCCAGCAGATCCCGCAGGTGCTGGACCTGGGCGTCAGCGAGAATTCGCGCGCGCAGAGCGGCGGCAGCGGCAACATCACCTACGGCAACACGATCAACCTGCGCGGCATCGGACCCTATGCGACGCTGATCCTGGTCGACGGGCACCGCGCGGTGAACAACAGCCGCGCATTCGAACCCTCGGTCATCCCGACGCTCGGCCTCGAGCGGGTCGAGGTCGTCGCGGACGGCGCATCGGCGATCTATGGCTCCGACGCGATTGCCGGCGTCGTCAACCTGATCCCGCGCCGCTCGCTCGACGGCATCGAGGCGACCGCGCGCGGCGGCTGGGGCGCGGATTTCGACGAATATCAGGTCGGTGTCGCGGTCGGGAAAGTGTGGGACCGGGGCCAGGTGATGCTGGCCTATGAGCATTCGCGCCGGTCGAATCTGAGCGGCGACGACCGCGCCTTCTTTCGCTCCGATCAGCGCGCGTTTGGCGGCAACGACTATCGCGTCACGCGTTGCGCACCCGGCACGTTGCGCGCTGGCGGCGTATCCTATGCCATGCCGGGCCAGCTGACCCCGGCCAATGTCGGCAGCCTGGTTGCCGGCACGGTCAACAGCTGCGACGATCTGGTCGGGCAGGATCTGTTTCCGAAGCAGACCTATAACTCGGTCAACGGTACCGCGACGTTCGAGGTCACCGACTGGTTTACGGTGTTCGCCGACGGCTTTTACAGCAAGCGCGAATATGAGCGGCTACCGGCCTATTTCAGCTCGACGCTGACCGTGCCGCAGACCAATGCCTGGTTCGTCCGTCCGACCGGCTTTACCGGCACGAGCTACACGATCGACTATAATTTCCGCAACGACCTGCCCCGCGACGTCTCGCGCGGCTTTGCCGAGAATTGGCAGGTAACGCCGGGTGTGCGGTTCAAGCTGCCCGGCGACTGGGAGCTGGAGGGGCTGTTCACCTATGGCCGCGGCAACGACCAATCGGACCAGGTGCGCGGGCTGAATGCGACCGCGCTCAACGCGGCGCTGGCGAGCAGCAACCCGGCGACCGCGTTCGACCCCTACGGTCTGGGCCGCACCTCCGCCGCAACCTTGCTGGCGATCAGCAACTTCCTGACGCTGTCGCCGACGCTGAACGACTTCAACGGCTATGAAGCGCGGCTCAACGGGTCGATCGTCGATCTGCCGGGCGGCAGCGTCAAGCTTGCCGCAGGTTATGAAGGCCAGGAGATCGAGACGCGGCTGGGTTCGGCGCGCGGCGCGGCGGGCACGCCGG
>NZ_LSJM01000067.1 GCF_001557215.1 Sphingomonas sp. CCH9-E2 | reverse complement strand
GAGACGATGATCGGCACCACCGATGTCCCCGTCCAGCACCCCGGCGACGCGGGCATCGACGCCGACGAGATCGCCTATCTCTGCGCCGCCGCGAACCGCTATTTCCGCCAGCAGATCACGGTCGCCGACGTGACCGGCACCTGGTCCGGCATCCGCGCGCTGTACGACAATGGCGCGGACGAGGCGCGGACCGTCACGCGCGACTATCATCTCGACCTCGACACACGCGCCGCGCCGATCCTGTCGATGTTCGGCGGCAAGATCACCACCGCCCGCGCGCTGGCGGAGCACGCACTGTCCAGACTTGGCCCCGAACTTCACTTCTCCGCACGGCCTGTGACCCGCGATCGTCGCCTGCCCTGACGACGGACCTTTTCGCCCGCTCAAGCGCTTAACCTGGGTTACCCGAACTCAAGGAGACGAGCATGAGCGTCGAAGGAAAGCTGAAGGAAGCCGCAGGCTTCGTAAAGGAAGAGCTGAACGAGCATCGCGACTCGCCCGAGGGCAAGCAGGCCGCTCAGGAAGGGCGCGATCTGCGCAACGAGGGTCGGATCGAGGACGGCAAGATGCCGAAGACGACCGAGCCGGGCACCGGCGCCGAATAAGCTTCAACTGCCCCCGCTCCGGCGGGGGCAGTCATTTCTGCGTCAGTACGCCCGCGCGACCAGGATGCGCTCGACCGCCGGCTTGCCCGTGAACACGCACGCACCATCCGCCGGCGCCGCATCGAGCGGCACGTTGCGGAAGGTCAGCTTGAGCGCCTTGATCCGCTCGACCACCGCGTCCAGCTCCGCGCCCTCGGGCTTGCTCCACTGCACCTCGACCCAGCCCGGATATTTGCCCGAACCCTCGAAATGCGCCTTGAGCGCGTCGAAGCTCTCGACCCCGCGCACGATGTTGGCATCCAGCCGCGCGCGCGCATCGGCGTGCAGCCCGGCCTGGATTTCCTCCAGCAGCGCCGCCGCGCCCGCGACGAAATCATCCTTCGCCACCACCGCGCTGTCGAGCTTGCCGTCCTCGCGATACAGCCGGTCGCGGCGGATCACGGAGACGTTGCCCCCCGCCATGTCGCGCCCGCCGACCTCGATCACCACGGGCGCGCCCTTCTTGACCCAGCCCCAGCGCTTGGTCGCCGCCTTGACCGCCTTGAGGTCGAGCAGCGCGCGCACCGGCTCGCCCAGCGCCGACAGCTTCGCCAGCTCGGCCTGCAGCCCCTTGCAATAATCGATCAGCGCGGCGTCCTCGTCGGTGTCGCGCAGCATCGGCACGATCACGATCTGCCACGGCGCGATGCGCGGCGGCACGCGCAGGCCGTCATCGTCGCCATGCACCATGATCACGCCGCCGATCATGCGCGTCGACACGCCCCAGCTGGTCGTCTGCGCCAGCTCCTGCACGCCCTCGGCATTCTGATACTTGATGCCCTGCGCGCTGGAAAAGGTGGTGCCGAGGAAGTGGCTGGTGCCGGCCTGCAGCGCCTTGCCATCCTGCATCATCGCTTCGATACTGTAGGTCGCGACCGCGCCGGGGAAGCGCTCATTCTCCGGCTTCTCGCCGGCGACGACGGGCATGGCGAGGCAGGTCTCGGCGAATTCGCGATAGACCTCCAGCATCTTCATCGTCTCTTCGCGCGCCTCGTCGACCGTGGCGTGGGCGGTATGCCCCTCCTGCCACAGGAACTCCGCGGTGCGCAGGAACATGCGGGTGCGCATTTCCCAGCGCACGACATTGGCCCATTGGTTGATCAGCACCGGCAGGTCGCGCCACGACTGGACCCAGCGCGCCATCGCCGCACCGATCACCGTTTCAGATGTCGGGCGGACGACCAACGGCTCTTCCAGCTTCGCCTCGGAATCGGGCACCAGCCGCCCGTCCTTCTGCACCAGCCGGTGATGCGTGACGACCGCCATTTCCTTGGCAAAGCCGTCGACATGCTCGGCCTCTTTCTCGAAATAGCTCAAGGGGATGAACAGCGGGAAATAGCAGTTCTCATGCCCCGTCGCCTTGATGCGATCGTCGAGCAGCCGCTGGATGCGCTCCCAGATGCCATAGCCCCATGGCCGGATGACCATGCATCCGCGCACGCCGCTTTCCTCGGCCATATCGGCTTCGGTGATGACGGCCTGATACCAGGCGGCGAAATCCGCTTCGCGGGTGACGTTGAGTGCGCGTTTGATCATGGCTGCGCGATTAGCGCGCGATTTGGGGCGCGTCACGCCCCTTCGCGCCTTGCCGCACTGCGGCGTCGCCTCTAGGCAGGCGCGGTGCATCGTGATCGCGTCCTTACCGGCCTTGGCCTGCGCCTGCTCGCCATCCTCATGCTCTCGACCATGGGCGCGCTGATCAAGCTGGCGGAGCGGGGCGGCGCCAATCTGGCAGAGATCATGCTGTTTCGTCAGCTGTTCGCGATCCCCTTCATCCTCGCCTGGATAGCCGCCGGCCCGGGTCTCGGCTCGATCCGCACCACCCGGTTCGGGCTGCATCTCAACCGCACCGTGATCGGTCTGACCGGCATGGTGTTCAATTTCGGCGCGGTGCTGCTGCTCCCGCTGGCCGAGGCGACGACCTTTTCCTTCACCGCGCCGATCTTTGCCACGATCCTGGGCGCGCTGGTGCTGCACGAGAAGACCGGGTGGCGGCGCTGGGCGGCGGTGATCGCGGGCTTCGTCGGGGTGGTGCTGGTCGCGCAGCCGGGGGACGGGCATATCCCGCTCGTCGGCGCGCTGGTCGGGCTGACCGCTGCCTTCTTCGTCGCGCTGATCGCGATCCAGCTGCGCCAGATGGCCAAGACCGAGCGGCCGGCGACCACCGTCTTCTGGTTCTCGACGCTGTCGGTCCCGCCGCTCGCGATCGCCTACCCCTTCTTCGCGCAGATGCACGACTGGCAGACCTTCGCGATCCTGATCGCGATCGGGCTGGTCGGCGGCGCGGGCCAGCTTGCGCTCACCGCCGCGCTGCGCTTCGCTCCGGTCTCGGCGGTGGTGCCGATGGACTATTCCAGCCTGATCTGGGCGACGCTCTATGGCTATGTGCTATTCGGCGTGCTGCCCAGCCAATGGACCTGGATCGGTGCCCCGATCATCGTCGCCAGCGGCCTCTATATCGCGTGGCGCGAGCAACGGCTGGGCCTTGCCCGCCGCGCCAGTCCAGTCGAAGCGCCAGACGAAGATCCCGATGCTGAACGGGAGCGTCGCGTAGAGCAGCGGGGCGAACTGGGCTAGCGCGGGTGTCAGCGCAAGACAGGTCGAGGCTACGCCCGTCGCCGCCAGGATCGTCCAGATCCAGCTCTGCCCGATCGCCTCGCGCCGCTCGTGCATCGCCAGATCGACCCGCCGCAGCGCATCACGAAACAACAGGGCGGTCAGCGCCGACATCGCGGTGAAACCGACGCCATAGACCGCGAAAAGCCGCCCGACGCTGCCGCGAAAACCATCAGGGTTTCCGGAAAGATAGGCCGCGAACGACACCGCCATGGCCCGCAACGGCACCACATAGATCAACACGGTAAAGATCAGCAGCAACGTGAGCAGCAGCGAGCGCCAGTCCCCCGCCCCGCGCAGCCGCCGCCACCGCACATGCGACCACCAGAACATGGCCATGATCGCAAAGCCGATGATGAAACTCGGGATCGCGGCAACTGCGCTCTCCAGCGTGCCGCCATCGACCCCCGACCCGCCTGAACCGACCACCATCAGCGTCACCGCAAACGCGAAGGCCGCGTCGGTGAAGTTATCGGTGCGACTCGTCTCGCGCTCGGTCATGCATGATAGATTAGCATGATATTGTTCGCCGGCATCTCGACCAGCCGCCCGAACCGCAACCCGCGCGCTTCCGCCGCCGCGGTGACATCGGCCACATCGCGCAAACCCCAGCGCGGATCGCGTTCCTTCAGCGATCGATCGAACGCTTCGTTCGACGGTGCCGTGGGCACATCGGCACGGCGATAGGGACCGTAGAGGATCAACGGCCCGCCCGGCGGGAGCAGCCGCGCCGCCCCGTCCAAGAGCCCCAGTGTCGCCTCCCACGGGCTGATATGCACCATGTTGATGCACAGCACCGCATCGGCGGCGGCGATCGGCCAGTCGCCCGCCGCCGCATCGATCGCCAGCGGCGGTGCGACATTGGCCAGCCCTGCGCACCACGATGCGATCGACTCCCGCGCGGCCGCGTCGGGATCGCTGGGCACGAAGATCAGGTCTGGAAAACGCTCAGCGAAGAACGCCGCATGCTCCCCGCTCCCGCTCGCGACCTCCAGCACCGCGCCCTGCCGCGGCAACAGCGTCGCCAGCTCCGCCGCGATCGCCTCCCGGTTTCGCAGCGTCGCGGGCGCATGCTTGCGCACCGCGCCGCTGTCCTCCGCGACGATCCACGGTGTCGGGTCGCTCATTTCTTCGGGGCGCAGGCGGAACGGTCGCCCGCCTTGCACCGCGCGACCTGTGCCTCCCACTCGGCCCGCACGCGCGCCGCTTCGGCCTCGCGCCGCGCCACATCGGCACGCCACGCGGCCATCTTGGCCTCATGCTCGGCCTTTTGCCGCGCCAGATAGAGTTCGTAATCGGTCTTGCGCTCGAGGGTGATGCGGGCGACGCGATCCGCCTCGGCCTGATCGCGCTGCCGCTGCGCTTCATAGGATCGCTGCGCCTCGATCCGGTCCGCATCCTGCTCGGCCTGCGGAATGCGCGGGTCCTGCCCCGCCACCGCCGGTGCCGCCATCATCATCGCCACGATCAGAGCCAGTGCGCCGCGCATCTTCGCCTCCCCAAAAGCCAAACGGGCGGCGGCCGAAGCCACCGCCCGCCCGGGAGCCGGGTTAGACCGAAATCCAACCCGGTGAAACAGACGAAAAATGTTACTCGGCGGCCTGCGCCTGGGCCGGCTCCTTCCACACCAGCACTGGCTTGCGCGCGGCCAGCGTCTCGTCGAGGCGACGGCGGGGCGCGAAGTGCGGCGCGGACTTGAGCGCGGCATCGCCCGCCTTCGCCCGCTGCGCGACCGAACGGAACGCGCCGATGAACTGGTCCAGCGCCGCCTTGCTCTCGGTCTCGGTCGGCTCGACCAGCATCGCGCCATGCACGACCAGCGGGAAATAGACCGTCATCGGGTGGAAGCCCTCGTCGATCAGCCCCTTGGCGATGTCGAGCGTCGAGAAGCCTTCGGCCAGCCCGCGGTCGCTGAAGATCGCCTCATGCATGCACGGGCCACTCGCGGCGAAGGGCGCGTCGAGCACGTCCTCCAGGCTGCGCAGGACATAGTTGGCGTTGAGCACGCTGTCCTCGGCCACTTGGCGAAGTCCGTCCGCGCCGTGCGACAGGATATAGGTCAGCGCACGGGTGAACATACCCATCTGGCCGTGGAACGAGACCATGCGGCCAAAGCTGGACCCGTGATGCTCGCCCGCGGTTTCCTCTTCGACCAGCACGAAACGGCCATCCTGCTGCTCGACGAACGGCAGCGGTGCGAAGGGTGCCAGCGCCTCCGACAGCACCACCGGCCCCGAGCCCGGACCACCGCCGCCATGCGGGGTGGAGAAGGTCTTGTGGAGGTTGATGTGCATCGCATCGACGCCCAGGTCGCCGGGGCGCACCTTGCCGACGATCGCGTTGAAGTTCGCGCCGTCGCAATAGACGTAGCCGCCAGCTTCATGGACCGCGTCGCTGATCGTCTTCAGGTCGCGCTCGAACAGGCCGCAGGTATTGGGGTTGGTGATCATCACCCCTGCCACGTCCGGTCCCAGCCGCGCGGTCAGCGCCGCGACATCGACACGCCCATCCGGGGTCGCCGGAATATCCTCGACCGTGAAGCCCGCGAACGCCGCCGTCGCCGGGTTGGTGCCGTGCGCGCTTTCGGGGACCAGCACCACGCGACGATCCTCGCCCCGCGCTTCCAGCGCCGCCTTGATCGCAAGGATCCCGCACAGCTCGCCATGCGCGCCCGCCTTGGGCGACATCGCCACCGCCTTCATGCCGGTCAGCGTGACCAGCCAGTGCGCCAGCTGGTCGATCACCTCCAGCGCGCCCTGCACCGTGTCGATCGGCTGCAGCGGGTGGATGTCGGCAAAGCCCGGAAGCCGTGCCATCCGCTCGTTGAGGCGCGGATTATGCTTCATCGTGCAGCTGCCCAGCGGGAAGAAGCCGAGGTCGATGCCGTAATTCTGGCGCGACAGGCGGGTGTAATGGCGCACCGCCTCCGGTTCGCTCAGGCCCGGCAGGCCGATATCGCGATGCCGCTCCAGCCCGCCCAGCCGCGAGACTGCCTTGGGCGCTTCGGCGAAATCGACGCCGGTGGTGTCGAGCGATCCGATCTCGAAGATCAGCGCCTCTTCCAGCATCAGCGCACGGTTGCCGGTGAAGGTGGCTGCAGCCTCGCCCTCGACCGCGTTCATCTGCGGACGCCAGCCGCTCTGGTTGATCGTGCTCATGCCAGCACCTCCTGGAGCGCGGCGGCAAGGGTTTCGACATCCTCCGCCGTGGTGGCTTCGGTGACCGCGACGACCAGGCCGTTTTCCAACGCCCCCTCGCCCGGATAGAGACGGCCGAGCGACACGCCGGCCAGGATGCCCCGGTCGGCGAGTTCGCGCACGACCGGGCGTGCTTCCTTGGGCAGCTTCAGCGTGAATTCGTTGAAGAAGGTCGGTGTGATCAGCTCGACCCCCGGCACCTGCGCCAGACGGTCTGCCGCCGCGCTCGCGCCGGCATGGTTCAGCGCCGCGAGCTGCCGCAGCCCCTTTTCACCCAGCAGCGTCATATGCACCGACCAGGCGAGCGCACACAGCACCGAGCTGGTGCAGATATTCGACGTCGCCTTTTCGCGCCGGATATGCTGCTCGCGCGTCGACAGCGTCAGCACGAAGCCGCGCTTGCCCTCGGCATCGACCGTCTCGCCGGTCAGGCGACCCGGCATCTGGCGGACATATTTTTCCTTGCAGCCGAACAGGCCGACATAGGGGCCCCCGAACTGCAGCCCGACGCCGATCGACTGGCCTTCGCCTACGACGATGTCCGCGCCCATCTCGCCGGGCGACTTGATCGCCCCCAGCGCAACCGGCTCGGTCACCACCGCGACCAGCAGCGCCTTCTTCGCCTGACATGCGGCGGCCAGCTCGGACAGGTCGGAAATGCGGCCGAGAATATCGGGATACTGGACCACCACGCACGAGGTGTCGTCGTCGATCAGGTCGATCAGCTTCGCCGCATCCGGCTCGGCGGTCAGTTCCGGCACTGCAGTGACCAGCGTGTCGCCGGTGTACTTGGCCATCGTATTGGCGACCGACACATAATGCGGGTGCAGCCCGCCCGACAGGATCGCCTTGGCGCGCTTGGTGATGCGCCGCGCCATGCCGATCGCCTCCCAGCACGCGGTCGACCCGTCATACATCGACGCATTGGCGACATCGGTACCCAGCAGGCGCGCGACCTGCGTCTGGAACTCGAACATCACCTGCAACGTGCCCTGCGCGATTTCCGGCTGGTACGGCGTGTAGGCGGTCAGGAACTCGCCACGCTGGATAATGTGATCCACGCTCGCCGGGACGTGATGCCTGTAGGCACCGCAGCCGAGGAAGAAGGGCGCGCTTCCCGCCGACAGGTTCTTCGCCGCCAGTTTCGACATGTGCCGTTCGACCGCCAGCTCGCTGGCATGCATCGGCAGCCCCGGCACCGGGCCGGACAGCCGCGCGCTTTCGGGAACGTCGGCGAACAGATCGTCGATCGTCGCGGCATTGACCGCAGCGAGCATCGCATGCCGGTCGGACGGGGTAAGGGGAAGGTAGCGCATTGGAATTCCCGTCGCCCCGGCGGAGGCCGGGGCCGCTATCGGTAAGGCGCATGCTCCGCCACGGAGCGGCCCCGGCCTCCGCCGGGGCGACGCGCGATTAAAGCTTGCTCACGAAATCGGCGTAGGCGCTCTCGTTCATCAGCCCGTCGAGCTCGCCGGTGTCGCTCAACGTCATCTTGAAGAACCAGCCATCGCCTTCGGGGTCTTCGTTGACCAGCGCGGGATTGTCTTCCAGTGCCGGGTTGCCCTCGACCACCGTGCCGCTGACCGGCGCATAGACGTCGCTCGCCGCCTTGACGCTCTCGACCACCGCGGCGTCGTCGCCCTTGGCGACTTCCTTGCCCTCTTCAGGCACCTCGACGAACACGATGTCGCCCAGCTGGCTCTGCGCATATTCGGTGATGCCGACGGTCGCGATCTCGCCGTCGAGTTCGATCCATTCATGATCTTCGGTGAAGTAACGGCTCATTTCATGCCTCCCTGACGGACATAACGATGGGGGACGAAGGGCATCTGCACCACTTCGCCATGATGGATCTTGCCGCGCTGGCTCAGCGTCACGCGCGTGCCGATTGCGGCCATCGCGGTCGGGACATAGGCCATCGCGATCGGCTTCTGCACGGTCGGGGCAAAGCCGCCGCTGGTGACGCGGCCGACTTCGTTGCCCGCATCGTCCAGCACCAGCGCACCCTCGCGCACCGGCTGGCGCCCCTCGACGATCAGGCCGACGCGGCGCTGGATCGGACCATTCTCGCGCTCCATCAGGATACGCTCGGCACCGGGGAAGTTAGCCTCTTCACGCCGCCGCTTGCTCGCCACCGCGAAGTTCAGCGCCGCCATGATCGGCGTCGTCTCGGGGTCGAGGTCATGGCCATAGAGCGGCAGGTCCGCCTCGAGCCGCAGCGAATCGCGCGCGCCAAGGCCGATCGGCTTCACCTCGGGCTCCCCGCACAGCAGGTCGGCGACCTTCGCCGCCTGATCCGCCGGGATCGAGATTTCGAACCCGTCCTCGCCGGTATAGCCCGAACGGCTGATATAGGCGGGCACGCCCGCGATCTCGAACTTGCCGCCCTTCATGAACACCAGCGCGTCGAGCGGATATTCGCCCGTCACATGGCGCTTGAGCGCGTCGAACGCCTTGGGACCCTGCAGCGCCAGCAGCGCATGCTCGTCCATATGGTTGATCTCGATAGAATCGGGCAAATTCTCGCGCAGATGGGCGATGTCGTCCCATTTGCACGCGCCGTTGACGACCATGTAGATGCCACCCGGCCAGCGGCTGAACATCAGATCGTCGAGGATGCCGCCATTTTCGGCCAGCAGCAGCGAATATTTCTGCTGCCCCACCGCGACGCCCGCGACATCGGCGGGGATCAGCTTCTCCAGCTCGGCGTCGAGCCCTTCGCCCGACAGCAGCAGCTGGCCCATATGCGACACGTCGAACAGCCCGGCCGATTCGCGCACCCATTGGTGCTCGGCCATGATGCCTTCATACTGGACCGGCATTTCATAGCCCGCGAACGGCACCATGCGCCCGCCGCGCGCGCGATGCCATGCATCGAGCGGAAGCAGCATCAGTTCTTCGACGAAATCGGGCTCGCCCGTCACGGAATCAGGGGTGTCGGTCACGGCACGCGCTCCAGAATTGACGACGGAACGCCGCACAGCGCGGCCATTCATCCGTCGCCCCCTCTGTCACGGGAACCTGAGAGCTTTGATCCCGGCGCGTGTCCGGGACTTACCCCTTCGGTGGCTCACCCCTGACGAGGCAAGCGCTTTCCAGAGTGTCGTGGCCCGCGCGGTCCCTGGTGCCTGAGAGATTCCGGGGCGGTTGCTCCTTCGGCGTTCCGGGTCCGGGGACCCGCAAACTCTCCCGCGCGTGCCTTCACCGGTTGCCCGATGCCGACGCAGCCGGAATGCTGCGCCGCACCGTTCGAGTCAATCGCGAAGTTTTCCACAGTCGTCGCCCCGGCGCAGGCCGGGGCCGCCCTGTTTGACGCGACACCCCCGCCACAGCCGGCCCCGGCCTGCGCCGGGGCGACGGCTTTTTCTCGCCGCGCAAGCGGCGCCTGACAGATTAACGCGTCGCGTTATACTTCAGCTGCGCATCGGTCAGCTGGAACCCGACCAGCGCCTCGAACGTCGCGCGCAGCACGGCCTGACGCACCTCCGGCCGCGCCAGCGGATCGAGCGCCGCGGTCTCGTCGCCCGCCTTGCGCTTCGCCAGGATCTGGCGGCGGATATCCTCGGGCAGCGTCGCGGCCGCGCGGGAAACATAGGCGTTGGCGGTCCCGCTCGCCTGCGCGCGCGCCTGGCCGGGCTCGAATCGCAGCGTCACCTGCGCCACGCGCTTCGACACGAC
Organism: Sphingomonas sp. CCH9-E2; assembly: GCF_001557215.1. Lineage (GTDB taxonomy): Bacteria > Pseudomonadota > Alphaproteobacteria > Sphingomonadales > Sphingomonadaceae > Sphingomonas. The sequence continues at coordinate 14,396 of NZ_LSJM01000067.1, read as the reverse complement.
CGACGATCCGCCCTGCACCACCGTCACGAAATAGGGCAGCGTCACTTCGCGCGCGCCTTCGGTCGAGCGGCGGCTGGCCTGAACCTCGAACGCGATGTCGCTGCGGATCATCTCGCCGCTGTCGTCGCAGTTCGACGTGACGTTGGTCAGCGTCGCGGTCACGTCGATCGCGCTCGCCGCCGTGCTGTCGGCGGGGTTGAACAGGGTGATGTCGCCGGTCCCGGCCGGCACGCCGATACGCGGACAGGCAGAGCGGACTGCGGTGATGCCGCCCTCGGCAATGTCGCCCTCACGGGAGCAGGCGGCGAGCGCCAGCGGAATCGATGCGGCAAGCGCGAGTTTGCGAACGTTCAACTGGGGCACCTTTCCCGAACAAGACATGCCCGCCCCCACCATCTCTGGCAGGTCCGGCGCGGCGGCGGGCACCATAGGCAGCGCTTTGCCTTCCCGCAACGGCCATCCCGCGCCTTTCGCAGCCGCTCCGGATCGCGTAAGGCAGCCGCGATGACCGACACCCAAAAGCCCGTCCTCGACCTCCTCATCGCCGCGCCGCGCGGCTTTTGCGCCGGAGTCGACCGCGCCATCCAGATCGTCGAACGCGCGATCGAACTGCACGGCGCGCCGGTCTATGTCCGGCACGAGATCGTCCACAACAAATATGTGGTCGATACGCTGAAGGCGAAGGGCGCGGTGTTCGTCGACGAACTCGATCAGGTGCCGGACGGCGTCCATGTCGTCTTCTCCGCGCATGGCGTCCCCAAATCGGTCCCCGCCGCTGCACAGAATCGCGGCCTGTCCTATTTCGACGCCACCTGCCCGCTGGTGTCGAAAGTGCATCGTCAGGCCGAACGCCTGGTCGCCGCCGGGCGCCACATCCTGTTCATCGGCCATGCCGGCCATCCCGAGGTGATCGGCACCTTCGGCCAGGTGCCCGAAGGCGCAATGACCCTGATCGAGACCGAGGAGGACGCCGAAACGATCGCCCCGGCCGAACCCGGCAACCTCGCCTTCCTCACCCAGACGACGCTGTCGGTCGACGACACCGCGTCGATCCTGGCGATCCTGCAGCGGCGCTTCCCCGATATCGTCGCGCCCAAGGCCGACGACATCTGCTACGCCACGTCGAACCGGCAGGCGGCGGTCCGCGCGATCGCCGGGTCGTGCGACCTGGTGCTGGTGATCGGCGCGCCCAATTCGTCCAACTCGCTGCGCCTTGCCGAAGTGGCCGAGCGCGAGGGGACGACGTCGAAGCTGATCCAGCGCGCCGACGATCTCGATTTCGACTGGCTGGCGGGCATAGGCACGCTCGGCATCACCGCCGGCGCATCGGCCCCCGAAGTGCTGGTGCGCGAAGTGATAGACCGCATCGCCACCCGCTATGACGTCACCGAACGCATGGTCGAAACCGCGCAGGAAACGATCGCCTTCAAGCTGCCCAAGGGGCTTGAGGCGGCGTAACGAACATTCCTCCCCTGCCCCGCAGGGGAGGTGGCAGCGCGAAGCGCTGACGGAGGGGCGGCCGCGCAGACGGCCGTGGACGGTTCGTTGGAAATTCTGCCCTCTTCGGGGCAGCCCCTCCACCACCGGCTTTGCGGGCGGTCCCCCTCCCCTGAGACAAGCTCAGGGGAGGAATGAGCGCCTCAACCCGTGCCAAAACGCCAAATCCGCCTTGCTCCGGTTTAGCCCAGCATCTACCCGCCCCCTTGAACAGCCGCACGCACGGGAACCCGAAATGGCAGTCTACACACAGGTCCCGGCCGAATCGCTCGCCGCGTTCCTCGCCCGCTATGACGTCGGCGAACTCGTGTCGGCCAAGGGCATCGCCGAGGGGGTGGAGAACAGCAACTATCTGGTCGACACCACCAAAGCCCGCTTCATCCTGACGCTCTACGAAAAGCGCGTCGATGCGGGCGACCTGCCCTATTTCATGGACCTGCTCGCGCATCTCGATGCCAAGGGGCTGAAGGTGCCGCCCGCGATTCCAGACCGCGACGGCGTGGCGATCCAGACGCTAGAAGGCCGCCCGGCCTGCCTGATCAAGTTCCTGTCGGGCGTGTCCCTCTCCCACCCCACTCCGGCTCAGGCCGAGGCTGCGGCACGCGCGATGGCCGACATGCACGCCGCCGTCGCCGATTTCGGGCAGGACCGCCCCAATTCGATGGGCGTCGACAGCTGGCGCCCGCTGTTCGAGCGCTGCGGCGACAGCCTCGACCAGATCGTGCCCGGACTGCACGCGGAACTCGGCGCCGCGCTCGACCGCGTCCTCGCCGCCTGGCCGCGCGACGGGTTCGACCGCTGCGCAATCCATGCCGATCTGTTCCCCGACAATGTCCTCATGCTGGGCGACACCGTCACCGGCCTGATCGACTTCTATTTCGCCAGCACCGATTTCCGCATCTACGACCTCGCCGTGATGCACAGCGCGTGGAGTTTCGACGCGACCGGCGCGGACTATCATGCCGAGGTCGGGGATGCGCTGCTGCGCGGCTATGAATCGCGCTTCCCCTTGTCCGACGCCGAGCGCGCCGCCTTCCCGCTGCTCGCCAGCGGCGCGTGCATCCGCTTCGCCCTCTCGCGCGCATTCGACTGGATCAACACGCCTGCCGACGCACTGGTGACGCGCAAGGACCCGCTCGCCTATGTCCGCCGCCTTCGCCACTACCAAGCCATGAGCCCTGACGCATGACCGAACTCCCCCTCGTCGAAATCGCCACCGATGGCGCGTGCAAGGGCAATCCCGGGCGCGGCGGCTGGGGCGTGCTGCTGCGCGCGGGGACGGTCGAAAAGGAATTGTCGGGCGGTGAGGCGCACACCACCAACAACCGCATGGAATTGATGGCGGCGATCCAGGGGCTGAAGGCGCTCAACAAGCCGTGCCGCGTCAAGCTGTCGACCGACAGCCGCTATGTCATGGACGGCCTGACCAAATGGATCAAAGGCTGGCAGCGCAACGGCTGGCGCACGGCGGACAAGAAGCCGGTCAAGAACAGCGACCTGTGGATCGAACTCCTCGACGCCGCCAAACCGCACCGCATCGAATGGCTATGGGTCAAGGGTCATGCCGGCCACCCCGACAACGAACGCGCGGATCAGCTGGCAAGCGACGCAGCACTGCGGAGTTAGTGCGGGCAGCGGGATTGGGTGGGGAGCCACCGCTCCCACACCCCGTCATGCTGAACTTGTTTCAGCATCCACCCTTCCCGCGCTGCTCCGTCGCTTGCGGAGACGTGGATCTTGAACCAAGTTCAGGATGACGGAGCGAACGGACAAATGCGTCCGCAACTGAGTGGATAGCGGACGCTAAGCACGACCTTGAGTCAGGATGGCCGACAGTTCCGCAAAGCCTCCCGGTGCGTCTTCCCAAAAGGGCGATAGCTCATTAGGAAATCGCTCTTTCAGGTCGACAAAGACGGGCGCCGCAAACGGCTCATTCAGGCGGGTTAACCACCCTCGCAGCGGTAATCCGGCTCGCGCCGCTCCGCAAAGCACGCTCTCTGCTTCCGTGCCGATCCATCCTTCGTCAGCTTCAGCCGAGTCTAGAACCAAGGCCCATTCGAACCAAGCATCAAGAAACGCTTCGAGCGCGCGCCGCTTAGGTTCAGACCACGCACGCCAGTTCGCCAATGACAGTTTTCCGATGACTATCTCTGGATCGTTCGCATTCCCAGGGTCGCTAATCGAGATTTCAAGTATGCGTGGAAGCAGGTATTGAAAATCCTCTTCACCTCCAACGGTGAGAAATGCTCCAGAAACATATCGCCACAGTTGTTGGCCCGTCAGTTCGCGGAGTGGCGTTGTAAGCAAAACATCGATTCCACGCGTCGAAATGCAACAGGGACAGCCCTCAATCACGTCGGGCGCAGGCCGCGCAAACTCGCGATAGACCGCCTCGAGGGCGCATTCTAATTGCGAGGCGGCCCGAGTTGTCATCGGCGACATGCTGCCCCGCCGGGCCAATCTCCGCAATGGGGCTGTTAGCCGTCATCCCACTTCCACCGTCATCCCGACCTCATGCCGGGACCACCTCACCATCGAATTTGCCCGATCGGCGCGTCTACGGCGTTGCACGCGTTCGACATTCCCCTCCGCAAACGCGCCGCCCCGCCGGTGCTCCATCACGCGAAGTTCGCAGACATCGTCGCATCACCTGTTTCGCGGCACGCCCCGCACGCGCCAGAAATCGCCCGCCCGGACGCCCCACGCCATCCGCTACCCACGCAAAAACCCGCGGAAAACAGCCAAAAACCGCTGCCCGCTTCCTACAAGAACCTATTTGGTTATAACTACCCGCACGCCACAGCAGACGGAGGCCAAGTGAACACACGCAACACCCCGCATCCGCAAACGCGAAGCGCCGCCGCCCCTCATCCCTCTTCGACCGGTGCGCCCGGGCCGTTCTTCAGGATCGATTCGATCGCATTCTTCGCCGACGCCTTGCTCGAATAGCCCTCGGTCCAGAAGATAATTTCGTTGTTATACTTGAACTTGGCGACATATTCGCCGGCCTTGTTCTGCTCGATCACGAACTTGTGGGCCATCATCCGCTCCCTCGTTGCGACAGGCCAACGATAGCAAAGCCGCGCCGTCCGTCCAGCGTTTCAGCCGCGAAACCGCTGGATCGAATAACGGTCGGGGTCGAGATGCGCGACCATCGGGTCGGGCGCGCTGCCCAGCAGCATCGCCGCCGCCAGCTTCGAAGCGGCGGGGGCAGTCTGGATGCCGAAGCCCCCCTGCCCCGCGCACCAGAACAGCCCCGGCACGGCAGGGTCGAAGCCATAGACCGGCTTGCGGTCGGGCGCGAAGGTGCGCAGCCCCGCCCAGCGCCGCTCGACCGCCTCGACCCGCCAGTCGACCGCGCTGGCGAGCTTGTCGATCGCGATCGCAACGTCGATGTCTTCGGGCGCGGCATCGCATGGTGCGGTCGGGATCTCGTCGTGCGGCGACAGCCAGATGCGCCCGCCCGATTCGGGCTTGAAGTAAAACCGCTCATGCGCGTCGCGCACCAGCGGCAGGCTCATCGGCGCGGGCGGATCGACGCGCAACTGCACCATCGTGCGGCGCAGCGGGGCAATCCCCGTCGGCGGCGCGCCGGCCAGCAGCCCGACCGGCTCGGCCCAGGCCCCGGCGGCGTTGACGATCACATCGGCGGCAAACGTCCCGGCGCGCGTCTCGATCTGCCAATGGCCGTCGCGCGACAGCGCGGTGACCGCGGCGTCGCAGACCAGCTCCGCCCCGGCCCGCCGTGCAGCACTCAGATAGGCACCGTGCAGCCGGGCGACGTCGATGTCGCAGCAGGTTGGATCATACAGCGCGTCGGTCCATTCGGCACGCAGCCCGGGACAATATCCGGCCGGATCGACCTGGTCGAGTTCGACCCCCAAAGCCGCGAATTTGGCAACGAACGCGTCGAGGACCGCCCGATCCTCGCGCCGGGCGATGAACAGCTCGCCGCGCGGCGACAGGAAACCCTCGCCGCCCAGTTCGGCGGGCGGATGGTGCAGAAAATCGCCCGATGCGATCACCAGCGGCTGGATATTCGGCCCGCCATAGGTTTCGGACCAGAATGCCGCCGACCGCCCGGTGGCGTGATAGCCGGGCTGGCTCTCCCCCTCCAGGATCAGGACGCGGGCGTGCGGCGCGACTTCTGCGGCAAGGCTCGCGCCGCCGATCCCGGCCCCGATGATCGCGACGTCATATCGACTCATCCGCGCCGTGCCCGTGCTTCCAGAAACAGGTCGATCTCGCCGATCGCGCGATTGCGCACCTTGTCCGCCTCGCGCAGGATTTCGTGCGCGCTTTCCTTGCCGAAACGGACGATGCGCGCATCGGGCAACTTCGCGACCTGCGCCAGCCCGGCCTTGGCATCGACCAGCCCGTCATGCTCGGCGATCAGCGCCAGCACCGGCACGTCCATCTGCTTGAGCGCCGGGTTGGTGCGCAGCTCGCGCGTCGAGCGAAACGCCTCGATCACCCATTTCCAGCTGGGCGGGCCGGTGACGTTGCCGGGGTTCGCCTGCTGCCAGAAAATCTCGTCCTGATAACGGTCCGCATCATGGGTCAGCAGCGATTCGCGCGTGTCGGTGGTGTAGGGCCGCTCGTTCGACTTCCACGCCGGGCGCGCCGAGTTGCCGACGCCGCCCAGGAAACGCGCCAGCCGCTCGCCCAGCGCCGCGCCGAACGGTCCCTTCAGCCCCAGCATCGGCGCGATCAGCACCGCGGCATCGGGCCGTGCCACGCCTTCGACCAGCCCGCGCAGCACCAGATGCCCGCCCATCGAATGGCCCATGACGACGTGCGGCCCCGGCGTCGCGGCCATCCATTCGCTCACGAAATCGCGGAAATCGGCGATATATTGGGCGAAATCCTCGATATGTCCGCAATTGCCGGCGTCGGTCAGCCGCCCCGACCCGCCCTGCCCGCGCCAGTCGAACGAGGTGATCGTCCAGCCGCGCTCCTGCCAGTGCGCAAAGCTCTCCAGATATTTCTCGAACACATCGCCGCGCCCGCCCTGGAACAGGATCGACCCGCGCGGCGTGCCGCTGGCGGGCCAGGCAAAGCAGCGCAGCACCCATCCGTCGCGGGTGGTCCAGTTGGTGACGCTGGCGCCGGCGGGGATCGCGCGGCGATCGATCGGGGAAACGGTCATGCGCGCTGGTTACGGTTTGGAAAGCCCTCCCGTCTAGAACTTCCATTCACATGGGGGAATTTGCGCCTGTAATTCTGCTGGGCCTGCTGGTCCTGATCCTGGTTTCGGCGGGGATCGAGGATGCGCGCATTCGCGAGATCTCGAACTGGAAGAACGCGACAATCGCGCTGCTGGCGCTGCCGTGGTGGTTCGCGATGGGATTGAGCCCTTGGCCCGATATGGCGATCCAGCTGGGCGTGGCGCTCGGCGTGTTCGCGCTGTTCGCCGCTGCATTCCACTTCGGCATGATGGGCGGCGGCGACGTCAAGATGATCGCCGCGCTCGCGCTCTGGTTCCCGTTCGACAAGCTGATCACCCTCCTGATCATCATGTCGCTGGTCGGCGGTGCGCTCACCCTGGTCATGCTGATCGACAAATGGATCCGCCGTCGCAGCGAACAGCCTGAGATTCCTTACGGGATCGCCATCGCCATCGCCGCTTTGCTCACACTTCGCGAACCGATTTTTAACCCCTTCGCGTGATGCTTAACGCCGGTTCAACCCGGTCGGACATTGAAAAGGCCTGAGACGTCATGGATGGACGGAAGATCATTCTGCTGGTCGGCGCGTTGATCGTCGCTGCGATCACCGCGTTCATGGCGCGCAGCCTGATGACGGGATCATCCGCACCCATCGCCGGTGCGGCGCCCGTTCCGGGTCAGCCCGCGCCGGTCGATGCGGTGGAAGTGCTGGTCGCGACCAAGGCGCTGCCCGTCGGCACCATCCTCGGCCCCGATTCGATCAAGTTCGTCGCCTGGCCCAAGGATCTGGTCGAGGGCGCCTATTTCAAGAAGGAAGACACCGACCTCGGCAAGCTGCAGGGCACCGTCGTCCGCTTCGCGATCCCCGCCGGCCAGCCGCTGACCCAGGGTGCGGTGGTCAAGCCGGGCGACCGTGGTTTCCTCGCCGCCGCGCTTGCGCCGGGCATGCGCGCAGTGACCGTGCCTGTGTCGGCACAGGCCGCCGTTGCCGGCTTCATCTTTCCGGGCGATCGGGTCGACCTCATCCTGACCCAGACGGTCGCGGGTGGCGGCGACGGCCCGCCGCTCAAGGCGTCGGAAACGGTGCTGCGCAATTTGCGCGTGCTCGCCACCGACCAGCGCACCGACAAGCAGCAGGACGATCAAGGCAAGACCGTGGTCGCCACCTATTCGACCGTGACGGTCGAGGCGACGCCGCGCATCGCGGAAAAGATCGCGGTCGCACAGACGCTCGGCACGCTGTCGCTGTCGCTGCGCTCGATCGCCGACAACAGCAGCGAGCTGGAACAGGCGATCGCCTCGGGAGAGATCACGATGCCCGATGGCAATGATCCCAAGGCGGAAAAGGCAATGATCGCACGGCTCGCGTCGCGCCCGGCCGAAGGTGGATCGACCTTCTCGACCGGTGCCGATGTCTCGCGTTTCCAGCGCAGCACGGTGCCCGGCAAGGCACGCGATGACGATGCGCTGCCGGGCGCACCCGCGCCTGCAGCGGGCGGCGCCTATCCGGGCGCGGCAGCAGCCGGTCAGGGACCGGTGGTCAAGATTTCACGGGGCAATTCGGTCACGGTCGTCCCGGTTGGGGGGAAGAATTGAGATGCGTGTGAGGGGGAACAAGCTGGGCGGAGCGCTCGCGGCGGTCGCCGTGCTGGCGATGCCGGCCGCGACGCTGCCGGCACCGGTGCTGGCACAGACCGTCCATGCGGCGCCGCGCGAGACGGTGCAGATCGCGACCGGCCGCGGGCGCCTGGTCACGCTCGCTGCGCCGATGTCCGACATCTTCGTCGCCGACCCGAACGTCGCCGACGTTCAGGTCCGCTCGCCCACCCAGCTCTGGGTGTTCGGCAAAAAGGCCGGCGAGACGACCGTCTACGCCACGACCAAGTCGGGCAAGGTGATCTATTCGTCGACCGTGCGCGTCGGCAATAATTTCGACAGCGTTCAGGGGATGCTCGAAACGGCGATGCCCGATTCGAACATCACCGCGACGACGATGAACGGCTTTGTGCTGCTCACCGGCACCGTCGCCGCGCCGCAGGATGCGGCCGAGGCCGAGCGGCTGGCACAGGCGTTCGTCGGCGACGAGACCAAGGTCCTCTCGCGCCTCAAGACCGCGACCCCGCTGCAGGTCAACCTGCAGGTCCGCATTTCCGAGGTGAGCCGCAGCTTCGCCAAGAATATCGGCAGCAACTTCACCACGCTCGACGGATCGGGCGGGTTCAAGTTCGGCATCGGCAGCGGCCGTTCGCCGGCGACCAGCTGGACCACCGATCCCAATCTGCCGCTTGGCGTCGGCACCAACGTCACCGGCTATACGATCGATCCGATCACCGGTTCGATCGTGCAGCGTCCCGGCACGGCGATCACCCCGGGCAGTCAGCGGACGACCATCGGCGGTCTCGGCACGCTGTTCGGCCTCGACATTCTCGGCGCGCTCGACCTGGGCGAGACCAATGGCCAGGTATCGACGCTGGCCAATCCGAATCTGACCGCGCTGTCGGGCGAGACCGGATCGTTCCTCGCCGGTGGCGAAATCCCGATCCCGGTAAGCCAGGGCCTGGGCGCGGTGTCGGTCGAGTATAAGCAATATGGCGTCAGCCTCGCCTACACCCCCACCGTCCTCGCCGATGGCCGCATCTCCCTGCGTGTCCGTCCCGAAGTGTCGCAGCTCTCGGCGGCCGGATCGGTAACGATCGGCGGGGTGCAGATCCCGGCGCTGACCACCCGCCGCGCCGAAACGACGGTCGAGCTGGGATCGGGCCAGAGCCTGATGATCGCCGGGCTGCTGCAGAATTCGCACGACAATACGATCGACCAGACCCCGGGGCTGGGCAACATGCCGATCCTCGGCGCGCTGTTCCGCTCGAACGGGTTCAAGCGCAACGAGACCGAGCTGGTCATCGTCATCACCCCCTATCTGGTGAAGCCGGTCGACGGGAATCAGATCGCGCTGCCGACCGACGGCTACAAGGCACCGAACGATGCCGAGCGCGTGCTGCTCGGACGCCTCGGCGGATCGAACAAGGACGGCAAGCGCCCGACGCCGCAGATGGCACCGCCGGTCGGTGCGGAACCTGCATTGGGTGCCGCGACCCCGCTCCAGCCCGGCCCGCAACCGCAGCCTGAGCCGGTGCAGCCGGTTGCCACCCCGGCGCAGCAGCCAGCGCCCAAGGGCGACACGAAAGACAAGCGCAAGCGCGGTGCGGCCCCCGCACCGGGCTTCGGATTCAACTGATCGCGGCGAGGAACGACCATGTCGAAGCGTAACACGATCCTCTTTCTGACCGCTGCGGCCAGCCTGTTGTCCGCATGCGGCGCAGGCAGCACGGCAGGCCTCGAATCGGCGAACCAGCCGGTTGTCGCCCGCACCGATTATGTGTTCGATGCGGCCACCGATGGCAGCTATCTGGCGTCGGGCGAGCAGGCGCGGGTCGCCGGCTGGCTCGCGTCGCTGCGGCTTGGCTATGGCGACCGGGTCTATGTCGACGATCCCGGCAACACCGGTGCCGCGCGACAGGTGGCGAGCGAAGCGGCGCGCTATGGCGTGCTGCTGTCCGGCCCGGCTCCGGTGACCGCCGGCGCGGTCCAGCCCGGCACCGTCCGCGTGATCGTCAGCCGCATGAAGGCCAGCGTCCCCGGCTGCCCTGACCGCCGCGACACCGGCGAAGGCAGCTTTGCGGGCAAGACCAGTTCGGGCTATGGCTGCGCGGTCAACGGTAACCTCGCCGCAATGGTCGCTCGCCCCGAGGATCTGGTGCGCGGCGAGCCTGGCTCCCCCACCGCCGATCCGGCACAGATCACCAAATCGATCAAGGCGCTGCGCGAAGCGGCCCCGACCGGCACGGGCGGTACCACCGTCAAGGCCGAAGGTACCGGCGGAGGCGGCCAGTGAACGCGCCCTTCAACCCCCAGCGTGCCGCCCATCGCGAGCCGTTCGTCGCGTTCGTGTGCGACGAGACCACCGCCGAGGCGATCCGCCCGATCGCGATCGAACAGGGCTGGAACCCCGACAAGGTCAACAAGGGCGGCCTGCGCAACGCCGTGCAGACGCTCTCGGTCTCGGCCAGCCCGAACATCCTGTTCGTCGACCTGTCGGAAAGCGGCGACCCGCTGAACGACATCAACGCGCTCGCCGAAGTGTGCGAGCCGGGCACGGTCGTGATCGCATCGGGGCAGGTCAATGACGTGCGCCTGTACCGCGACCTCGTCGCATCGGGCATCCAGGATTATCTGCTCAAGCCGCTCAACCCCGACGTGATGCGCGAAGCGTTCGTGCACGCCCAGGCGATGCTCAACGCGCCCAAGCATGTCGAGGCCGGATCGGACCGTCCGCATTGCGCGGTCGCGGTGATCGGCACGCGCGGTGGCGTCGGCGCATCGACGCTGGCGACCTCGCTCGCCTGGCTGATGAGCGAGAAGAGCGGTCGTTCGACCGCGTTGCTCGACCTCGACGTCCATTTCGGCACCGGCGCACTCGCGCTCGATCTCGAGCCTGGCCGCGGGCTGACCGATGCGATCGAAAACCCCAGCCGCATCGACGGGCTGTTCATCGAACGCGCGATGGTCAAGGCGTCGGACAAGCTGGCGGTCCTCTCCGCCGAAGCCCCGATCAACTCGCCGGTGATGACCGACGGCGCGGCGTTCTTCCAACTGCAGGAAGAAATCCGCACCGCCTTCGAATGCACCGTGGTCGATCTGCCGCGATCGATGCTGGTCAACTACCCGCACCTCATCTCCGACGTGCAGGTCGCGGTGCTGGTGACGGAGCTGACCCTTGCCGCCGCGCGCGACGCGATCCGCATCATCAGCTGGTTCAAGTCGAACGCACCGCATACGCAGCTGATCATCGTCGCCAACCGCGTCCCGACCGGCGCGCTGGAAATTAGCCGCAAGGATTTCGAAGGCTCGATCGAGCGCAAGATCGACTATCAAATCCCGCTCGACACCAAGACCGCGGTGCAGGCGGCCAAGCTCGGCAAGCCGCTCGCCGAGGCGGGCAAGAATGTGAAGGCGCTCGCGCCGCTCGCCGATATCGCCAGCCGCGTGATCGCGATCACCGATGCGGGCGAGGAAGGCCGCGCGGACAAGGTCAAGGCCAAGGGCGGCAGTGGCGGCTCGCTGCTCGGCAAGCTCACCAGTTCGATCAAGCTCGCCAAGAAGGCGAAGGCATAACCGGCGTCGGCCCCGGCCGACACCCCGTTCCGGAGGCGTAAAGGGTGGAATTGCTCCCGATGATGATGCTGGCGGGCGGCACCTTCATGGTGCTCGCGCTGCTCATCCTCGCCTTTTCCGGGCCGTCGGCCAAGAATGCCGGGGCGCGCCGCCTGACCTCGCTGCGCGACCGCCATGCCGGGGTGGTCGGCGCGGGCGCGGTCGAGGCGCAGCTCCGCCGCATCTCCACCACCCGCAACAGCCGCATGGACAATGCGGCGGCGCGCTTCCTGCCCAACCCGGCCGAACTCGGCAAGCGGCTGGCGATGACCGGCAAGAGCTGGACTGTCGGCCAATATGGCATGGCGTCGCTCGGCATCGTCGTCGTCATCGCCGGGCTCCTGATGGTTCAGGGGCTGCCGGCATTGCTCGCGTTGCTGGTCGGCGTGGTCATTGGCGCAGGTTTGCCGCACATGGTGGTCGGCTTCCTCATCTCGCGCCGCGTGGGCAAGTTCACCGCCAAATTCCCAGACGCGATCGAACTGTTGGTGCGCGGCCTGCGCTCGGGCCTTCCCATCACCGAGACGATGGGCGTGGTCGGATCCGAAGTCGACGGCCCGGTCGGTGAGGAATTCCGTTCGATCAGTGACAAGATGAAGATCGGCCGCACGCTGGATCAGGCGCTGCAGGAAACCGCCGACCGACTCGGCACGCCCGAGTTCCAGTTCTTCTGCATCACCATCGCGATCCAGCGCGAGACCGGCGGCAACCTTGCCGAAACGCTCGCCAACCTCGCCGAAGTGCTGCGCAAGCGCAGCCAGATGAAGCTGAAGATCAAGGCGATGTCGTCGGAGTCCAAGGCGTCGGCGTACATCATCGGCGCGCTGCCCTTCATCGTGTTCGGCATGATCTGGACGATCAACGACACCTATATGCAGGGCTTTTTCATCGACCAGCGCCTGATGATCGCGGGCGGCGGCGGGATCATCTGGATGGGGATCGGGGCCTTCATCATGGCCAAGATGATCAATTTCGAGATTTGATGCGATGATGACCACCCCCACCGGCCCTACCCTGCTCGGCGTCGACGTCTTCTACGTCGCGACGATCCTGGCCGGCATCGCCGCATTCAGCGTGCTGCTCGCCATCTATGCCGCCGTGTCGGTGCGCGATCCGATGGCCAAGCGGGTCAAAGCGCTCAACGAGCGCCGCGAACAGCTCAAGGCCGGTATCACCGCATCGACCAGCAAGCGCCGCGCCAAGCTGGTCCAGAAGAACGCGACGACCGATCGCATCCGCGACTTCCTGTCCTCGCTCAAGGTGCTGCAGGACTCGCAGGTTAAGACCGCGCAGATCAAGCTGATGCAGGCCGGCATCCGGTCCAAGGATTACGCCGTCGCGGTGATCTTTGGTCGCTTGGTCCTGCCGATCGTCATTGGCGGGACGATGGCGTTCCTGGTCTATGGCACCGCAATGTTCGCGGACTGGACCCCGCTCAAGGCCTATGGCCTGGTCGCGGGCAGCGCGATCCTGAGCTACAAGGCTCCGGACATCTACCTCAAGAACAAGATCCAGAAGCGCTCCAGCGCGATTCGCAAGGGCATTCCCGACGCACTCGACCTGCTGGTGATCTGTGCCGAAGCGGGACTCACCGTCGATGCGGCGTTCGGCCGCGTCGCCAAGGAACTGGGCAAGGCCTATCCCGAGCTGGGCGAAGAATTCTCGCTCACTGCGATCGAATTGGGCTTCCTTACAGACCGCCGCCAGGCGTTTGAGAATCTGGCGACCCGCATCGATCTCGATTCCGTGCGCGGGGTCGTCACCACGATGATCCAGACCGAGAAATACGGCACCCCGCTCGCCTCGGCGCTGCGCGTGCTGTCGGCCGAATTCCGCAACGAACGCATGATGCGCGCCGAGGAAAAGGCCGCGCGCCTGCCAGCGATCATGACCGTGCCGCTGATCCTGTTCATCCTTCCGGTTCTGTTTGTGGTGATTCTCGGCCCGGCCGCCTGCTCGATCAACGACGCGCTGATGACCGGATAACGCTCTGCGCCACCCCCGTGATTCCGCGGGTGGCGCTCGGCTTCCGCTTTGGTTAACCTGTTTCGAACGCGAAATGGGGAGACGCGACCATGTTGTTCACCACGCCCACGGAATGGGTGGCGCTCGGCTTCACGCTGATCGCCGGCTGGCTGTTCGGACTTGCCAGCAGTTCGGGCGGCAAGAAATGGAAACGCCAGCTCGAGGAAGCCGAGCTGAACTATGCCAGCGCACGCGACCGCGACGAGAGCGAATTGTGGAACGCACAGATCCGCATCCGCGACCTTGAACGCGAATTGCGGGATGCGCGGTCAGCACCGCCACCGGTCGCGCCCGTCGTCGCGACCGCCGCAACGGCTGCCGCAGCACCGACCCTGATCGAACGCGTGCAGGAAGCGGCGGAGGCGAAGGCTGCGGCCGAACCCGCGCCGGAACCCGCTCCCGAACCTACGCCGGCCCCGGCGCCTGAGCCCGAAGCCAGCTGGATCCCCGAAGGTCCGCCCCCGCCCCCGCTGCCGATGGGCACGGTCGAGGCGC
>NZ_LSJM01000066.1 GCF_001557215.1 Sphingomonas sp. CCH9-E2 | reverse complement strand
GGCAACTGACAAATAGCGCGATCAGAACGCCGCCATTTAGCGCGAGCGTTTACAGCGCGTCTCCACCAACGGCCAAGATTTGGCCCAGCAGCTCGCCCAGCTTGAGGCGGCGGGCTGCGCGAAGATCTACCGCGAGAAGATCAGCGGCGCGTCGGCCGAGCGGCCCCAGCTCAAGCGCGCGATCGGCGCGCTCGATCCCGGCGACGTGCTGATGGTGACGGCGACCGATCGCCTCGCCCGCAACACGCGCGACCTCTTGAACATCCTCCATGCGGTAAAGGAGGCCGGGGCCGGCTTCCGCTCGATCGCCGAACCGATGGTGGACACGACCTCGCAGCTCGCCGAAGTTGTGATTGCCGTTCTAGGCGTCGCGGCCAGCTACGAGCGCCAGCGGATCGCCGAGCGCACCAGCGCTGGCCGCGCCCAGGCCAAGGCGCGCGGGGTCAAGTTCGGCCGCAAGAGCGCCCTCACCCCGCACCAGCAGGCCGAGGCGCGGCGCAAGCTCGACGCAGGCGACACCCAGCGATCGGTCGCGGCGCTGTTCAACGTCAGCCAAGCGACGATTTCGCGGCTACAGGGGTGATGAGCGACGCCCCCCGCCCTCTCCGGCGTTGATTTAGGCGGCGATCGCCGGCGCACATTCCCAGCGCCTGCCATGCCAGCGGAATCCTACCCGCTGCGCGTTGCTGATCGCTGGCGGCTCGCCCTTGCGCCAGAAGGCGCGCATCTTTGCCTGATCGTCAAGATGAGCGTCGGCCACGATCGCGCGCGCGGCCTGGATGAACTGCCCATGCCCGAACACATAGACCAGCGAGGCGGGCGGCATGGCGGCGAGCCGCGCCAGCGCGGCCTCGCAGCGCCGGAGCAGGGTGGCGAAGCTCTCGGCCCCTTCCCCGTCGCAATAATCAGGATCGGCCG
>NZ_LSJM01000065.1 GCF_001557215.1 Sphingomonas sp. CCH9-E2 | reverse complement strand
GCGCTGACCCGCCACGACTGGCGCACGCCCGCCTGGATCTGGCTGGTC
The DNA here is from genome assembly GCF_001557215.1 of Sphingomonas sp. CCH9-E2. GTDB lineage: Bacteria > Pseudomonadota > Alphaproteobacteria > Sphingomonadales > Sphingomonadaceae > Sphingomonas. The sequence goes on along the minus strand of NZ_LSJM01000065.1, from coordinate 14,074 downwards.
CCGTTCGTTGCGGCGCTGATCATCTATCTGATCGGCAGCGCCGCGGTGTTGGGTCTTCGCTATCCGGTGCGTTGGATCGCCGGGCTGGGCGTCGGGGCGGGCCTGCTCCTGTCGGCTGCCAATAATCTTGGACCCCCGGGCGGGTTCGAGCGCGGGATCGCGCAAGTGTGGGAGTGGAGCGTCAACGGGCCGATCGGGATCGACTTTCTGCTGAGCGGCGGCGAGGACAGCCTGTCCTATTGGCGCCCCGGGACCGGCAAGCGCTATGTCCAGATCTGGACGGCGCTGCCCGCGATCGGTGGCTGGGCGGTCGCCGCTGCCGCCTGGTTCTCCGTCGCGCTCGCGCTGTTCGGCCTGGCGATCCGCCGCCACTGGGAGCGCTAGGCCCCCACGACTTCTGCTTTTCACGAAAGGCTCATGCCCCGCTCATGCCGCTCACCCGGCGTGCGCGATAGCCCTTCGCGCATCCTGTTCACCTGAAAGGTCGTATCCCATGTTCGTGTCTCGTCTTGTCGCCAGCTTCCTCGCCACTGCGTCCGTCGTTCCGTTTGCAGCAGCGGCACAGACCCCGCCATCGGCGACGCAGCAGCAAGAACCCAAGCCTGCGCCCGCCAAGCCCGAGGAGGTGACGATCACCGGCGGTCGCGAGGCGGTGACGGTGTCGACCGACCGGATGAGCTTCGATGTCGGCAAGGACCTGCAGGTCCAGACCGGGACCGTTGCCGACGCGCTGCGCAATGTCCCCGGGGTCGAGGTCGATGTGGAAGGGCGCGTCAGCCTGCGCGGCGATCAGGGCGTCACGATCCTGATCGACGGCCGCCCCTCGGCAATGATGCGCGGTGAATCGCGCGGCAATGTGCTGCTGACCATGCCTGCTGGGCAGATCGAGCGGGTTGAGGTCATCAGCACCCCCTCAGCCGCGTTCAGCCCGGAGGGGTCGGCGGGGGTCATCAACCTCGTGACTCGGCGCACACGAAGCAACACCCGATCGGTGACCGTCCGAGCCAATATCGGTGGCGAAGGGCGCGGCGGCGTCAGCGCGAGCGTCGCGAACTCCAGCGGGCCGCTCACGCTGACCGGCGAACTCAACTATCGGCGCTTCACGACCGAGAGCGGCCTCGTCCAGGACCGGGTGCGGATCGATGGCAGCAACACGCTGACCAGTCGGCAGGAGAGCCTTCAGGACAACATGATGTCGGCGCGGAGCGCGCGTTTCGGCGTGGACTATGACGTCGACAAGAAGAACAGGCTGAGCGCCGAGTTCAACTGGCGCAACAACCGCGTCGAAAGCGATCGCGACGACAGCGTCGTCGGCGCGGCCGCCGGCGGCGGCTATGATCGCGAATCGGACATGAGCATGCGGATGCGCGCGATCGGCGGCCGTGCATCGTGGCGCAAGACCATCGCAACCGGCCATGAGCTTTCAGCAGATGTCGAACTGGAGCAGTTCCGCATGCGCCGCGAGATCGAAGGGGTCACGACCCCGGCTGGCGGCAGTTCGGCGTACGAGCGCATCCGCAATGCGGGCGACCGGTCGGACCTCAACATCAAGCTCGATTACAAACGCCCGATGGGCGAAGGGCGCTCGCTCAATATCGGCTATCAGGGCGAGGTCAGCGAGACCGATTTCGACTTTGCGGGCGCGCGCGGCGGGAGCTTCGACACGCTGACGCCGGTCGCCGGGCTGACCAATCGCTTCGATCTGCGCCAGCGCGTCCATGCGCTGTTCGCGACCTTTCAGATCGACACCGGCGAGCTGGAACTCCAGCCGGGGCTGCGGCTCGAGCAGGTCGACCTGGACCTCAATCAGATTACCGACGGGGTGCGCGCCGAGAACGACTATTTCCGCGCCTATCCGACGTTGCATCTCGGCTACGAACTGTCGGCAAGCCAGAAGCTGCGCGCGAGCTACAGTCGCCGGGTCCAGCGCCCTTCGGGTCAGGATCTGAACCCCTACACCCTCTATATCGACCCGCTGAACCTGCGCCGTGGCAACCCGGATCTGCTGCCCGAAGTGACCGATTCGTTCGAGCTGGGCTGGCATCTGCGCAAGGGCGGAGCATTTTATTCGGTCACCGCCTTCTACCGCACTTCGCGCGGCGGCGTGACCGATATCGTCACCGATCTGGGAGGCGTGTTCCTGACGACGCGCGCCAATCTGGCCACCGGCGAGCGCGCGGGCGTCGAACTCATCGCCAATGGCAAGCTGTCCAAGACGCTCAGCTACAACGCGTCCGCCACATTTATGTGGAACGAGATCGACGCGCGGATCGGCGGTTTGGCGGCACCACGATCGGGTACCAGCGGTACGTTGCGCGCGAACCTGACCTGGCAGCCGACCCAGAAGGATTATGTGCAAGTCAGCGGCTTCTTGTCGGGCGACCAGCTGTTGGCGCAGGGCTATCGCCGGTCGGACGGCGTTCTCAACCTTGGCTATCGTCGCAAACTAAACGACCGGTTCAGTCTGATGCTGACGGCCCAGAATGTGCTCGATTCAGCCAAGCAACTGACGTTCATCGAGACACCGACATTGCGCGACCGGTTCGAACAGCGCGGCGCAGGCCGGATTTTACTGTTCGGTGTGACCTACACGCTCGGCCAGAGCAACCGCCGCCGCAATGAGCCGGGCTTCGATTTCGATCAGGGAAGTGTGCCGCAGTGAAGCGAACCGGCGCGCCACCGTTTATCTCTTACGCCTCCATGTCCGCTTTCTGTGCGTCGCTGCATATCGATGAATCGCGGATTGAGGGCGCATTCCCGACTGGCCGGTTCCGCCAACACGGCTCGGCAGCTCCTCGGCCGGTAGCTGACAGGCAGCTGTCAACGCTCGATCGAGGGAAGGGGACATTAGCCCAGTTCAGACGTGAACTGCTTCGCTGGCCGTCGGGGATTTGGTGGTCGTGATCGTTCGGACGGCGTCCTACAAGAATATGTTATGCGGTTCATTGCACCCGTTGCAAAATTCCTCATCGAGGCACTGACAGCACTGCGTCGGTGGATCGCGGTCGACGGTGATCATGACAGTCCCAATATGCGCCGGTACAGCCGGATATACTCATCAGCCATACGCTCGACGGAGAAACGCCCCCGGACGCGTTCGCGCACCGTCGCGCGATCAAGATCGCCAACGCGGGCGATCGCGGCGACCGCATCGTCGACCGAATCGACGATGAAGCCAGTCACGCCGTCCTCAATCAATTCGGGCATGGATCCGCGGCACATCGCGATCACCGGCGTGCCACACGCCATCGCCTCGATCACCGAAAGCCCGAAGGGTTCGTCGAAGTTGATCAGGTGCAGCAGCGCGCGCGCATTGCCAAGCGCCGCCACGCGCCGCGCCCCGCCGACTGCGCCGTGATAGTGGACCGCCGCGCCATCGACCTGCGGCATCACCATGTCGCGGTGATAGCCTTCATCCTGGACGATGCCGTACATGTGCAGCGGGATGCCGCACGCGCGCGCCGCGGCGATCGCCTCGACCGCGCCCTTGTCCGGATGGATTCGCCCGAAGAACAGCAGGTCTGCGCCGCCCCCCGGATTCAGCGGAAACGCGTCCATCGGAATGCCGTGATGGATCGTCGCGGCATAGCGCAGGTCGGGGTGGCGGTCGGCGTCGCTGATCGCGACATAATGCACACGATCTTGATAGGGCGCGTACATCGGCAGGATGCGATCCGACGAGAACCCGTGAATCGTGGTGACGATCGGCGTGCGAGTCAGGTTGGCAAAGGCATGCGCCGGGAAATCCGCCTGATTGTGGATGATGTCGAACGCGTCGGCGCGCTCGAAGACATGCGCTAAGTGCCGGAATTCCCACACCTTCGCGTCGATCGACGGATCTTCGTTGTACGACGCCGGCACCACGCCATCGAGAGTCGCAGCGGTGACGCTGTCGCGCGTGGCGAACAGGGTGACGTCGATTCCGCGCGCCACCAGCGCCTCGGTCAACAGGCTGGTGACCAGCTCCCACGGCCCGTAGTGGCGCGGCGGCGTGCGCCAGGCGATCGGGGCCAGCATCGCGATGCGCATCAATTGTCGTCCTGCAATTCGAAGATCGCGCCTTCATCGGGCCGAAGCGTGCCGTCCATCGCGCGCGGTCCGAGCGTCGACAGCAGGCACCGCATCGGGCGTCGGTCGCTCGGTCGGGGCAACGGCACCGGTACGCCGCCAAGGTTGAGTGCGATCAACAGGCGTTCGCTCCCGCGCACACGCTCATAGGCCAGCAGGTCCCCGCCCGTATCGAGCAGCGCGATTTCCCCGACCGAAAGCGCCGCATGGGCCCGGCGTAGCGCCAGCAGGTCGCGATAGAGGCTGAGCATCGACCCGGGTTGGCGCTGCTGCGCCGCGACGTTGCGCGTTCGCCAGTCGGCGTTGAGCGGCAGCCATGGTTCGCCGGTGCTGAAGCCCGCATTGGGGCTGTCGTCCCACGGGAAGGGCGTGCGCGATCGGTCCCGTCCGATGTCGAGCTGCGGCTGGCGCAGATGTTGCGGATCTCGGACCCGATCGACGGGGATATCGACCCGCCCGATGCCGAGCTCGTCGCCCTGATACAGCGTCGGCGTGCCGCGCAGCGTGAGCAGCAGCATTGCCGCGACGCGCGCCTGTGCTTCGCCGATCCGCCCGGCGATGCGCGGCGCGTCGTGGCTGCCGATCACCCAATTGGGCCAGCCATGCGGGGGCAGAGACGCCTCATAGTCCGCAATCAGCGTGCGCAGCTGCCCCGCTTCCCAGCCCGTTTCGATCAGCTGGAAGTTGAAAGGCAGCTGCACCTGCGGCCGCTCCGATGTGCCGTACCAGCGCGCATGCCGGGCATTGGGCAGGAAGATTTCGCCGATCAGCAGCCGCTCGCCATAGTCATCGGCGATCTCGCGCATTTCCGCCGAGATGGCATGCGCCTCGGGCTGGTCGGTCGAGTGGCGCTGTAGGACGCGGTCGCGCTCGGTTCGGTCGGGTGTCCAGTCTGGGTTTGGTGGATTGTCGGGCAGGTCCGCCGCCTTCACAATGTGCCACAGCACGTCGATGCGGAACCCGTCGACCCCACGGTCCAGCCAGAAGCGCATCACATCGAACATCGCCCGTTTGAGCTCGGGGTTGCGCCAGTTGAGGTCCGGCTGCTCCTTCAGGAAGGCGTGCAAATAATATTGGCCGGTCGCCGCGTCCCACTCCCATGCCGATCCGCCGAAGTCGCTGATCCAGTTGTTGGGCGGCGAACCGTCGGGTTTCGCATCACGCCAGATATACCAGTCGCGTTTGGGATTATTGCGCGACGCGCGGCTTTCGACAAACCAGGGATGCTGGTCGGAACTGTGGTTCGGCACGAAGTCGAGGATGAGGCGCAACCCCCTGTCATGAACCGCCGTCAACAGCCGATCGAACGCCGCAAGGTCGCCGAACATCGGCTCGATCGCGCAATAATCCGCCACGTCATAGCCGAAATCCTTCATCGGCGAGGGAAAGACCGGCGACAGCCAGATCGCATCGATGCCGAGCGCGACAACATAGTCGAGCCGGTGCTCGATCCCCGCGAGATCGCCGATCCCGTCCCCGTCGCTGTCCTGGAAGGAGCGCGGGTAGATCTGGTAGATGACCGCGCTCTGCCACCACGGACTTTTAACCATCGCCCCTCCCCCCACGAAGTCCTTGTGCGCATGTGCTATAGCGACGAACAAGCCGCCAGGTTCCTCGATTGCCGCGCGCCGCCGCCGGTTGTCGGCGGCGGCCCATCTCGACGTCAACGTTGGTGTGCTTGATTGGCGATGCCGGTGCAGATGCCGACGCCTCGTCACCGATAGGCTTGCCCCACCGATTGTCTTCTGATCTCATCGGTACCGGACGGCAGTGAATGCGGTTGGGCGCTGGCACGCGCTTGGCGAAATTCCCTGGGGGGCCTATCCGGGAGTGCTCGATGGCTGCTTGCGGGACAAGACCACGGCTGGCCGGTTGACTGATATGGGGCGCAAAGCTGCCATTAGCTGTGTCGCGCCACATCCCATCTCACGTGTGAGGTAAAATGTGGGGAAGCGGTAACTGCGGATTCAAAATATCCCGTTGAAACAGATAATTAGGTTTGCCTCTTAGATTCCTCCCGCTCCGCCAGTTGCCAGCGCGCTGCATGCTGCAGTCCCGAAAAGACCCCGCGACCTGAGCACCGCTTCAGCGTTCCAGTGCCGAGGCGATGTGCTGGGCGAAGCGGTGGGCGGTGAGCGTTGCGCCGGGTGCTTCGATCAGCGCGATTTCGGTGTCGTCGAGTGGCGGTAATCCGCTGTCGCGACCGAGCGGCGTCAGGGTGGGCGGGCACATTTCGCGCGGTAGCACCGCGATGCCCAGGCCCGCGCGCACCGCCGCCTGCGTCCCGGTCAGGCTGGTCGAGGTATAGGCGCAGCGCCACGCCCTCCGCGCCCGATCGAGCGCGGTCACCGCGCGCTTGCGATAGACACAGGGCTGGGGAGAAACGATCAACGGCAAGGGGCCATCCTCCGGGATCGATCCCGCGTCGCGTGCCACCCACACCAGCGGCTCGCGCCACACGCGGATGCCGTCGATCGCGACGCCGGGGTCGCGCTTCAGCAGCACCAGGTCGAACGCACCCGCGCTGAAACCGCGCTGAAGGTTGAGCGTCAGGTCGCAGGTTACTTCGAGTTCCACGCGCGGATGCGCTTGCGTGAAGGCCGCGAGCACATCGGGCAGGTGCGCGGTGGCAAAGTCTTCCGGAACACCCAGCCGCACCAGCCCTGCGACATCCGGCTCGGTCAGTTCGGCCATCGCGGCGTCGTTGAGCCGCAGCATGTGGCGGGCATGCGCAAGCAGTCGTTCCCCCTCCACGGTCAGTGCCACGCGCCGCGCGCCGCGCACGAACACGGGGCGGCCCAGCTGATCCTCCAGCCGCCTGATCTGCAGGCTGACGGCCGACTGGGTCCGCCCGACGAGTGGCGCGGCGCGGGTAAAGCTGCCGGTATCGGCCACCGCGACAAAACTGCGCAGCAAATCAAGGTCAAGCGAACGGTTTGGCATGCGTGTCATTTGAAAAGCTCATGGATAATATGTCAATTACTCGTTTTACTCATTGATCGCCATTCGCCAGAGGGCCCCCGCAAAGGAGCCCGCCGAATGAACGCTACACTTTCCGTCGTCCCGCTAGCGCTGCTCGCCGCGATGCTGTGCGCGTGCATGCCGCAGGTTCGGGCGATCGCCATGGCTGCGCGTCTCGCCTGGGCCTTGTTTGGGGCCGCCGTCGCGCTGACCCTGGCCGCTGCCACGGGCTGGACACAGGCGGACCCACTCGCGCTGATCGCCATGCTGCTAACCGGATTTGTCGGCGCAATCGTGCTGTCCTTCGCACGCCGCTACCTGCGCGCCGATGCCGATCCCAAGCGGTTTGCAGTTGCCGCATTGTTGCTGGTGGCTGCCGTGATGCTGTTCGTGGTCGCGGATGCATTGTGGCTGATCGCGTTGGGCTGGATCGCGTCCGGCTGGCTGATGGCGGCGCTGGTGGGGCATGTCGCGACCTGGACGGAGGCGCGGGCGGCACGGCGGCGGATGATCGCGACGTTCATCGTCGGCGATGTCGCACTGGTGGGAGCCTTTGCCATCCTTGCCGCCGAGACCGGCAGCCTTTCGACCAGCGCGCTCGGTACGATCACAGACACGCCGGCGACGCTCGCGGCGCTGCTGCTGGTGCTGGCCGCTGCGGTGCGCTGCGCCCTGTTTCCCTTCCATCGCTGGCTGGCGCGGTCGATGACGGCACCGACCCCGGCGTCGGCGCTGATGCATGCCGGCTTCGTCAATGCCGGCGGCCTGTTGCTGATCCGCTTCGCCCCGGTGCTGGAGGCAGCGCCGGCGGCGCGTGCACTGGTGATCGGCATGGGCATCGTCGCCGCGCTGATCGGCAGCGCGATGATGCTGGTGCGCCCCGATGTGAAGCGCGCGCTGGCCGGATCGACCAGCGCGCAAATGGGGTTCATGCTGATGACCTGCGGCCTGGGCGCCTATGCCGCCGCGCTGTGGCACATCGTCGCACACGGGTTGTTCAAGGCGTGGTTGTTCCTGCGCTCGGGATCGGCGATCGGGATTTCAGAACAGGCGGTGCCGATGCGGCTCGCCCCGGCCGCTGTGGCCGCGATCGGTGCGCTGGCAATCGCTGCCACGTCGGTGCTGGGCCAGCTGGCCGGTGCGATGCCTAGCGCGGTGCCGCTGATCCTGGCTGCGGCGATGGCGCTGGCCACGCTGATCCATCTTCGCCGCCATGCAGTTCTGTCGCTGATCGCAGCCGTGCTTGCGGCGACCTACGCCGCCGGGCTGCAGCTGTTCGCGCAGGTTCTGGCTGACCCGGACGGGCCCGCGCTGGGCGGACCGCTGCTGCCGGTCGCGATCGTTGCGGTCTTCATGACCGCCTGGCTGGTCCAGACGCTGATCCTCGACCGGCGCATGCCGATCCCCGCCGCGCTCTATGCGCGCCTCCTCAACGCCTGATCGAAAGGCCGACCATGAACGTCATGACCCGTACCCATGCGGACCTCGCCCCGCGCCGGATCGATCAGGCGCGGCTGCGCGTCGCGATCGATCTCGCCAGCCTGAGCGTTGCGCCGCTCTGGCCGCTCGACGGCGCGATCGCGGTCAACCCGCTGACGGGGTTCGAGGACCTTCCCTTTGACGAAGCGATCCGCGTCGCATCGACCCGGTTCGGTGCGCGGACCGGCCTGCCGCTGGCGCTGTGGCGGCGGCTGAGCGCGACGGGTCGGCCCGGGCGGGCGGCGGTCCGCGATGGCGCGATTGCGGCGCTCGGCGGCATCAACGAGGCCTTTCGTCTGCTCGGCCCGAATGTGTCGCGGCTCGACTGCCTGATGGCGCGACTGTTCGATCTCCCCGAGGCTGAGGAGGTGCTCGCATCGGCGGATCCGGGGGCGGTCGCGGTCGCCGATCTGTGCGCGACGTGCTTCGATCCCGGCCCGGCGGGTCTCGTGCTGCCACGGCGCGACGGGGGCTTGTTTGCCGCAACGCGCGACGTGCTGGCCCACATGCCGGGGTTTGCACCGTCGCGCATGCCCCATGACCTGCCCGACAAGCCGCTCGCCGCGATTGCCGCGATGCTCGACCGGCGCGGCGTCGGCGATGCGGCGCTGGACGAATATCTCGGCTGCACCGTCGCCCGCTTGCCCGGCTGGGCGGGCCATATCCGCTGGCGCATCGACCATGCCGACCCGGACCGCGTCGCCGATGCGCCGGCGACCATGGCCGACCTGATCGCGCTGCTGATGCTCGCCGACCATCTTGTCGATCCGCCGCGAATGGTGGAGCGGGCGGCCGACCCGGCCGGCACGCGCGTGGCGCTGGCGCAGCATTTCGGCCTGCCCGACCCGGCGCTGGGCGGAGTTGCCGAACAGGTCGTGGCCATGAGCGTCACCGATCTGGCGCTGATCTTTCAGCAGGCGGCGGAGGCGGAGTATCGCGATACGCTGGTCCGCGACCTGCGCCGCACGGGGCCCCAGCCGGTGCGCCGTCCGGCGGAGGCGACGCTGGTCTTCTGTATCGATGTCCGCTCCGAACCGATGCGTCGGGCGATCGAGGCCGTCGGGCCGTGGGACACGGCGGGCTATGCCGGCTTTTTCGGGCTGCCGATCGCGATCCATGCCGACGGGATGCATCGCCAGCGCCAGCTGCCGGTACTGGTCGGTCCGCAGCATGACCTGGTCATGCGCCCCGCCCCGGGGGAAGAGGCAGCGGCGGAGCGCGCCGTGCAGGCACAGCGGCGCGCGCGCTGGGGCAGCGCGATGTTCGGTTGGCTCAAGGGCGGTAGCGCCACTGCCTATGCCACCGCCGAAGTGACCGGCCCGCTCGCCGGGTTCGCCATGCTCGCACAAACCCTGTTCCCCGGCGCGATGCGACGCTGGCAGGAGGCATGGCGCGGCAGCGATACGCCATTCGCCCCCGCGATCGATGCGCATGGCGGCTGCGGCGGCCTCACGCTGAACGAACGGATCGGTTATGCCCGCGCGCTGTTCGCGCTGACCGGACTGGACCCGCAAACGCCGGTGATCGTGCTGGTCGGGCATCGAGGTGAGGCGGTCAACAATCCCTTTGCCGCGTCGCTCGACTGCGGGGCGTGTGCCGGGCATGGCGGCGCGCCCAATGCGCGCGCGCTGGCGGCGATCCTCAACGATCCCAGAGTGCGCGCGGCGCTCGAAATGCCGCCCGATGGCGTCGCGCTCGCCGGTGAGCATAATACGACAACGGATGAGGTGACGCTGTTCGGCACCGCCAATGTGCCGGCGCAGCATCGCGATCGGGTCGCGCGGCTGATGCGCGACCTGGAGCAGGCAGGGGCCAATGCGCGGGCGGCACGTGCGCGCAAGCTCGACCGGACGGCGGACGATCTGGTGCGCGGTGCCGCGCATTGGGGCGAGGTGCGGCCCGAATGGGGTCTGACCGGCAACGCCGCCTTCATCGTTGCGCCGCGCGATCGCACGCGTGCAGTCGATCTCGACGGGCGGGCCTTTCTGCACGATTACGACTGGCGCTGCGATCCTACGGGTGAGGCGCTCGCGACGATCCTGACCGCGCCGATGGTCGTCGCGCAATGGATCAACTGCCAGTATCTGTTCTCAACCATCGATAACGACCGTTACGGTGCCGGGGACAAGGCGATCCACAACCCGGTCGCGCGGATCGGGGTGATGCGCGGCAATGGTGGCGACCTCGCCATCGGCCTGCCGCGCCAGTCGCTGTTCCATGACGACGGCCTGCCCGCGCATATCCCGCAGCGGCTGCTGACCATCGTCGAAGCGCCGCTCGACCGGATCGACGCGGTGATCGCCGGGCATCCGGTGCTGCAGCGGCTGTTCGGCAATGGCTGGGTCCAGCTGGTCGCGATCGATCCCGCAACGTCCGAACCGCGCCGCTGGCGCCCGAACACCGAACTGACTGGCCGGGACGCCTGGCTGTCCCGCCCCGAAACTGGAGAATGATCAATGACCGAACCCGATGCATTGCCCCTGCACCCGATGCGCAAGATCGAAGTGATCGTCCATGCCGCCGACCATGGCCTGGTCGAGCGCAATCTGCGCGCGGCGGGGATCGCCGGATGGTCGATGATCCGCGACGTGGCCGGGATGGGCCATGGCGGCTTTCATCAGGGGCGGACGATCTTCAATGACGAAACCGGGCTGGTCATGTTCGTCGCGGTCGGCGACCGTCAGCGGATTCAGGACGCCGCCGCCGCGATGCGTACGCTGTTCGCCGAGCGTCCGGGCGTGCTGTTCCTGTCGGATGTGGAGGTTATTCGATCGGACTATGTCGCCGGGGCCTAGCCGGGCGCAGACGGGCTGGTCGATCCAGCGAGCCTGCATCCCCAAGCAATCCACTGCGCCAGCGCGCAGCCACGCGCTGGCGCTATTGATTTTGGCGCTAGCAGCGCCGTAAAAATGCGGCTTGCTGCCTTGGAGGCCACGACGTGACCGTTACGCTCGACACGATCATTCGTCGGCACCCCGATCAGATCTCCTCGGAAATGGATGGGCAGACGGTGCTGATGACGATCAGCACCGGCCTGTATTTCGGTCTCAATGCGGTGGGGAGCGACATCTGGCGCCAGCTCGACGCGCCAAAGTCGGTGGGCGATCTCGTCACCGATGTGGTAGCGCGTTATGATGTTGACGAAGCCAGCTGTCGGGCCGACATCCTGGCGCTCGTCGAGCAACTCGTCGAGCATCAGCTAGTGCAAGTCGGTTGAGCTGTCGGTAGCGGCGCGTGGAGGAGGCGGCAGACGTTAGCGACCATGCCGCCCGGGCGGTGCGCGGACTGCACCGCGCGCGATCCTTGTTGATGGTCGTCGGTGCCACCTACGCGGCGTTGCTGATGAGCGAGACGTTCCTGTGGGCGACCAGCTTTCCGCGCCTGCGCCCGGAGTTCCAGCGCAACCTCTACAAGCCCGATCAGACGCTCGGCATCGTGCTCAACCCCGGCTATTCCGCGCGCTTCGATGATGGCTATGCGCAGTGGACCGTGAAAGTGAACGCGCTTGGTCAGCGCGACGACCCGCCCCGGCAGAGCCAGCGCACACGCGTGCTGCTGGTCGGCGATTCGTTCGCATATGGGGAACTCGTCGATCAGCGCGACCGCATCGACCGGCAGGTTGAGCATCGGCGGCGTGACCTCGACGTCTATAATCTGGGGGTCAGCGGTTATAACTTCCCCGATCTGCTGATGGCGCTTCACCGCAGTCCGGTGACGGCATGCCATGTCGTCTATCTCTTTTACCCCAACGATCTCGATCCACCATTGTCACAAACGGTGGTGGACGGGTTTCGCGTCTTCAGACGCACCTTGCCCAACGGACAACCGGAACCGTTGAGCACCGTCCGCCGCACCATCGCCAGGCAGGTTGAAGAAGCGCGCAAGGCCGATGCGCGACATGCGCGCTGGTGGGTTCCGCCGTTGCGCACGCTGTCATTGCCTCGCCTGCGTCAATTGGTCGCGGCGACCGCCCGGACGATCGGGCTGGCGGAGCCTCGCAACGCTGCAAATGGGCTATATGGCGAGAATGCCCCACCGGCGGCGGTGCAGCGCGCAGTCGCGTTCACCGATCGCATGGCGCGCCATGCAAAGGGCAAGGGGATGACCTTTCAGCAGTTCATCATACCAACGCTGGACGAGGTGCGGCGCCGTGCCCATGGTCCGGCCACCAATGCCTATATCGCGGAACTGAAGCGGGCCGGTATCGCGCCGGTCGATCTGCTGCCCGCGCTCCGCCGGGACCATTACTGGGCGCATGATGGGCATTTCAATGCGGCGGGCGCGGCGGTAGCAGCGGATGCCATTGCGGCTGCGGTAACGCAGATGCCGGCTGGCCCGCCATGCGGGCTGCACCGCGCGCCTTCCTGATCGAGGATCGACACCATGTCCGGTTTCGCCGCTCTTGTGATGCGCCATCGCGATGACCAGGCGTCTGAACAGGGCGTCGCGATGCTCGACATCCTGCATGCGCGCGGTCCCAACTGGCGCCAGAGCGTCACGCTCGACCGCGTCACCTTGTGCCAGACCGGCGACCATCGCGCGCATGCCGATCTGACCAGCGGTCATGGTCCGCGCGCGGCGATCCGCTGCATCGGCGATATCCGGATCGATGATCGGGTTGCCTTTCTTAATGGGCTGGCAATGGCCGGGCGCGTGATCGATCCGCAGCTTCCTGACACCACGCTCATCGCGCATGCCTATGACCTGTGGCAGGAGCGGTTGCTCGATTATCTGATCGGGGATTTCAGCTTCGTAGTCTGGGACGAAGCGCGACAGCAGCTGTTCGCGGCGCGCGATCCGTTCGGCGTGGCACAGCTGTTCGTGGCGGAATCCGCGAACGGCACTGTGCTGACCAACACGCTGGACGCCGCGCTGCAGCTCGACGGATTGGATCAAAGCCTCGACGACACGGCGCTCCAGGACTGTGCATTGTTCGGCTATTTCCTCGATCCGGCCATGACGCCGTACCGGTCGATCCGACGCATCGCGCCCGGTCACGCTGTGCTGCTGCGCGATGGCATGCGTCACGATCGGCGCTATTGGCTGCCCGCCGCCCTGCCGCCAGTGTCCAGCGAGCGCGATCATCTTGCGCTGGCCGACGGGTTCCGTACGCTATTCGACGCGGCGGTTGCCGACCGGGTGCGCGATATCGATGCTGCCGGGATCCAGCTGAGCGGCGGAATGGATTCGACCAGCATTGCCGCGACCATCACCACGCTGGCCGCACGGGATAAGCCGCAGTTCGCGCTCCGTGCCTATACCATGCACAATGAAACGCTTTACGACGATCAGGAGTTCGTGCTGGCACGGCTGGTCGCGGATCACCTCGGTATCGCGATCGAGGGGCTGGGGCCGGAGGTTGGGGCGCAGTTTGCTAACGGGGGGGCACCCGCCGTGCCGTCGGAACCAGGCCCTGCGGACGCCCCGGGCTGGCACGATGTCAACAAGCGGACCGTAGCATTCGCGCCGCTGTTGTTCATGGGTTTCGGCGGCGACGCGCTGTTCGAGTGGGGAACGCCCTCCTTGCAAAGCGCCGGGCGCTGGTTCCGCCGCCGCGAGTGGCGGG
>NZ_LSJM01000064.1 GCF_001557215.1 Sphingomonas sp. CCH9-E2 | reverse complement strand
GGCGGGTAGATATCCGTCTCTCCTCAGCCCAACCGCTACACCAACCCCTGGACCTCCTCCACAAACCGCATCACCGAAATCGGCTTGGTCACATAGGCATTCGCACCCGCCGCCCGGATCCGCGCTTCGTCCTCCTGCCCGGCATAGGCGGTCACCGCCATCACCGGGATCGCCTTCAGCGCCGGGTCGCCGCGCATGCGGGCGATGATGTCGATGCCGGAAATGTGCGGCAGCTGGATGTCGGTGATCACCAGATCGGGGGCAAAGCTGCGCGCGGTCGCCACCGCCTCGCGCCCGTCGCGCACCGGCATCGTCTCGAACCCGTGCGCGCGCAGCAGGTCGCAGAAAAGTTTGAGATTGAGTTCGTTGTCCTCGACAACCAGCACCCTTTTTGCCACGCGATCCCTTCGACGAACGATTGGCCAACGAACGATTGGGCGAAGCTCTAGGCGATGCGCGACGCGGTGACAAATGAGGAGGCGGGGACGCTCGCACTGGGCGCTCTGGCCTGGGCGGTGTCGGATGCGGCGCGCGCCCACCGGCTGCTCGACCTCACCGGCCTGTCGCCGCACGACCTGCGCGCCCGCGCCGCCGATCCGCAGGTGCTGGCCGCCGTGCTCGGCTTTCTTGAGGCGCATGAGCCCGATCTGATCGCCTGCGCCGACGCGATCGGCACCACCCCCGCCGCACTCGTCGCCGCTCGCCACGCGCTGGAGACCCAATGAAGCCGCTCCTGATCTGCGACTGCGACGAAGTGTTGCTGCACATGGTGCGGCATTTCGGCGCCTGGCTCGACGAAGCGCATGATATCGAGTTCGACCTGAGCAGCCACGACTGGGCGCGCGCGATGAAGCCGCGCGATGGCCGCGCGCTGACACCGGAAGCGATGTGGGGCTATCTCGATGGCTTCTTTCCGGCGCAGATGGATCGTCAGACGCTCGTCCCGCACGCGCGCGAATCGCTTGAGGCGCTGTCGCAGCAGGCCGACATCGTCATCCTCACCAATCTGCGCGATCATTGCCGCGAACATCGCATCGCCCAGCTCGACACGCATGGCATCGTCCATCGCGTCGAATGCAATCAGGGTGGGAAGGGGCGCCCGGTGGCGCAGCTGGTCGAGGAACATGGCGCCAGCGTCGCGGTGTTCGTCGACGATCTTGCGGTCCATCACCAGTCGGTCGCGCAGGAGGCACCGCACGTCTTCCGCCTGCACATGGTGTCCGAACCGCGACTCGCGCCGCATGTCCCGGTCGCGCCGCACGCCCATGCGCGCATCGATGACTGGCGTGAGGCGCAGCGCTGGATTTCCGCGCGCTTTGCCGATGGCACGCCAGCACCTCATCCATAATCCCACGGAGACTCACAATGACCGACGTCCACGCCCGCCTCGCCGAACTCGGCCTCGAACTGCCCGAAGCCGCTGCGCCGGTGGCCGCCTATGTCCCCACCGTCACCGCCGGCGGGCTGATGCACGTGTCGGGGCAGCTGCCGTTCAAGGACGGCGTGGTGATGACCGGCCGCCTGGGTGAGGACCGCGACCTGGCCTATGGGCAGGAAGCCGCCCAGCGCTGCGGCCTGATGGTCGTCGCTCAGATCGAAAAGGCGCTGGGCGGCTTCGATCGCGTCGAGCGGATCGTGAAGCTCGGCGTGTTCGTCAATTCCGCGCCCAGCTTCACCGATCAGCCCCAGGTCGCCAATGGCGCGTCGGAGCTGATGGAAAAACTGTTCGGCGAAGCGGGCCGCCACGCCCGCGCCGCAGTCGGCGTGGCGGTGCTCCCGCGCGGTGCGGCGGTCGAGATCGACGCAGTTATTGCGGTTAAGTAACGGTCTCCGCTGTTACAATTCTGTTGCGCCGCCGCAACAGCGGCGGGGCAATTGCACGCTGCCCCCGAAATGGAATTGTGCAGCGCAACGAATTACGGCAACTTTCACGCGGTGGGAGGCGATAGCCGCGCCGGGACGCATGTCCTGAGCTTAATGTGGCAGCCCTTTCACTGCAGGTGGGGACCGAAATCGCACCAAGACGAAAGGGATCCCATGCGTTTCACCAAGGCCATCGCCGGCGCGCTGCTGCTCGCCGCCACTGCAACCCCCGCGTTCGCGCAGGACGAAACCGAAGCGCCTGACGCGTTCACCATCACCGGTGGTGCGACGGTCGTCAGCGACTATCGTTTCCGCGGCTTCAGCCAGACCAGCGAAGAAGCGACGATCCAGGGCACCTTCACCGTCACCCACGAAAGCGGCCTCTATGCCGGCGTCTGGGGTTCGGGCATCAGCTTCAACAACGGCAGCGAAATCGACGTTTACGCCGGCTTCGCCAAGGAAGTGACCTCGGGTCTGACCGCCGATGTCGGCATCACCGCCTATTTCTACCCGGGTTCGTCCGACACCACCGTGTATGAGCCCTATTTCGCGCTGACCGGCACCGTCGGCCCGGCGACGATCAAGGGCGGCCTCGCCTGGGCGTGGGGCGGTCAGGACTCGCTCGGCGACGACAGCGCGATCTACGCCTATACCGATGTCGCGGTCGGCATTCCGGAAACCCCGCTGAAGCTGAAGGGCCATCTCGGCTATGCCAAGAGCGACAGCTTTCTCGGCGGCCTCGACGGCGAAGTGATCGACTATTCGATCGGCGCAGAAGTGACCTGGAAGGCGCTGACGCTCGGCGTGTCCTACGTCAACACCGACGAGACCACCGCGCTCGGCTGGAAGGATTCGATCGGCGCGGACGGCGCAGTGCTGTTCACGCTCGGCGCGTCGTTCTAAACGCACCGCGCAGACAAAGCGAAGGGCCGCGGAACACGGGTTCCGCGGCCCTTTTGCTGTGTCGATGTGGCGGATGGATCGATCCTCCCCCGCCAGGGGGAGGTGGCGCCGAA
>NZ_LSJM01000006.1 GCF_001557215.1 Sphingomonas sp. CCH9-E2 | reverse complement strand
AGCCGTCCTCCCCCTCCGTCGCCTTCGGCGCCACCTCCCCCTGGCGGGGGAGGATAGTTGGTCTGACACTTTACCGGGGCGGGCAAAAGCGCCTAACGGCAATGCTATGCCGATGCCGCCTCCCCCCGACCTCGCCAGCCTGTCGCTCGCCGAGATCGCGCGACTGGCGGACGAACAGAAGCTGCCCCCTGTCGACAGCTGGAACCCGGCGCATTGCGGGAATAGCGACATGCGCATCGCCCGCGACGGGACCTGGTTTCACCAAGGGTCGCCGATCGGCCGCCCGGCGATGGTGCGGCTGTTCGCGTCGATCCTGCGCCGCGAACCCGATGGCCGCCACGTCCTGGTCACCCCGGTCGAAAAGCTCGACATCGATGTCGAGGACGCGCCATTCGTTGCGGTGGAGATGAAGGTCGAGGGCACGGGCGACGCGGCGCGAATCGCGTTCCGGCTGAATACCGGCGACCTGATTCCCGCAGGACCGGAGCACGCGCTGCGATTCGAAGAGCATGAAGACGGCCCCCACCCCTATCTGCACGTGCGGCGCGGGCTGGAAGCGTTGGTCGCGCGGTCGGTTTACTATGAGCTGGCGGCGCTGGCGCTGGAGAACGGGTCGAACCCGCCCGGCGTGTGGAGCAACGGCGTCTTCTTTGCGATGGCCCCGGCATGACGCTGGCCGAACGGCTGCGCGCCGCGCTCGACGCCGAGCATGACGAGGCGCCCGAGCTGATCGTCGGTGATGTGCTGGACTCGACAATCGCGGCGGATGGCGTGCCGATGCCGGCCGCGGTGCTGGTCGCCGTGACCGACCGCCCCCGCCCCGGCCTGATCCTGACCCAGCGCACCGATACGCTGCGCCGCCATGCCGGGCAGGTCGCCTTTCCCGGCGGGCGGATCGACGCGGGCGATGCCGACGCGACCGCAGCGGCATTGCGCGAGGCACGCGAGGAGATCGGGCTAGAGCCGCACGCGGTCGAGCTGGTTGGCCTTGCCGACCGTTATCGCACCGTCACCGGGTTCGAGGTGCAGCCGGTGGTCGCGGTGATCCCGCCCGACCTGGTACTGACGCCGCAGCCGGGCGAGGTCGCGGCGATCTTCGAGGCGCCGCTCGACTTCGTGCTCGACCCCGCCAACCAGCTGCAATCCAGCGTCGAGTGGCAGGGCCGTGACCGGCATTATTACGAGATCTTGTGGCAGGATTTCCGGATCTGGGGCGCGACTGCAGCGATGCTGGTCAATCTGTCGCGGCGGTTGAAGTGGTCGGCGTGACGCTCCCCGATGCGCCGTGGCGGCACTGGCCGGGGCTGGACCGGCTGACCGCCGCACTGGGGCCCGGCAATGCCCGCGTGGTCGGCGGCGCGGTGCGCGACACGCTGCTCGGCATTCCCGTATCGGATGTCGACATCGCGACGCCGCTCGACCCGCAGGAGGTGATCCATCGGCTGGAGCGCGCGGGGATCAAGGTCATCCCGACCGGCCTCGCCCATGGCACGGTCACTGCGGTGAGCAGCGGGACGGTGGTCGAGGTGACGACGCTGCGCCGCGACCTCGAAACCGATGGCCGCCACGCGACGGTCGCGTTCACCGACGACTGGCGCGAAGACGCCGCGCGGCGCGATTTCACGATCAACGCGCTCTACGCCGATCCGGCAACGGGCGAAGTGTTCGACTATTTCGAAGGGCTGGCCGATCTGGAGGCGCGGCACGTGCGCTTTATCGGCGATCCGCTGCGCCGCATTGCCGAAGATCATCTGCGCATCCTGCGTTTCTTCCGCTTCCTCGCGCGGTTCGGCGACAGCCCGGATGCAGCCTCGCTCGACGCCTGTACCGCGCGCGCCAACGACCTGATGGCCCTGTCGCGCGAGCGGATCGCGGACGAGCTGCTCAAGCTGCTGGTGGCGAAAGACGCGGTGCGGGTGATCGCGCTGATGCTGGAGCGCGGGATTTTCCGCCCGGTCATCCCGGAAATCACGTCGGTCGAACGGTTTGCGCGGGTCGCGGCGCTGGAGGCGGAAGCCGGGCTCGCGCCAGACCCGGTCCGCCGCCTCGCCGCGCTGTTGCCCGCCGACACGGCGATCGCCGAATCGGTCGGGGCGCGGCTCAAACTGTCCAACGTTCAGCGCAAGCGGCTGATCGGCGCGACCGAGGCCGAGTTGTTCGGCGCGCCGCGCGCTGCTGCCTATCGGCTCGGGCGCGACGAGGCGATCGACCGGTTGTTCCTGTTCGACTGCCCGACCGCCGTGGCGGATGCGCGCGACCTGTCCGGGTGGGAGATTCCGCGGCTGCCGATCAGCGGCGGTGCATTGATCCAGCGCGGCCTGTTAAAAGGTCCCGATGTCGCGCGTGCGTTGCGGGCGGTGGAGGCTCAGTGGGTCGCGGAGGACTTCCCGGATGCCGACCGGGTCGCGGAGATTGCCGATGCCGTGGCGGATCAGGCGTTGCGTTCGAGCAGCAGCGAAAAGGCCTGATCGATGCAGAGCGGGCGCGAATAGAGGAAGCCCTGCCCGTAATTGCAGCCGAGCGCGGCGAGCGTCTGGGCGAGTTCGTTGGTCTCGATCCCCTCCGCCGTGGTCTGCATGCCGAGCGCCTGGGCGAGGCTGAGGATCGCGCGCACGATCGCCACCTTGTCGCGATCGGCGAGCATGCCGGAGACGAAGCTGCGGTCGATCTTGAGCACGTCGATCGGCAGCTTCTGAAGATAGGCGAGGTTGGAATAGCCGGTGCCGAAATCGTCCATCGCCAACGTGGTGCCGAGGCCCTTGAGCGCCTGCATCGTCTGGGCGATGCGGTCGGGGTCGGTGACCAGCGCGCTTTCGGTGAGTTCCAGCGTGATCTTGCGACCGTCCACGCCATGCGCGTCGAGCGCGGCCTGAACCATCGGCGCGATCTGGTCGCGCTGCAGCTGGATCGCGGACAGGTTCACCGCGACCTTGACCCCGCAATCGCCGCCCGCGCGCGCGTCCCACACCGCCATCGCCCGCGCCGCTTCGTGCATCGCCCAGCGACCGAGCGGAACGATCAGGCCCGATTCCTCAGCGACCGGGATGAATTCGACTGGCGACAGCGCGATGCCGCTTTCGGTGGTCCAGCGCGCCAGCGCTTCGAACGACACGATCTTGCCCGAGGCAAGGTCGCAGATCGGCTGAAAGTTGAGCGCCAGACCGCCATTGTCGATCGCGCGGCGCAGTTCGGTCTCGATGCTGAATTCTTGACGGACGACGTCGAATGCGCGCGTCTGATAGACTTCGGTGCGGCCCGACTTCTTGGCGCGCTTCATCGCGAACTGGGCGTGGCGGATCAGCTCTTCGGCGTCGCCGCGCTCGCCCTCGCCGATCGCGATGCCGATCGCGCAATCGACGCGAATTTCGAAGTCGGACAGGCGGAACGGCGTGGTCAGCGCATTCTGGATGCGCTTGGCGACGTGGAGCGCATCCTGCAGACCTTCATCGAGTTCGAGGCGAATCGCGAATTCGTCGCCACCGGTGCGCGCCAACATGTCATGGCCGCGCAGCGCGCCCTTCACCCGGCGCGCCACCGAAATCAGCAGCTCGTCGCCGGCAAGGCCGCCCATGCAGGCGTTGATGCGGCTGAACCGGTCGAGATTGATCACCAGCACCGCGAACCGGTCAATCCCCGACCGCTCGATCTCATCCTCCAGATCCTCGCCAAAGCCCGCGCGGTTGGGCAGGCCGGTGAGGCTGTCGGTGAGCATCTCGCGGCGCAGGCTGCGCTGCGTGCGCAGTTCGGAAGTATGGTCGATCAGCGTGACGAGGCAGCGGCCATTGTCGCGTTCGGTGCTGCGCCGTGCAAAGCGGACGCGGAAGAAACGCGCGTCGACCGCGTCGCCCAGCTCCCAGTCGAATTCGCAATCATTGGTGTCCGAATCGAGGAAGCTGCCGATCCGCGCGCCGAGCTGGCGAATCACCGGCGAGAGATCGGCGGTGGTGCCGAGGCCGGCGAGGCGGAAGGGGCGGTTGACCGATTCGAAGACCAGCCCGTGCGCCCCGCGTTCCACGACTGCCGCAGGAATCGGGAGCAAATTCAGGGTTTGCGCGGTGCTGGACGGGCCGAGGACGCGCGAATCCGGCCCCGTCACGGGGACGGGCACGGGGACTGGCTTGTCCTTCCGGCGGCGCGACAACAGCATCACCAAAGCGGGTTACGGGCATTTGGTTAAGCGGTGCTGAAGATGCGGCCCTGTGACGCCCGCGCAGTTGAGGCGACTTGCCGCAATTAGAAGCGGTTATCGCGCGGAAAACCGTTCGGCGGCATCCGTCCCGCCGCCCCGCGCGCGGCGCGCCACGGGGCGAGGTCAGCCTCGGTCCGCGTCCGCCCCTGTTCCCCGCCCATCCGCCAGCTAAGGCCGTCGGCGAAGCGGAAGGTGACCGCGTCGGACAGGCCGCCATCGCGATAGCGCTGCAGCTGAACCCCCTGCCCGCGCGCCAGTTCGGCCAGTTCGGTCATCGGGAAGACGAGCAATTTGCGGTTGTCGCCGATCACCGCGACATAATCATCTTCGGCCCCGACCGGGCGCACCAGCTTCAGCGTGGCGCCAGCGCGCGGGGTGACGACCTGCTTCCCCTTGCGCGTTTCGGCGATGACGTCCTCGGCCTTGACCAGGAAGCCGCGGCCGTCGGTGGCGGCGACAAGCAGTTTCGGTGCGGCGCTCGCCGGGAACAGCCCGACAATGCCGGTACCGCCATCGAGGTCGATCATCAGCCGCACCGGCTCGCCAAAGCCGCGCCCGCCGGGCAGCTTGTCGGCAGCCAGCGTGTAGAAGCGGCCATTTTCGGCGGCGAGCAGCAATTTGTCGGTCGTCTGCGCGTGGAAAGCAATGAGCGGGCCGTCGCCTTCCTTGAACTTCGCCGTCTCCGCGCTGGCCAATTCGGCATGGCCCTTCATCGCGCGGATCCAGCCGCGCTGCGACAGGATGACGGTAATCGGCTCGCGCTCGATCATCGCCTCCAGCGGGATTTCACGGGCGGGTGCCGCTTCGGCCACCACCGTGCGGCGGGCGCCGAGCGCGGTTTCGGGGCCGTAGCGGTCGCGCACCTTGGTCAGGTCGCGCTTCATCCGGGTGCGCTGGCGCGCCTCGCTCGACAACAAAGCCTGGAGCTCGGCCTGTTCCTTGGCCAGTGCCTCACGCTCCTTGCGCAGCTCCATTTCCTCGAGCTTGCGCAGCGCGCGCAGCCGCATGTTGAGGATCGCCTCGGCCTGGCGGTCGGTCAGCTCGAACTCGGCCATCATCACCGGCTTGGGCTCATCCTCGCTGCGGATGATCGCGATCACCCGGTCGAGGTTGAGGAAGGCGATGATGTAGCCGTCGAGCAGTTCCATCCGGTCGGCGATCTTCTGCAGCCGGTGCTCGCTGCGGCGGCGCAGGACGATGAACTGGTGATCGACCCAGGCTGCGATCGCCTGGCGCAGGCTCATCACGCGCGGGGTGCGGGTGTGGTCGAGCACGTTGAGGTTGAGCGAGACGCGCACCTCGAGGTCCGACAGGCGGAACAGGCTTTCGATCAGTGTGTCGGGATCGACGGTGCGCGCGCGCGGTTCGAGGACGATGCGGATTTCGGCGTCGGATTCGTCGCGGACATCGGCGAGGATCGGCAGCTTCTTGTCGTTGATCAGTGCCGCGATCTGCTCGATCAGCTTGCCCTTCTGCACGCCGTACGGGATTTCGGTGACGACGATCTGCCACGTGCCGCGCCCCTGGTCCTCCAGCGACCATTTGGCGCGGACGCGGAAAGACCCGCGACCGGTGGCGTAGGAGTCGGCAATCGCTGCCGGGCTGTCGACGACGATGCCGCCGGTCGGGAAATCGGGGCCGCGGACATGTTCCAGCACCTGTGCGTCGCTGGCATTGGGCTGGTCGATCAGCAGGATCGCGGCGTCGATGAGTTCGGCGGCATTGTGCGGCGGGATGCTGGTCGCCATGCCGACCGCGATGCCGCTGGCGCCATTGGCGAGCAGATTGGGGAACAGGCCGGGGAACAGCTCCGGCTCATGATCCTCGCCATTGTAGGTCGGGCGGAATTCGACCGCATCCTCGTCCAGCCCGTCCATCAGGTCGATCGCGACCTGAGTCAGCCGGGCTTCGGTGTAACGGTAAGCGGCGGCGTTATCGCCGTCGATATTGCCGAAATTGCCCTGTCCGTCGACCAGCGGGTAGCGCAGCGCGAAGGTCTGCGCCAAGCGGACCATCGCGTCATAGACCGACTGGTCGCCATGCGGGTGGTATTTGCCGATCACGTCGCCGACGACGCGGGCGCATTTCTTGTAGGCTTCGTTCGGGTTGAGCCTGAGGCCACGCATCGCCCACAGCAGGCGACGATGCACCGGCTTCAGCCCGTCGCGCACATCCGGCAGCGAGCGCGCGGTGATGGTGGACATCGCATAGACGAGGTAGCGTTCGCTGAGGGCGGAATCGAATGGGGCGTCGACGATCTGGTCGAACGGGTCGCTAAGGTCGGTGGCCATCGCGCAGGCGATAGCAACGCCGCCCGCCGGGGACAAATCAGAAACGCGCGCAGCGCCCGCTTCCCAATTCGGTACAGCGGCGCAGACTCGCCCTTCCGGCGGTTAACCATCTGCCCTATCGTTCCGGCCACGGACCGCAGGGGGACTCGAATGCGAATCGTGGCGGCATTGCTGGCAATCGTGGCGCTGGCGGGGTGCGAAGGCGCGCCGAAAAAGGATCAGGACAAGATCAGCAACGAAGCCGTCGCCGCGCTGACCGCGACCGGCGGAGCGTTCGACTATCGCTACGCCTACAAGGTGCCGGGTAACCATGTGAAGGCGGTGGTCGAATCGCATGCCGCCGGCTGCGACAAGCTAGGCCCCGCGCGATGCCGCATCCTGTCGCTGCGCTATCGCGTCGACGAGGCGAATCGGATCGCCGCGACGCTGACCTTCCGCATCGACCCGTCGGTCGCGCGCAATTTCGGCGAGGCCGCGACCAAGGTCGTGGTCGGCGGCGGCGGCGCACTGGTCGAGACCGAGATTGCCGGTGCCGATGCTACCGCGAGTGCGCGCTCCAACGCGCTGGTCGGGCGGCTGCGCGAACAGCTTGCCAATGCCAAGGCAAGCAACGATCCGGTGCAGCAGGATCGCGCGCGCCGCCTGCAGACCGCGCTCGACGTGATCGCGGAGTCGGAGGCCGATAGCGGCGAGACGATGGCGACCGCGCCGGTGCTGATCACCTATGCCTCGGGCACGCCCGCGCCGGGGCTGAACGGGTCGGCGGATGCGAGCTTCCGCGACGCGGGGAACAAGCTGGTCACCTCGGCTGCGGGGATTGCGCAGGTGCTGGCGTCGGTAGGACCATGGCTGCTGCTGATGGTTGTCGCGGTGCTGGTGCTGCGCCTGCTGATCCACGGCACCGGCGGCGCGCCCGCTCCGGCTGCCGGTCAGGACGAGGATGAGGCCTATCGCGAGTCCGGCGAACCCGAACGCCGGAATGCGATCCAGCGCTGGTTCAATCGGGACGAAAATCCCGCCTGAAGTCGCAACGATTGGCATCAAACGGCGCGGCCCGCGTGGTCGCGCCGTTTTTGCGTCAATTTTAGGGCAGATCATACTAAAGCATAGGTAAGGGGCTGATTTACATGGATTAAACGGCCCATTAAATAAGGCGAAAAAGTGGCATTGCTCAAATCCCTGTAATGTGATGTGTTATCACGGCACGGCCAAACGTGCTTTGGCGGCGATGAATGGAGCCGCGAACAGGAGGTTGCCTAATGCACTGGAAATCGGGTTGCGCGCTCCTAGCCTTCACCTTCACCCTCGCCGCCTGCTCCACGCCGGCGCCAAGCGACCCATCGTCCGAGCGCGCGGGGATGGAAACATCCGACGCCACCGAACCGCCCGCCGGTGTCGCGGTAACCGCCGCACCGGGGGTCGCGTTCAACTATCGCTACGCCTTCAGCCTCCCGGCCCCGAAGATCGCCGCCGCGCAGGAAACGCATGCCGCCGCGTGCGAGAAGCTGGGCATCGCGCGGTGCCGCATCACCGGCATGCGCTATCGCCTGACTGGCGAGAATGCGGTCGAGGCGATGCTGGCGTTCAAGCTCGACCCGACGCTGGCCCGCGCGTTCGGCAAGGACGGTATTGCTGCGATCCAGCAAGCCGAAGGGCGGCTGGTCGATGCCGAGATCACCGGAACCGACGCCGGGGCCGAGATCGCGCGGCTGGCCGGTGAACGCGCGCGGGCGCGCGACGAACTCGCACGGATCGACCGCGAGCTGGCGCGCACCAACCTGTCCGCCAGCGAACGCGCCGAATTGCAGCGCCAGCGCGCCGATCTGGTCGCGCAGATCGAGCAGGTGCAGAGCGTATCGGGCGCGCAGCGCGAATCGCTCGCCAACACGCCGATGACCTTCGACTATCGATCGGGCCCGGCGGTGCGCGGGTTCGACGCCACCGCGCCGCTGAGCAGCGCGCTCGACCTGCTTGCGGGGTCGGCGCAGGCGACGCTGGCGTTCGTGTTGGGCGCGCTGGCAATCCTTGCGCCGCCGGGACTGGTGCTCGGCCTGGGCCTGCTCATCTGGCGCTGGCTGCGGCCGCGGCTTCGCCGTGCGCAACCCGCTGCCGTTCCCCCCAGCGATTGATTGCACCCCGGGTCGGCTTTCGATATAGGCCCGCCCCTACAGCCCCGGCGTCGCGCGACCGTGCCGCCGGGGCACCGCGTTTCTGAAGGACCCCCTATGGCACGCCGCCGCCAGATCTATGAGGGCAAGGCCAAGATCCTCTACGAAGGCCCCGAACCCGGCACGCTGATCCAGTATTTCAAGGACGATGCGACCGCGTTCAACGCCCAGAAAAAGGGCACGATCAGCGGCAAGGGCGTGCTCAACAACCGAATCTCCGAGCATATCTTCACGCTGCTCGGCAATATCGGCATTCCGACGCACTTCATCCGCCGCCTCAACATGCGCGAGCAGCTGATCCGCCAGGTCGAGATCGTCCCGATCGAGGTGGTGGTGCGCAACGTCGTCGCCGGATCGCTGGCCAAGAAGCTGGGGATCGAGGAAGGCACGCCGCTGCCGCGCACGATCATCGAATATTATTTCAAGGACGATGCCCTGGGCGACCCGCTGGTCACCGACGAGCATATCCTGTGCTTCGGCTGGGCGAGCCAGGAAGAGCTGCATGACATGGCCGACATGGCCATTCGCGTGAACGACTTCATGTCGGGCCTGTTCGCCGGGATCGGCATTCGGCTGGTCGACTTCAAGCTCGAATTCGGGCGGATTTTCGACGAGAACGGCTATGCCCGCATCATCCTGGCCGACGAGATCAGCCCCGATGGCTGCCGCTTGTGGGATATCGCGAGCGGCGAGAAGCTCGACAAGGACCGGTTCCGCCGTGACCTGGGCGGCGAGGTCGAAGCCTATCAGGAAGTCGCACGCCGCCTGGGGCTGTTGCCCGAGGGTGCCGACTCGGCGGTGTTGGACCTCGAGACGCACCGCAAGAAGCGCGGGAAGTAGGGATCCCTTCCAGTTTGCCTCCCTGAACGGGAGGGGTTCGGAATGGGTTTAGTGGCAAGCGAGGCTCGATGCCTCGATTGCTGCTATGTTATCGGGCGGTCGGATTGGGTCTTTTGTGCGCGCGAGACGCGCGCACCCACCCCCGACCCCTCCCTTTCAGGGAGGGGAGTGAGGGGCCGGGACGATAGCTTACCCCTTCGCCTTCAACCCGGCGATGATCCCGAAGATGAAGGAACAGATCAGCGCGATCTGGACCTGCCCGCTCGGGTCGCTCCACCCGAAATAGTCCCTGCCGAACGCGGTCAGCGCGACGAACAGGGCGATCGCCAGAAATGCCAT
Source organism: Sphingomonas sp. CCH9-E2 (assembly GCF_001557215.1). Taxonomy (GTDB): domain Bacteria; phylum Pseudomonadota; class Alphaproteobacteria; order Sphingomonadales; family Sphingomonadaceae; genus Sphingomonas. Next base: position 24,146 of record NZ_LSJM01000006.1, on the reverse strand, counting down.
GACGCCTTTACTCCATGCCGGGCGCGCCTTGACGATGGCGACTCGGCAGGGCCGAGTGTTGCGCGCAGCGGTAAATGGGCGATGAAATCTTGAACCCGAACGCGCATCGGCCCATAGGGCGCGGCAAATCCCCGGAGGAATCCCCATGAAGCTGCGCATCGTCGTCACCCTCAAGAACGGCGTGCTGGACCCGCAGGGCAAGGCGATCGAACACGCGCTGGGCTCGCTCGGCTTTGCCGGTGTCGGCGAGGCACGCGTCGGCAAGCTGATCGAACTGGATGTCGCCGACGACACCAGCGACGCGGACATCGACGCGATGTGCCAGAAGCTGCTCGCGAACACGGTGATCGAAAACTATCGGGTGGAAAAGCAGTGAAAACCGCCGTCATCGTCTTTCCCGGATCGAACTGCGACCGCGACCTGGCGGTAGCGATCGAGAGCGTGACCGGGACCAAGCCGGCGATGGTCTGGCATGGCGAGAGCGAATTGCCGGACGGCCTTGGCCTGATCGCGCTGCCGGGCGGGTTTTCGTACGGCGATTATCTGCGCTGCGGCGCGATTGCTGCGCGCTCGCCAGTGGTTCGAGCGGTGGTCGATGCGGCAAATCGCGGGGTGCCGGTGATCGGCATCTGCAACGGGTTCCAGGTGCTGACCGAAACCGGCCTGCTGCCCGGCGCGCTGATGCGCAATTCGGGCCTCAACTTCGTGTGCCGCGATGTCGCGCTGACCGTCGAGAACAGCCAGTCGATCTTCACCAGCCGCTATGATGCGGGGGAGACGATCTCGATCCCGGTCGCGCATCATGACGGCAATTACTTCGCCGATGCCGCCACGCTCGACCAGCTCGAGGGCGAGGGGCGCGTCGCGTTCCGCTATGCCAGCGACGTCAATGGCAGCGCGCGCCAGATCGCCGGCATCGTCAATGCCGGCGGCAATGTGCTGGGCATGATGCCGCACCCCGAACGCAAGATCGAAGCCGCGCATGGTGGCAGCGACGGCCGCCGCCTGTTCGAAGGGCTGCTCGAAGCGGTGGCGTGAGGCGGTGAGCGGCCCGGCCCCGATCGTTTGCGACACCTGTCCAGTGGCCGATCGCGCGGTCTGCTCGGCCCTGTCGCCCGAGGATCGCGGCGAACTCGCGCGGATCGGGCACCACCGCCGCTATGCGCGCGGCGAGACGATCGTCGCGGCGGGCGATAGCGCGACAGTCTGCGCGACCCTGACGCGCGGCGCGGCGAAGATGTCGACGATCGACCGCGACGGGACCGAGCGGATCGTCGCCTTGGTCCACCCGGCGGGCATGCTCGGCCAGCTGTTCGCGCCGACCGCGACGCTGCACGTTACCGCGCTGACTGACAGCGAGGCGTGCCTGTTCCCGGCATCGCATGTCGCTGCGCTCAGCGATGCGCGCCCGGCGCTCGCCCGGCGCCTGCTGGCTGAAGTCAGCCGCGAGCTGGACGAGAGCCGCGCACTGATCGACCTGATTTCGAAGCGCCAGGCGAAAGGGCGTGTCGCGGCGCTAATCCTGGCCTTTGCGCGAGCGGCGAGTCCGGCACCGTGCCACGATGCCGACAGCTTCGACCTGCCGTTGACGCGCGGCGAGATGGCGCAGTTGCTCGGTATCACGATCGAGACGGTCAGCCGCACGCTCACCGCGCTGGAGGACGCCGGCATCATCGCGCGGCAAGGCAGCCACGGCATCGCGATTTGTGACCGCGACGCGCTGGACGACCTCGCCTCGGCCTGAACGCAAAAAGTGCGGGCGAACCCGGGGGCTCGCCCGCTGTGAGGTGAGGGTTCGTATTCAGACCGAGAAGCGGATCACGGCAACGATCAGGCCCCAGATCATCAGCATGACCGGCATGATCATCACCTGGACGGTCGCGCCGCCGGCACCGAGATGACCCGATCCGGTCGGCAGCCCATGTTCGGCGAAATCGGCGAAGCTGGGCGCGCGCCCCTCGCCCGGTGCCACCCGCGCCCACCAGGCGGGGACCACGAAAGCAGCGGCGAGGAAGACGCCGAAGATCACGAAGGGGATCGCCAGCCCCTTCTCCCCGAACGCCGCCCACATGATGCCGAGATAGGCGAAGAAGCCAGCGAACACCCCGACATGCAGCGCCGGGTGCAGGTCGAACACGTGTGCGCCGCGGGTACGCGGCATCGGCGTCGCCTGAACAAATGCGGTCTGGTGCAGCGGCATGTTCATCGTCGGTCTCCTTTGTCGGGAGCGACGATGCAGCGGTTAGCGCAGGCCCGCTTTGCGGTTTGTCAAACTAGGCGTGATCGGATGGCGTCGCGTCGGCGCTACGGGGTCCAAACAGCCGCGTCGTGCGCGCGAGGATCAGGATCGCGCTGGGCCACAGCATCGTGTTCCAGATATCCTGCCAGTTATAGTCGAACCGCACCCGCCCCCCGGCCGCGAGCGTGTCGCGGATATCCCAGGCCTCACCCGCCAGCGTGACCGCCAGTGCCACGGCCCATGGCTTCCAGCTGCGCAGGGGCCAGCGGAAGATCAGCGCGGCACCGAAGAAGACCAGCAGCCCGACATGGACGTGCAAACCGTCGCGCGCGAGCCCGGACCAGTCGACCAGCCATCCCTTTGCCTGTCTGAACAGGTCGAGCATGGGGTCAGACGCGCGTGCGGAACGGGGTGAAGTCGGTGCCCTCGTCGAATACGTCCACGCCTTCGCGCCGCTTGAGGAATCCGACCACGGCATAGGTGACGGGGGTCAGGATCACCTCCCAGCTCACCTTGAGCACCCATTGTGTCACCAGCACCTTGAGCACCAGATCGTTGGTCCAGCCGGCCGCGCCCCAGAAGGCGAGCGGGTAGAAGATCAGGCTGTCCACCCCCTGCCCGACAACGGTCGACCCAATCGTGCGCGCCCACAGATGCTTGCCCTTGGTCCAGATCTTCATCTTGGCCAGTACGAAGGAATTGACGAACTCCCCGGCCCAGAAGGCGACGACCGAAGCGAGCACGATGCGCGGCACCTGGCCAAAGATCGCTTCATAGGCGGGCTGGTTGGTCCAGTCGGGCGCGGGGGGCAGCGCGACGACGACCCACGACATGAACGCCATGAACAGGGTCGCGACGAACCCGGCCCAGATCACGCGGCGCGCACGGGCATAGCCATACACCTCGGTCAGCACGTCGCCGATGATGTAGGAGATCGGGAAGAACAGGATGCCCGCCCCGAACGGCCACCACACCTCCCAGACCGGGATCCAGATCTGCGCCACCTTGCCCGCGCCGAGGACGTTGGACAGCAGCAGGATCGCGACGAACGCCGCCATTACGTAGTCATAATAGCGGAAATGCCCGCCCGCGACCTGCGCCGCGTTGATCCGTGCCGGTCCTGCCCCGTCGCTCATCGCATTCCCCCGATTGCTGGAGAGGACTATGATCGCGGTTTGCGGCCCGCGCAATCCGCGCCGGTTTGAGGCGGCACCGCCCGAAGCTGTTTCAGCTTGCTGAAACATGCGCTAACGGGTCCAGCATGCGCGCCCGTAGCTCAGATGGATAGAGCACGAGCCTTCTAAGCTTGGGGCCGCAGGTTCGAATCCTGCCGGGCGCGCCAGATACCCTATGTCGTTCTATTTGCGGCCTCAGCGGCTCGATGGGTCGCCATATCCGCCTTCCAGTAGAAATCGCCGAATGCTGGGGTCGCTGCTGAGACCTGACGCCCTGACCGCAGCTGCGTGGGCCGCGTCGGGCTGATCCGAAAGCCACAAGATCCGTGCGCGCGCCGCCCACCAGGGCTGATACGATCTCGCGCCATCGATATCGTCCAGCAGGTGCAGGGCTGCGGCGGGATCGCCTGCTTCCGCAACGGCAACGGCGCGCGCCACCAGCACGCCTGTGGTCGGCGCGAAGTTGGCGAGGACATCATAGAGCCGCACCAGCGGGCCGGTCAGGCGCTCGCCGGTGATGCACTGCTGGGCGTGCAGCGATTGGATGGCTGCCTCGGTCTGGAACCGCCCGGGCACGCCCAGCCGTGCGGCCGCGCGGAGCAGCCCTTCAGCTTCCATGATCACGTCGCGCGACCATAAGGATGTGTCCTGCCGACCAAACGCGACGAAGCGCCCCTCGGCATCGCGCCGCGCGGCGCGGCGCGCTTCGCAATGCAGCATCATCGAGAGCAACCCGAGCGCTTCGGGCTGATCGGGTGCCAGCTGGACCGTCAATCGCGCTAGCCAGATCGCCTCTTCGGCAAGACCGATAAGCCTTGGGTCGGCACCCGCAACATCCTCCCACGCAGTTCCGTAAGCAGCGTAGATCGCGGCAAGGACTGCGGACAAGCGCTCGGGAATGTCTTCCGGATCGGGGATGACAAAGGCGATTCCGGCATCGCGGATGCGTCGCTTCGCGCGGACCAGCCGCTGCCCCATCGATGGCGCGGAGACCAGAAAGGACGCCGCGACGCGCGCAGCGTCTAGGCCCAACACCGTCTGGAGCATCAGCGGCGCCTGGATATCCTGCGCGATCGCGGGATGGGTGCACACGAACATGAGCTTGAGCCGGTCGTCCCCATAATCGGTCACAGCGGAATCGACCCGTTCGTCGTGCAGCAGGCGTGCGGTTTCCGCTCCGCGCTCGACCGTTTGCGACCGCCCCATCGCGCGTCCCGCGCTGCGCCGTGCGACCGTGAGCAGCCAACCGGTCGGATTGGCAGGGACACCGTCGCGCGGCCATTGGACGAGCGCTGCCGCGAATGCATCGGCAAGTGCGTCTTCGGCGGCGGTGATGTCCCGCGTCCGCGCTGCCAGGATCGCGAGCAATTTTCCATAGGAATCGCGCGCCGCCACAGTTGCCTGAGCAGCAACGTCGCGGCGCGCAGCGTCCATTAGCCGGACGGGGGTGAGAGAACGGGCCGAATCTCGACCGATCCGGCGGTAACGCAGGGCGCACGGGCCGCCCAGTCAAGCGCCGCATCGAGATCCGAAACATCCAGGATCACATAGCCGCCTAGCATCTCCTTCGTGTCTGCGAACGGACCGTCGGCGACGTGCCGCGTGCCGCCTTCGACCCGCAGGGTGGTGCCGAGTTCGGGGGGTTGCAGGCCATTGCCGCTAACCATCGCTCCGCTCTGGGCAATTGCGCCCATATAGGCGGTCCAGCCGCCCCAATAGGTTTCTGCGTGCGCGGGATCGGTGCGCTTGGCCTGCTCGTCCGCCGTTTCGTAGAATAGCAGCATATAGTGCATGTCGGTCACCTTCCGTCCAAGGATGTACGCCCAGCGACCCGGTGTCGATGGACAAGCGGCGCTTGCCGCTCAACCCCATGTGCATCGAGCGAGACGCATTTCGACAGTTCGGCATCCATGGCCGATTTTTTTGTCGATCATGGGCCGACAAATTCGGTTGCCTATTGGGGTTCGGATGCCGACCATATCGCACAAGAGAACAGACCGGGAGGGAACGCGATGCCGCATTATGGCGACTATCAGCATGCGATCTATGGCGCGGGGCTGCAGGGCGTGGTGCCGACGATCCCGGTCGATTTCACCAGCCTCGAGCAGCGCGCTGCGGCGGCGATGGCGCCGTCGCTGCTGTCCTATGTTCAGGGCGGGTGCGGCGACGAGCAGACACAGCGCGCCAATGCCGACGCCTTCCGCCATTGGGGCATCGTGCCGCGGATGATGGTCGATTGCTCGGTCCGCGACCTGTCGGTCGAGCTGTTCGGGATGAGGCTCCCCTCCCCTTTGTTCATGGCCCCGGTCGGGGTGGCGGGCATGTGCGCGCAGGACGGGCATGGCGACATCGCCGCCGCGCGCGCCGCCGCGATGACCGGCGTGCCGCTCACCGTCTCGACGCTGACCAACGATCCGCTGGAGGACGTCGCCGCCGCGACGGGCGACACGCCGGGGATGTTCCAGCTTTACACGCCCAAGGACCCCGAACTCGCAGCGAGCCTGGTCAGCCGGGCCGAGGCGGCGGGGTACAAGGCGATCGTCGTCACGCTCGACACCTGGGTCACCGGCTGGCGGCCGCGCGACCTCAACACCGCGAATTTCCCGCAGCTGCGCGGGCATGTCCTGTCCAACTATTGGTCCGATCCGCGCTTTCAGGCGATGCTGGCCAAACCCGTGGCGGAGGATCCGCGCGCGGCGGTGATGACCTGGGCCGCGACCTTCGGGCGCGTGCTGACCTGGGCCGACATGCCGTGGCTGCGGTCGCTGACGAAATTGCCGATCGTGCTCAAGGGTATCTGTCACCCCGACGATGCGCGCCGCGCGATCGATGCGGGGGCGGACGGCATCTATTGCTCCAACCATGGCGGACGTCAGGCCAATGGCGGAATCGCGGCGATCGACCTGTTGCCCGATGTCGTCGCTGCGGCGGGCGATGTGCCGGTGCTGTTCGATTCGGGCATCCGGTCGGGCAGCGACGTCGCCAAGGCGCTGGCGCTGGGCGCGACTGCGGTCGGCGTGGGCCGCCCCTATTGCTACGGCCTCGCGCTCGGCGGTGCCGAGGGGGCGGCGCATGTGCTGCGATCGATCCTCGCCGAGGCCGATCTGCTGATGGCGGTCGACGGATTTCCCAGCATCGCGGCGTTGCGCGAAGCTGGCGCGAAACGGCTCGCCTGAGCGCAGTCAGACGCGCACAAAACCCCGATTGACCGGCGTTGTTTGATAGCGCTACCAATCACCTCGAACACGGCCCGTCAGTGGCCGGAGCTTTGAGGAGAGATGCATGATCGGTCCGCTGGCGATTGCCGCCCTGTTGTCCGCCGCGCCGCAGGCCGCGCCCGCGCGCACCGACAAATTGCCAGTCGGCATCTGCATCAACATCGGCAACACCTTCGAGCCGCCGGCCGAGTCCGCCTGGGGCGGCAAACCGCTCGCCGATGACGATATGGCGATCATCGCCAAGGCCGGGTTCAAGACCGTGCGCCTGCCCGTCCGCTGGGACACCCATGCCGGGCCGGGACCGGACTTCAAGATCGACGACGCCTATATGAAGCGCATCCGCACCGCCGTCGAACAGGCGCGCGCGGCCGGGCTCAACGTCATCCTCAACAGCCACCATTTCGAGGCGATTCACAAGGATCCGCTGGGCAGCGCACCGCAGCTGGCGGCGATGTGGCGGCAGATCGCGGCGCGCTTTGCCGACATGCCGCGCGACCATGTGTGGTTCGAAATCGAGAATGAGCCGCACGACAAGTTCGACAACAAGAATCTGATCGCGGTCATCACCCCGGCGCTGAAGGCGATCCGCGCGACCAACCCGGACCGGCCGGTGATCATCGGCGGCGAATTCTGGAGCGGGATCGATAGCCTGGCGACGCTGCCGCTGCCCGACGATCCCCATGTCGTTCCGACCTTTCACTATTACGAGCCGTTCGACTTCACCCATCAGGGCGCGACCTGGGTCAACCCGGCCCCGCCGCTGGGTCGCACCTATGGAACGGCCGAGGATGTGCTGCGCCTGAAGCGCGATGTCGAAAAGATCCGCGCCTATATCGCGCGCACCGGCAAGACGCCGTTCATGGGGGAGTCGGGCGCGCACACGACGACCAGCCTGGAGCAGCGCGTCGCCTATCACCGCGCGGTCACCGCCGCGTTCGGCCCGCTGGACATCGGCATGTGCAGCTGGGCGTACAGCAACACCTTCCCATTTTACGACAAGGAGAAGAAGCAATGGCTTCCCGGTCTGCGCGGCGCGATGGGGCTGCCGGAATGAAGCGGGGTCTGATCGTAGCGGCTGCACTTGCCGTGCTCGTTCCCGCCGCCGTGGTGGCACAGGACCAGCCGACTGCCGAGCTACAAGCGCTCGACGATGCGCTGCCCGGCACGCTGATCAACGATCCGTCGCGGCTCGACTGGAGCTTCTACGGCGCCGAGCAGAAGACCAAGAATGTGCAGGACCCCTCGATCCCGGGCGGCGGTGCCGCGGTGCGGGTCGAAGTGCCGCGCGCCGGTGCCAACATCTATGACAGCGGCGCAAACGTCCCGATCCGCCGCGGGATCGCGGTCGGACGCGACGTCACCGTCGCCTTTTATGCCCGGACGGTGAAGTCCGAGGCCCCGGGCGGCAAGGGCAAGATCGGCGTGCGCTTTCAGCAGAATGCCGCGCCCTATGCGGGTTTTGGCGACACGGTGCTGGATATCGGCAGCGAATGGGCGCTGTACGAAGTCACCGCGCGATCGGACAAGGCGCTGCCGACCGGGCAGGCCGTTGTCGGCCTACAGCTCGCCGGGGCCAAGCAGGTGATCGAGATCGGCCAGGTGATCGTGGTCGAGGGTGCGACGAGCATCCGCACGACGAAGCGCGTCGAGAGCGCCGCCGCGCCCGATCCCGAGCTGCCGCCGCAGCTCAAGGACAAGGGCCGGATGCTCAACGATCCGGCGAACCGCGACTGGGGGTTCCACGGTGCGGGGCAGACGACCAAGGCGACGGTGACCAATGTCTATGGCCGCGTCGGTACGCTGTTCAGCGTCGCCAATGCCGGAGCCGCGCCCTATGCCTCGGGCGCGAGCGTGGCGCTGGACGAGGAGATCAAGGAGGGCGACGTGCTGCTGGTCGCGGTGCTCGCGCGCGCGCTCTCGGCGGCGACGCCGGATGGCCAGGGGATGCTGTCGGTGCGCGTCCAGAAAAACGCCGCGCCCTATGACGGCTTCCTCGACAAAGCGGTTCAGGTCGGGCCGAACTGGCGGCTCTACCAGTTCCGCACCCAGGCCCCGATGGACATCGCCAAGGGCGCGGGCCAGCTGGCGCTGCACACCGGGGCAGCCCGGCAGGAGCTTGAGATCGGCCCGGTCTATGTCATTCGCGAAGAAGCGGTGCTGACATCGTCGAGCAACTGATCCTGACCGCGGGGGCGGCGCGTGCCGCGGTCGCTCCGGCACTGGGCGGCGCGCTGACCAGCTGGACCATCGACGGCCGACCGATGCTGCGCACAGCATCGGCGGAGGCGATTGCCGCGGGCGATCCGCTGGGGATGGCGAGCTTCCCGCTGGTACCCTTTTCCAACCGCATCGCCGATGCGCGGTTCGACTGGGCGGGGGAGACCCATGCGATTGCGCCGAATTTCGCGCCCGAACCGCACGCGATCCATGGCATTGGCTGGACGTCGGATTGGACGGTGCAGGAGGCGCGCGATGATCGCGCCGTGCTGGTGCTCGACCATCACGGCGATGCGCGCTGGCCCTTTGCCTTTGCGGCCGAGCAGCAGGTCGAGCTGACCGCCGATACGCTGACGGTGACGCTGACCGCACGCAATCTGGAGGCATTCGACGCGCCGCTCGCCTGTGGGCATCACCCCTATTTTCCCGCAGCGGGCGCACGATTGCACTTTGCGGCAGAGCGGCGCTGGCCGCCCGATGCACGGATGCTGCCAAGCGAACCGGTCGAGATTGCCGATCGCAAGGTCGATTTCGCGGTCGCCGAACGCGCGCTTGATTGCGCCTTTTCCGGATGGGATGGGGTCGCGTCGATCAGCTGGCCGGACGCCGCGCTGCGGATCGAATCCGAAGTCGATCATGCGGTGGTCTATACCCCGGCCGGCGCGCCGCATTTCTGTTTCGAGCCGGTGGCGCATCTGCCCAATGCGCTCAGTGTCGTCGTTGCGCCGGGCGCGACCCATCGCGCGACGCTGCGGCTGATCGCGCAAGCTGTTAGCGTGGGGGCATGACCGCACCGCCCGTCTCCAGCATCGTCATCATCGGCGGCGGCACCGCCGGGTGGATGGCGGCAGCCGCCGCCGCGCGCTTCCTGAGCGATGGTCAGCGGACGATCACATTGGTCGAATCCGACGCGATCGGCACGGTCGGAGTCGGTGAGGCGACGATCCCGCCGATCCGCGAATTCAACCACCGGCTGGGCATCGACGAGCCCGACTTCGTCCGCGAGACGGGCGCGACGATCAAGCTGGGCATCGAATTCGTCAACTGGGGGCAGGTCGGCGACCGCTATCTGCATCCGTTCGGCGAACTGGGGCATGATTTCCAGGGCGTCGCGTTCCACCAATATTGGCTGAAGCACCGCATCGGCGCGCTGGAGGAGTATTGGATCGCTGCGCAGGCGGCGCGGCGCGACCGCTTTGCCCATCCTGCCGCAGACCCGCGCTCACCGCTGGGCGGAATGGCCTATGCCTATCATTTCGATGCGGGCCTTTATGCAGCATTTCTGCGCCGTCGCGCCGAAGCCGGGGGCGTAGCGCGGGTCGAGGGCAAGATCGCATCGGTCGAACGCGATCCCGCGACCGGCCATGTCGCCGCCGTGCTGCTCGACGACGGGCGCCGCATCGCGGGTGATTTCTTCATCGACTGTTCGGGGTTTCGCAGCCTGTTGCTCGGCGACGCGCTGGGGGTCGGTTATCACGACTGGTCGCACTGGCTGCCATGTGATCGCGCGATTGCGGTTCCGTGCGCGCGCGTCGATCCGCTGACCCCGCTGACGCGCTCCACCGCGCATGAATTCGGTTGGCAGTGGCGCATCCCGCTGCAGCATCGCACCGGCAACGGCATCGTCTATGCGAGTGCGTTCGGCAGCGAGGAGCGCGCGCGCGAGACGCTGCTGGCGAACCTCGACGCGCCCGCAACCGCCGAGCCGCGCGCTTTGTCCTTCACCGCCGGGGTGCGGGAGCAGCAATGGGTCGGCAATGTCGTCGCGCTGGGCCTGTCAGCCGGCTTTGTCGAGCCGCTCGAATCGACCAGCATTCACCTGATCCAGACCGGCATCTCAAAGCTGATGTGGCTGTTCCCCGACCGCAGCATGAGCGCGGCGGGGCGCAACGAATATAACCGGCTGATGCACGAGGCCTATGAATATGTGCGCGATTTCATCGTACTGCATTACAAGGCGACGCAGCGGCGCGACAGCGAACTGTGGCGTCACGTCGGCGCGATGACGGTGCCGGACAGCCTCGCCGCCAAGCTGGAACTGTGGCGCGAGCGCGGGCGAATCCGGCGGTACGACCATGACCTGTTCGGCGTGCCGAGCTGGGTCGCGGTGCTGCTGGGCCAGCATATCATCCCCGACGGCTATGACCCGCTAGTGGATTCGATGGACGATGCACGCGTAACCGCCGCGATGCGCCAGATCGCCGCGACCTATGCCGATGTGGCGGGGAAGCTCCCCGGCCATGCCGACCAGATCGCGGCGATGGTCGGCTAGGTCACGGACACGCGACTACGCGGTCCGCCGCCGTTCCCAGTGCAACCCGCGACAGGCTGAACGTGAACGCGCCTTCGCTGCGCAGCATGAACGGTGCCTCGACACGGCCGAGATTCGCGCCGCCCTTCGCAAAGCACTTGAGCGGCACGCCATAGCTGACCCAGTCGCCGGGCTTCGCACCCTCGACTGCAGTTGCGCGGACGGCGGCATTGCCCATGCGGAAACTGACCGCACCCGCCGGCTTGGCATCGACGCGCAGCGTGGCGACCAGCATGACATCGCCATTGGTCTCGCGCGTCAGGTCGAGCGGCGCATAGGTGGTCAGGCCGACCGCGGCGCTGCCGGAGTCGATCGCGAAACGCCGTGCGCCTTCCTGCACGACATGATCGACCGCAGTCACCCGCACGCGCCCGCTCGCCGCCGCTGCCGGGACCGTCGTGATGCGCGTCGAGTCCGCCGGATCGCCATAGACCTGCAGCGACCAGGACGCCGCCGGCACGCCGCCAGCGAAATAGACATTGCCCGCGTCTTCCGCCGGAACCTCGCTATCCTCCGACAGCGGCTTCCACGGCGCGGCCCCGCCCGCCAGCGTCAGGCCATAGCCAAACGGGAAGAGCGTCGGGCCGTCTGCGCGCGCGGTGGCGGGCCAGGCAACGGGCAGCTTGCCGGTGAAGTCATAGGGGGCACGGCGGTCCTTGCGCTGAACCAGCAGGTCGGCGATTCCCGCCCCTTCGGACCCCGGCAGCCACGCGACAACGAACGCGTCGGCGACGTTGAGCTCCGGGTTCATGAACAGCGGTCGGCCGGTGACCATCACCGCGACGACCGGAATTCCCTGCGCCTTGAGCTTCTTCATCGTCTCATAGGGCTTGCGCAATTCGGGGCGGAGCTGCAGCGTTTTCAGGTCACCCTGGAATTCGGCATAGGGCGTTTCGCCGAATACGACGATCGCGACGTCGGGCTTCTTCGCGAACGTGCCGTCCGCAACCAGCTCGGCGCTGCCGCCAGTCGATGTCACTGCGTCGTGCAGCCCCTTCCAGATTGAGGTCGCGCCGGGGAACTGATCGTTCTTGACCCCCGTGCCCTGCCAGGTCAGCGTCCAGCCGCCCGACTGACGCCCGATATCGTCCGCCGCGTCGCCCGCCACCAGCACATGCGCGCCCGCCTTCACCGGCAGCAGCGAACCATTGTTCTTGAGCAGCACCAGCGACTTGCGCACCGCGTCGCGCGCCACCGCGCGGTGATCGGCATGGCCAAGCAGCGACCAGTCGCCCGAATATTTGCGCGTCGAGGGCTTGCCCGCCTCGAACAGCCCAAGCCGCATCTTGACCCGCAGGATGCGCGCGACCGCATCGTCGAGCCGCGCCATCGGCACCTCGCCCGACTTCACCTGCGCGACCAGCGAATGCCACAGCGGCTTCCAGCTGTCGGGCGCCATGTACATGTCGAGCCCGGCATTGACCGCCTTCGGGCAGGAGGCGTTGGTGCAGCCTTCGACCTGGCCGTGCGCGTTCCAGTCGGAGACGAGGAAGCCGCCGAAGTTCATCCGGTTCTTGAGCACATCGGTCAGCATTCCCTTGTGCCCGGTCATCTTGGTGCCGTTCCAGCTTGAGAAGCTGACCATCACCGTCGCCACGCCCTGCTCGATCGCGGGGACATAGGGGGCACCGTGAATGTCGCGCAGTTCGGTCTCGCTGATCCGCGCATCGCCCTGATCGCGCCCCTCATGCGTCCCGCCATCGGCGAGGAAATGCTTGGTCGAGGCGAGAACATAGGGCCCGGCGAGGAGGTTGGTGCCGCTGCCCGGCCCCTGCAGCCCGCGCACCATCCGCTCGACATAGGAGGCCACCAGCTTGGGGTCGGACGAATAGCCTTCATAGGCGCGGCCCCAGCGAAAATCGCGCGGGACGGTGACGGTGGGGGCGAAGGTCCATTCCTGCCCGGTCGCACGGATTTCGAGCGCAGTGGCCTGGGCGATCTTCTCGATCAGGTCGGGATCGCGCATCGCGCCGAGGCCGATATTGTGCGGGAACAGCGTCGCGCCGATGATGTTGCTGTGACCATGCACCGCGTCGGTGCCCCAGATGATCGGAATGCCGACGCGCCCGCCACTCTTGTCGACCGAAGCCTCGTAAAACGCGTCGGCCAGCTGCAGCCACTTCGGCGCTGCTGCGAAATCGTCGCCATAGGGACCACTGCTGCCACCATTGAGGACCGAGCCGAGATGATAGGTGCGCACGTCCGCCGGGGTCACGCTGGCGATGTCGGCCTGAACGATCTGGCCGACCTTCTCCTCGACGCTCATCTGCGCGATCAGCGCCTTGATCTTCGCTTCGACAGCGTTGTCCGTTTGCTGCGGCCAGGCCGGGCTCGGCCAGATCTCGGGATGGACCGTGCTTTCCTGCGCCGCCAGCGGTGCGGCCACGGCAGCGCCGAGCGCCAGGAGCATCAAACGCTTCATCTATTCCTCTCCATCATGCGGATCAGTTGGTCTTGCGGGACGGCGCGGGCGGTGGGGTCGATGCGCGCGGGGCGAACCCCGTTCGCGAACCACCAGCCGACCCATTCGCCTGGGGTCACGGGATCGCCGTCGCGATAGGGAATGCGCCCGCGCGCGGCAAATCCGGCGCGTAGGGCAGCGAGATCAGCGGTCGCCGGGACGCCCCAGCGCTCGGTCGCCCAATCGAGCACCCGTTGGTGCGCGATGGCGGTGCGGCGATTATACTCGGCGGCCTCCCGATCGCTCGGCTCGGCATGCGGCATGAACTCGATCGCGCGCAGGATATCGGCATGCGCCGCGGAGAGCGCGTGGCCGTCGAAGCTCTCCGCGACGAGCGCCGCTTCGCCAAGGGCAATGGTCCGGCCGGAGCGTGGCGTGGAATGGCGACCGGGTATCAGTCCGGCCCCTCCCGCGAGCCGCCAGCCCCAGGGCGGGGCCTGCCACTCGACCACGCTGTCGGCGATGTCCAGCGTTTCGCCTTCAGCGGCGCCGGGCGCGACCGGCTCGGCGACAACGCTTGGCAGCGGGGCGCAGAGCCAGTCGTCTCCCGGCACCGTGCAGTCGAGCAGCAGGTCGGCATCGTCCGCCGTGCCCCCCGCGACGCCCAGCGCCGCGGCCATTTCGGCAAGCAGCGCTGCGTAAGCGGGCATGTCGAAGCGCACGCCGAACGGCTCGGCCCCGGGCACGGTGAGCGCGGCCCAACTGGGCGTCGCCTCAGGCCGCTCCGTCAGGCTCCGCAGCCATAGCTGATGCAGCGCAACGCCCTCGATATGCGGGATCGCGCCCGGCCCGCCCAGCGGCTCGCCGTTCAGCGTGACACGATGGATCGCAACCGCACCGGTGCGGCGAATGAACAGTTGCTGGTCCAGCCCGATCGCGCGGTGAAACGCATCGATCGCCAGCGTCGCTGCGCCGATGCGGTCGAGCAGCGACCGGGGATCGGCCGGGCGTTCCACCAAAGTGATCCGCGCAGCAGGCAGCGCGCGGCGAAAGGCGATGGCGGCGGACAGCGCGACCACGCCGCTGCCCAGCACCGCGATGCTGGCCGGGCCGCTCATGCCGCCCCCCATGCGCCTTGTGCGCGCAGTGCCGCTTCGTGGTCGGGCATCGCAGCAACCCGGCTGCGGATCGTGTCGGCGATATCGTCGAGCGCGCGCTCGAGCGCGGCGGGTGCGGGGTTGTCGGCGCGCGGGTCATGGCGCTGCGGCACCATCCCCTGTCCCAGATAGACGGCGACCCAACTGGGTTCGAGGAACAGGCCCTCGCCATATTTCTCGATTCGCCCTGCCTCACGCCACAGCTCGAGCTTGCCGGCGAGGGTGTCGGGCAGGTCCATCGTGCGGACATGGTTCCAGAAGTCCGAATCATCGCGCGTCGTGGCGTGATAATGGAGGATCAGGAAATCGCGGACGCGGTCATATTCATAATCGACCGTCGCGTTGAACGCGGCGCGGTCGGCGGGGTCGATCTGACGCTCGGGGAACAGTTCGATCAGCCGCATCACCGCCATTTGCGCCAGATGGATGCTGGTCGATTCGAGCGGTTCGAGGAAGCCGCTGGCCAGCCCGATGCTCACCACATTGCCGACCCAGCTTTCGCGCCGCCGCCCGGCGCGGAAGCGCAGGATGCGCGGTTCGGCGAGCGGCGTCCCCTCGACCGCGCGGAGAATCGCATCGCACGCCGCGTCTTCCGACAGGAAGCTGCTGGAGAAGACATAGCCGTTGCCGACGCGATGCTGCAGCGGGATGCGCCAGCGCCAGCCGGCGGTCATCGCGGTGGCGCGGGTATAGGGTTCGATCGGTCCGGCGGGCGATGTCGCGGGCAGCGCCGCCGCGCGGTCGCAGGGCAGCCAGTGCGACCAATCCTCCCAAGGCGCATCCATCGCGCCGCCGATCAGCAGCGCGCGAAAGCCCGAGCAGTCGATGAACAGATCGCCCGCCACCCGCTCGCCACTGTCGAGCACGAGCTGCGTGACATCACCGCTCTCGCCGTCGCGCTCGACCCCGGTGACCCGCCCCTCGGTCCGCGTGACGCCGCGCGCCTCCGAATAACCGCGCAGCATCGGGGCGAGCCGGGTGGCATCGAACTGATAGGCCCAGCCATAGCTGGTCGACAGGAAGTCGCCATCGGCCGGGGGCAGCGCAAAGCGATTGGCACGCGCGGCGACGATGGGGAGCGAATAGTCCTCGATTCCGCGGGCACTCCCCTCGGCGCGGGCGCGCAGCCAGTAATGGTGGAAGCCGACTCCGGCGATATCGACGCCATACGCCCCAAAGGGGTGGATATAGCGATCCCCGATCCTGCCGAAATCGCGGAAATCGATGCCGAGTTTGTAGGTCGCGCTTGTCGCGCGCATCATCTCGGCTTCAGGAATGCCCAGCCGCTCGAGAAAGGCGCGCAGATGCGGGAGGGTCGCCTCTCCCACCCCGACAATGCCGATTTCCTCGGATTCGATCAGGCGCACGTCGGCCACACCAGGCAGGAAGCGCGCGAGTGCGGATGCGGTCATCCACCCCGCGGTTCCGCCCCCGACGATGACGACGCGCACCGGGTCGATCATGGCGTTCCCGACGCTGCGTGCGGGCCGACGACCAGGCCCATGAACAGCCCGGCATGGATCGTGGCGAGGCGCGACACGTCCACGTCCTTGGCGATGCTGCGCCATGCAGTTGTCCCAACCGGGCGCCATTCGGCCTGAGCGGTGCCCGCATCGAAGCTCAGTTTCAGCTCGACCTGGGTTGCGCTTTCGCGCGGAACCGATGCGATCACGACGCCATTATCGGGCTCGTCCTTGCTAATCCGTCGCCGCACGACGAGCTTGTCGCCTTCAAGCCCAGCGAACAACAGATGATGTTCATTGGCGACCGCGAGCAGCCCCGCCCGCTGCGCCTCGTCCTTGGGGTCGAAGGTCACGCGCGTGGTCCAGCTCGCCTTGCGGTGCTGCATCCGCTTGCCGATGTAGCTCGGCTGGGCGAGCGCGCCCGCCGCGACCGGCCGTGCGTCGAGCGTCAGCGCGCCGTCGGCGATCCGCCACCACGGCGCGTCCTTGGGCGTGCGCAGCATCAGCCAGTCCTGCGCGAGTTTGGGCGTATCGAACTCCTCGCGCCAGTCGCGCGCTTCGCCGGGCGAGGCGGGCAGGTTCGGACGCGCGACGCTGGCGGGCAGAGGGGTGCGCGCGGGCAGGATCAGCGGCCAGCCATCCTTCCACGTCACCGGCAGCAGGAAGGTTTCGCGCCCGAGCAATGTCTCCTGTCCCCGGAACGGGCGGGTGGCGAGGAACACCGCCCACCAGCTGCCATCGTCGAGCTTCACGAAATCGGCGTGGCCGGTCGCCTGGACCGGGTTCGGGCGGTCCTCGGGCAGGTCGCGTTGCGTCAGGATCGGGTTAACCGGGCCGGGTGTGTACGGGCCGGTCAGGGTGCGGGAGCGATAGATGGTCTGCGAATGCTGGTCTGCCGTGCCGCCTTCGGCCGCCAGGAGATAATACCAGCGATCGACCTTGTAGATATGCGGCCCCTCGGCCCAGATCGGCTTGGTCGACGGATCGACACCCTTGTCGACGAGCAGGTGGCGCGGCCCCTTCATCTTGAAGGTGGAAAGGTCGATTTCCTGCATCCACAGCGCGCGGTGGCCGTCATATTCGGGCGGTCCCGGCGGCGCGTCATTGTTGACGATCCAGGCGCGGCCGTCCTCGAAATAGATCGACGGATCGATCCCGCCAAAGCTGAGCCAGTGCGGCCCGCTCCACGGCCCCGCCGGGTTCTTGGCGGTCAGCATGAAATTGTCGCGACATCCGACGCAGGTGTTGAGGATGTAATAGGTGCCGTCATGATATTCGATCGTCGGCGCGAACACGCCCCGGTCGAGCGCCAGCCCGCTGAAGTCGAGCATCTCCGGCCGGTCGATCGCATTGCCGATCTGGCGCCAGTTCACCAGATCGCGGCTGTGGTAAACCGGGATGCCGGGGAACCAGGCAAAGGTCGAGGTGACGAGATAGAAATCCTGCCCCACCTTCACGATCGACGGGTCGGGCCGAAAGCCCGGGAGCACCGGATTTGCAAACTGCCCGGCGGGGAGCGCAGGTAGCGCTGACTCCGCCGTGTAGCTGACGAAATCGAATCGCGCCGTGCTCTGCTGCGCAACAGCGGGTGCAGCAAGCAACATGGCCAGCAATGGCGCAAAACCCTTCATTTCGCTCCTCTCCTCACGTCTTCGCACGGCTTTCCCGCGCGTGCATCGACGTTTTTTCCGTGCGATGCTTGACACCTCCATAGGAGCATGATGTTAGCGCTATCAAGAGCAATGATGTCGGAGAGGTAAAAGGGATGACGGTCGCACTGGCTGGAATATTGCCGGAGGATTGGCGGACCGGCCGCTTCCTCGGACGGGTCGATCTGGGCGATGGCCCCGTGCCGGTGCTGATCGCCGATGGTGCGTTGTTCGACCTGACTCCGCATGCCGCGACCGTCGCCGGAGCGATCGACCGTGGCCTGACCACGCCGGAATTCGGACGGCGGATCGCCGACCTGGACGCGACCGACCCGCAATTGCCCGAGGGCACGGCATTGCTCGCGCCGATCGACTTGCAGTGCATCAAGGCTGCGGGCGTGACCTTTGCCGTATCGGCCATCGAGCGCGTGATCGAGGAACGGGCGCGCGGCGACGCCAGCCAGGCGGCAGCGATCCGCGGACGGCTGGAGGAGCGGATCGGCGGAGGCATCCGGTCGGTCGTACCCGGGTCGGACGAGGCGGCGGCGCTCAAGGCCGCGCTGATTGAGGATGGCATGTGGTCGCAATATCTGGAGGTCGCGATCGGCCCGGATGCGGAAATCTTCACCAAGTCGCCGGTGCTGTCGGCGGTTGGCCATGAAGCCCCGATCGGGGTGCGGTCGGATTCGAGATGGAACAATCCCGAACCCGAAATCGTGCTGGCCATGTCGCGCCGGGGCGAGGCGGTCGGCGCGATGCTGGGCAACGACGTCAATCTGCGCGATTTCGAGGGGCGCTCGGCGCTGCTGCTGGGCAAGGCCAAAGACAATACCGCGTCCTGTGCGCTCGGCCCGTTCATCCGCATGTTCGACGACGGCTTCACCATCGACGATGTGCGCAGCGCCGATGTCGCGCTGACGATCGAGGGCACCGACGGCTTCAGGCTGGAGGGTGCAAGCCGGATGAGCGAGATCAGCCGCGACCCGCTGGAAATCGCGCGCCAGGCGATGAGCGAACATCACTATCCCGACGGCTTCGTGCTGTTCCTCGGCACCCTGTTTGCGCCGACCCAGGATCGCGACGTGCCGGGTGGCGGTTTCACCCATAAGGTGGGCGATCGCGTGACGATCGCTTCGTCGCGACTTGGTACGCTCGCAAATACCGTGACGACGTCGAAAAATGCCCCCATATGGGAAATTGGAATCGGTGTTCTTGTTCGTGACCTGGTGCGTCGCGGACTTGCCGACCGGATCTGAACTCTGACTAGCAGGACCTTTGCATCATGAAGCTGACCCATCTGATCAACGGCGAGCGCGTCGCGGTCGACACCCCGCTGGAGAGCCGCAACCCGTCGAACACCGATGAGGTGGTCGCGACCTTTGCTGCGGGCGATGCGGCGGTGGTAGATCAGGCGGTGCAGGCCGCCCGCGCCGCGCAGCCGGGCTGGGCCGCAGCGTCGCCGGAAGTGCGCGCCGATCTGCTCGACAAGGTCGGCGCGACGATCATGGCGCGCGCCGCCGAGCTTGGCGAACTGCTCGCGCGGGAAGAGGGCAAGACCCGCGCCGAGGGCATGGGCGAAGTGATGCGCGCCGCGCGGATTTTCCGCTATTTCGGCGGTGAGGCGCTGCGCCGCCACGGCCTGACGCTCGAATCGACGCGCCCCGGCCTTGATGTCGCGACCTATCGCGAGGCGGTGGGCGTGGTCGGGCTGATCACGCCGTGGAACTTCCCGATCGCGATTCCGGCGTGGAAGGCCGCCCCGGCACTCGCCTTCGGCAACACCGTGGTGATGAAGCCTGCCAATGTGACCCCGGCGATGGCGAGCGCATTGGCCGACATCATTCAGGAATGCGGCGCGCCGGCCGGCGTGTTCAATCTGGTGCTCGGCCAGGGCGGCGTCGGCCAGGCGATCGTCGATCATCCGCAGGTCGATGCGATCAGCTTTACCGGATCGCAGGGCGTCGGCGCGAAGGTCGGCATGGCCGCGATGATGCGGCAGGCGCGGGTGCAGCTCGAAATGGGCGGCAAGAACCCGCTGGTCGTGCTGGCGGACGCCGATCTCGACAAGGCGGTGGCAATCGCGCTGGACGGCGGCTTCTTCCAGACCGGTCAGCGCTGCACCGCATCGAGCCGGGTAATCGTCGAGGACGCAATCCACGACCGCTTCGTCGCCGCGCTCGCCGAGCGCGCCAAGGCGCTCAAGGTCGGCCCCGCCCTCGCCGCCGACACCCAGGTCGGCCCGGCATCGAGCGAAAGCCAGTTCGAACAGAATCTCCGCTATGTCCGAAAGGCGATCGAAGAGGGCGGCCGCGTTGCCAGCGGCGGACCCGACCCGCTCAAGCTCGACACGCCCGGCTATTTCATGGCGCCGACGCTCATCGCCGACACCGATCCCGACATGACGATCAACCGCGAGGAGGTGTTCGGCCCGGTCGTCTCTACCGTCCGCGCCAAGGATTACGAGCATGCGCTGGAGATTGCCAACCAGGGCGAGTTCGGCCTGTCGTCGGGCGTCGTCACCACCAGCCACAAATATGCCCGCGATTTCCGCAAGCGGATCCGCGCCGGCATGGTGATGGTCAATCTGCCGACCGCCGGCGTCGATTATCACGTGCCGTTCGGCGGCACCCGCAAGTCGAGCTATGGCGCGCGCGAACAGGGTTTCGCTGCGGTCGAATTCTATACGACCGTCAAAACGGTCTATTCGGGGGATTGAGGGTTGCTGCAGAAATCCAGCGGAGCGGCCACGATGCGCGCCATCTATCCCAGCCTGCGTGACAAACATGTCCTGATCACCGGCGGTGCGTCCGGCATCGGCGAAGGCCTGGTCGAGGCGTTTGTGGCGCAGGGCGCGCGGGTCACCTTTGTCGACGTGCAGACCGCGGCCGGCGAAGCGCTGAGCGCGCGGCTGACCCCGGACGCGATCCACGCGCCGCACTTCGCGCGTTGCGACCTGACCGATGTCGCAGCGCTGCAGTCGTGCCTCGGCGGGATCATCGCGGAGCGCGGCGCGGTCGACATCTTGCTCAACAATGCCGCGAGCGACGACCGCCACGGGATCGAGGAGGTGACGCCGGCCTATTGGGACGAGCGGATGGCGGTCAATCTGCGCCATCTGTTCTTCGCGGCGCAGGCGGTGATCCCGGGGATGAAGGAAGCCGGGCACGGCGTCATCATCAATTTCGGATCGATCAGCTGGCATCTCGGCCTGCCCGACCTCACGCTGTACCAGACCGCCAAGGCCGCGATCGAGGGGCTGACCCGCAGCCTTGCGCGCGAGCTCGGCCCGCATGGCATCCGCGCCTGCACCATCGTCCCCGGCAACGTCCAGACGCCGCGGCAGGAGAAATGGTACACGCCGGAGGGCGAGGCGGAGATCGTCGCCGCGCAGGCGCTGAAGGGCCGGATCCAGCCGGCGGACATCGCGGCGATGGCGACCTTCCTCGCCAGCGACGACGCGCGCATGTGCACTGCGCATAACTATTGGGTGGATGCTGGATGGCGATAAGCGAAGTGCGGGTCGCCGCGCGCCTCGGCGCGACGCTGGGCGAAGGTCCGGTGTGGGATGCGCAGCGCGGCTGCCTGTGGTTCGTCGATATCAAGGGGAAGAAGCTCCACCGCTTCGACCCCGCTTCGGGTGCGCTGACCAGCGCGGATGCGCCGGGCGAGATCGGCTGGGCGCTGCCCGCCGATAATGGCCGGTTGCTGTGCGGGTTGCAGAGCGGGCTACACTGGATCGACCCCGATACGCGCGCCTTCACCTTCTGGCGCACGGTCGAGCCGGATCTGCCGGGCAACCGCCTCAACGACGCCTGCACCGACGCGCAGGGCCGCGTGTGGTTCGGGTCGATGGACAATGCCGAGAGTGCCGCGACCGGACATTTCTACCGCCTCGATGCCGGACAGCTCGACCGGGTCGGCCCCGGCCCGGTGAGCATCACCAACGGCCCCGCAGTGTCACCCGCTGGCGACCGCATCTATTTCACCGACACGATCGGGCGGCGAATCTGGCAGGCTGCGCTGCATGACGATGGGTCGCTCAGCGCGGTTCAACCCTTCCTGACCTTCACCGTCGATGAAGGCTATCCCGACGGGTCGATCACCGATGCCGAGGGCAATATCTGGGTCGGCTTCTTCGCCGGGCACGGCGCGCGCCGCTTCGATCCGACCGGGCGCGAGATCGAGTTCGTCCGACTGCCGGTCGCCAATGTCACCAAGCTGGCGTTTGGAGGCGATGGGCTGACGACGCTCTACGTCACCACCGCCGCCAAGGGATTGAGCGCCGAGGAGCGCACCGCCCAGCCGCATGCCGGCGACCTGTTCGCGTTCGAGGCGCGCGTCCCCGGCCACCCCCTGGCCCGAGCGCATATCGCATGAGGATCGCGGCGGTCCTGCTCGGCGCGACCGCGCTCTTCCCCCTGCCCGCGACGGCGCAGCTCAGTTTCGGTCCGGCCATCGGCGACCAGGGCGTGCTGCAGCGTGACAAGCCGATCATCGTCGAGGGCGAGGCCGCGCCCGGGCTGTCGCTGACCGTCACGCTCGGCGACATGATCGCCCAGGCCGAGGCGGGCAAGGATGGCCAGTGGCGCGCAACCTTCCCGGCGATGAAGGCGGGCGGTCCCTATCTGCTGCGCGCCGCGACGCTCGATGCTGCGGTCGAGGCCAAGGACGTAATGGTCGGCGATGTCTGGCTGTGCTCGGGCCAGTCGAACATGGAGATGCCCGTCCGCCGCGCGCTCGATTTCGACAATCAGATGAACGGCGCCGCCGATCCGATGCTGCGCCTGCTGACCGTGCCCAAGGCGACGTCCGCGCGGCCCTTGCGGAAGTTTGCCGAGGCGGCCAGCTGGCAGGCATCAACGCGCGACACCGCACCCGAATTCTCCGCCGCCTGCTGGTACATGGCGCGCGAGTTGCGCAAGGCCGAGCCGGGGGTTGCGATCGGGCTGATCGACGCGACCTGGGGCGGCACCGCGATCCGCGCCTGGCTCGATCCGGTCGCGACGCGCAGCATCTATGGCGCGCAGGATGCCGCCTTGCTCGAAACCTATGACCGAGACCCGCTCGCCGCGAACACCGCATTCGCGCCACGCTGGATCGAGTGGTGGCGGACGCAGGACAAGGTCGAACCGTGGCGCACGCCCGATGCGGTCACATGGTCGCCGATTGCGGGCGTGGGACCGTGGGACAGCCTGGACGAACCGGCGCTGCGCGGCTTTACCGGCTGGGTGTGGTTTCGCCGCACGGTCACGCTGACGGCGGAGCAGGCGCGCGGCGGCGCGACCGTGTCGCTGGGCATCATCGACGATGGCGATCAGGCGTTCGTCAATGGCAAGCCGGTCGGCAACAGCTTCGGCTGGTCCAACCCGCGCGATTACAAGGTGCCGGGAGGCTACTGGAAGGCCGGGGCGAACGAGGTCGTCGTCGCGGTGTGGAACAGCTATGGCACCGGCGGCTTCATGGGTCCGGCCGAGCGGCTGAAGCTCACCCTGTCCGATGGATCGAGCATCCCGTTGGGCGACCAGTGGCGCTACTGGATCTCGGCCGCCAAGGGCACGCCGCCGCGTCCGCCATGGGACACTATCGCGGGCCTTGGCCTGATCGGCAATGCGATGGTCGCGCCGCTGGGCGGGATCGGGCTGCGCGGCGTCGCCTGGTATCAGGGTGAAAGCGATGCCGGGCAGACCGGCTATGACGTGCGGCTGCGCGGTCTGATCGACGGGTATCGCCGCCAGTCGAGCGATCCGGCGCTGCCGGTGCTGGTGGTCGGGCTGGCGGGCTATGGCGCGCCGGCGAGCGCGCCGGTCGAGAGTGGCTGGGGCAAGCTGCGCGACGAACAGCGCCGCGCGGTCGCGGCAACGCCGGGGACGGCGCTGGTCTCCGCGATCGACCTGGGGTCGCGCACCGACATTCATCCCGGCGACAAGAACGAACTGGGCAAGCGCCTCGCGCGCGCAGCGCTGGGCAAGCCGGGGCCGCAGGCGGTGTCGGCGCGGCGCGATGGTGGCGATGTGGTGGTGTCGTTCAGTGGCGTCGAGGGCGCGCTGACCAGCTGGAGCGGCGCGCCGATCGGGTTCGAACTATGCGCGCAGAACTGTCGCTTTGCGGCGGCACGGGTCGAGGGCGGCAAGGTCCGGGTGCTGGGCGATGGCCAGCCGGTGACGCGGATCCGCTATGCCTGGGCCGATACGCCGGTGGTGAACCTCTACGACGCGGCGAACATGACGCCGACCTCGTTCGAACTGGTGGTGGAGTAGCAGCATTCCTCCCCTGCCCCGCAGGGGAGGTGGCAGCGAAGCTGACGGAGGGGCCGCCC